>JAITBG010000089.1 GCA_031283725.1 Treponema sp. | reverse complement strand
AGAAAATGGACAATGCCCATACGGGATTGGGGGGCAGCCCTTAATCAATTCGCGATCATTTACGGGGAAGACAGGGTTCCCCTATGATGTACCGTTTACACAAAATAATTTACGGGCTCAAAGAATGTGGTACTGACACAAATCTGGATAGCTCTTATAGTTTATTTGTTGTTCTATTTTCTGAAGGTACAAACAAAAAATATGGGAATGTCGTTTACCAATTTTATTTCCGTTATCAAAACGATGTTGTTCCAGAGGATCAATCTCTTTGAATGGCTGCTCAATCCATCGCCTCCCCAAAAATTACCGAAAACTCTATCGGTTCAACAGGAGTTCGTATGGTAAAATCTGTTCTTATTTTTGACACTAGTGACCCGTTATATATTAGCGTTGTTCGGAAACCTCATACAACAAACACTTCGACTCCCGCTTTTTTCAAATTTGACAAATCCTCTTTTTTTATATTTTTATCCGTAACCAATATATCAATATTCTTAATATCATAAAAAAAATAAAATGCCTGCACCCCTATTTTTGAACTATCGGTAACAATGATTTTTTCCCGGGAATTTTGCAGCATCAGGTTTTTGACCGCCCCTTCATTAGGTATAGCGGCGAAACACCCCTCGGAGGGAATTAGTCCGGAAACACCGATAATCGCCTTATCAGCCCGGTATTTTGAAATAACGTATTCCGCGGCATTCCCTGTCAACGCATTTGTCTCTCTTAGAAGCTCCCCGCCGGTCAAGATAACCTTGTTGCTGTTTGATCCCGCAAATAATTCACCGATAGTAAGGGCATTAGTAACAACCAAAAGATTTTTCCTTTCACACAATTTCTGAGTGACCTTCACAGTAGTACTGCCACCGTCTATCATGAGGCTTTCACCGTCCCGGATAAGCAGGGAAACCTGGAGGGCGATCCGTTCTTTTTCTTCTGCGTACTGACTCAACCGGGTCTGAAGAGAAATTAACTGCCAAATTGACTGCTGTTCCCGCTTAAAGGCCCCCCCGTGGGCCCGGTATATAAATCCCATCTTTTCAAGGGTGATTAGATCGCGCCGGATCGTCGTTTCAGTTACATTAAAATGCTTTGCAAGATCCTCAACCTTAACCCTTTCTCTTGAATTTATAAAATCGAGCATCTTCTGATGCCGTTCTTCGGTAAAAACCTTGTGGGTCATAGTATCAATTACCTTTGAATGGGCTTGTTCAACACCCCGGTTGGTTGTCGAACAAGTCTTGGCAAAATGCTCCGCACTTTGCGGTTCTCAGCGGAAGTTGTTCGGAAACTTGAGATTTCCGAACAACTCTGATAGATCAGACTTTATGGTCGCTCATACACATAACAATATGCTGCTTTGCGATTTCCTTCATTTTGTTCCAGGACGGGTTCAGCATCTTCATTAAATCCCAATCTCCGGGATTCTTATTCAAGGTTTCTACTAAAGTCTCAATACAACCCTTCCGCATAACGGTGCTGAAATTGATCTTTGAAACACCCATGGTGATTGCCTTACGGAGATCATCCTCGGGAATACCGGTCCCACCGTGCAGTACCAGAGGCACTCCGGTCCTTTTTTCAATTTCCGCAAGAAGATCAAACCGCAATTCCGGTTTGCGGGTATAAATACCATGGGCATTGCCGATAGCGGCGGCAAAACAATCCACCCCGGATTCTTTAACATAACGCTCACATTCCGCAGGGTCAGCAAGACCAATCATATCGTTCTTCTTTCCCTCGGGACTGTCCGCCGCCTGACCGATAACCCCAATTTCCCCTTCAACGCTTATACCGGCGGCATGGGCGGCGGCGACAACCTCTTTTGTAACGGCGATATTTTTCTCCAGCGGGAAGGAAGAGCCGTCGTACATAACCGATTTAAACCCATAATTTATACAACGGATTACTTCTTCATAACTCGGTCCGTGATCCAGATGGATGCCCACCGGAATGGATAATTTCTCGGTCATGGCTTTTACCATGGCAACAAATACATGACCATCCATATAGTCAATTTCACTTTTTGCCGCCTCAATAATAACCGGGGAATTTAATTCATCTGCGGCCCTTAAAATCGCCTGGGTATACTCCAGATTGTTTGTGTTAAATGCGGGGACCGCATAGTGACCCGCTTTCGCCCGGGTAAGCAGTTCTTTGTTTGTTACAATACTCATCAATTTTCTCCTTGATTTATCTTAATTAATGCCGGTAAAAAACCACCGACAAATGCGTCACCAAGACCAATGGTAGTAGCATCCTCTTCCGGGACCTGGAACGACGGAACGCAGCATACCCTATCCCCCAGGGAAGCCTTTATTTCCCGGGAAAATAGTTTCCCCGGTTCTTCAGGCGCTAACAATCCGGTATCACGGTAATCTTCCTTTGCAAAATCATCCCCAAGACGAAATCTGGTTGTAGCCATGGTAATGCCGCCCAAAAGCGCATCCCCATAGCGCGGTGCGTCTGCCCCGTACGCCAAAGCCCAAAACTTTGTATGTACCACCAACAGTTTAACCGGGATTATTTCATGCAGGCTTCGGAGGGCTTCACCGACAGCCCCGGCATCGGTCAGTAAAACCTTACGGCCAAGGGAACCCTGTAGTTCGTCTTCATTCAAACTATAAATATCAATATATTCCAGGAGATAGTTTTTTACTATTTTATGCAGCTCAGGGACATGATAATGGCCGTCTTCAAAAAAAACTATTGGCTTCTGAATCAGGGATCGCAGTATCCGGCGTATTTCCCGGGAACGGTCTTCAACCAGTGACGCATCATGCATAGCATTAAAACCGGACAATAGAAACACCTTTGCCCCTATTAACAGGTTTTGAAGTTCCGGATGGATACGGACCAGTTCATTGTCCCTGTCATTTGTATAGATAATCCTGTTTGCCCTGGTAGTTTCTATGCTGACATCGGCGGTATTAACCTTGGCCCCACGCGAAAATTGTACTATCAGATGAGGATACGAGCTTTCCTCCTGGTTGCTACAAATCCAAACACAACCCTTCGGCATCAACCGTTTCACATGCCTGTTTATGGTTACCAGATGCAGCGCAAATGTATACCCAAGTTTATCCATCGCAATGGCCGCACGGATCGCCGTACCTCCAAGGGTTATCTTGTTCTTAAAATGGCGTGAAAAATTTTCAATAATTGCCGGGTCCCCAACAAAACGCTCCCCGCCGCCGCTGTCCTTAAGGAACCCCAGAATGGTAATAAGGAGATCCCTCTCGGTTTTAATCGGGGTATTGGTATTAAGCTCCGCCCTGGAAAGGCCAAATTCCCGAATCAGCCCTTCAAAAACGGCGGAATCCCAGCGAATTTCATAGTCAATACTGTCACCAAGACCCAGGACGATTTCCATACCCCAACCAGCAACCATTATATGACGTGATATACAAAATGTCAATAAAAAACATAAATAAGCATATTTTACGTTTGTTTGCTTATGTTGGAAGTGATCCGCAAGATGATTGACCTCAAACGAAGCCATAATTGATGTAGACGAAAGCCAAGTCAAACGCTTTCCAGTGGTTGAACCGCTTCTTGGAAAAAAAACCGGTCCTCCGAAATGCCCGCCGCTATAACGTATCAGTTCCGGTGCATTCTCGCGGCGATATCATCCAGTTCTTTGTTTTCCTCCGCCCGGATGAACTTACGGTATTCCTCTTGGCGGCGTTCCTTGATCTTGTCCAGAATCTTCCGTTCCCGGGAAGCTTCCAGGTATAGGTCCCGCTTTTCCGCCACAACCAGTTCCGCCCGGGCGGCGTCCATGAGGAGTTTGTCCCTGGTCTGATCGAGCCGCAGGATATACCGGTCGTAGCTTTGTATCTTCTCAAACCCGTTTTCCGGGGCGAACCGTTCCGCCGCGGCATGGTACCGCGCTTCCGCCACCGAGGCGATATGCTGCTCTATCAAATTCAGAGCGCCCACGGCCTTGCCCAATTCTATTTCCGCTTCCCGCTCCGCATATTCCCGCAGTTCCAGAACCTGCTGGAGATCGAATCTGAAACGCTTCATACCTGATACCCGGATAGTTCTTCCTCGGGGATCTCCATATTCGCAATTTTGCCCAGGGTCCGCAGGGATTCGATCACCGGAGTTTTTTCTTCCACCATCTGGATGAGGAACTGTTCTATGGCATCTCGTTTGGCGATGGCTTCATCAATGGCCGGGTTGGAACCAGTATGATAGGCCCCCACATTGATCAGAGTCTCCGCCTCGCTGTAGACCGCCATGAGACGGCGTATATAGCCCACCACCTTTGTGGTAACCGGGCCGGACACATAAGGCGCCAGACGGCTTATGCTGGCGAGGACATCAATGGCGGGATAATGGTTACGCTGAGCCATACTACGGGAAAGGATGATATGGCCGTCCAGAATTCCCCGAACCGTATCCGACACCGGTTCGTCCATGTCATCGCCGTCCACAAGAATCGTATAGAAGCCGGTAATAGTACCCCTGTTGGATGTTCCGCAACGTTCCAGTAGTTTGGGCATGGAATCGAACATACTAGGGGTATAGCCCCGGGTTGCCGGGGGTTCACCGATAGCCAGACCAATTTCACGCTGAGCCCTGGCAAAACGGGTAACTGAATCGAAGAGGAGCATCACGTCCAGGCCCTGGTCGCGGAAGTATTCCGCCACCGCCGTGGCAGTATAGGCGCCGCGGAGCCGGGCCAGGGGAGGCGAGTTGGAAGGAGTTACCACAATTACGCTACGGGTCAGACCTTCCGGGCCAAGGTCCTTTTCGATAAACTCGTTTACCTCACGGCCGCGTTCACCGATGAGGGCTACCACATTCACGTCGGCATTGGTGTTCCGGGCAATCATGCCCAACAGGGTGGACTTCCCCACCCCAGACCCGGCGAAGATCCCCATGCGCTGCCCCCGGCCTACCGCCAGCATGCCGTCGATGGCCCTAATCCCGGTAACAAGGCGATCTTTTATTCGGGGGCGCTTAAGAGGGTTTGGAGAACCGGACATGGCAGGATAATGTACGGGAGATTCAATTTCACCCTTGTCGTCCACCGGGCGGCCCATGGCGTTCAGGACCCGGCCCAACAGTTTTTGTGAAACCGGTACCCCCAGTTGATCCCCGGAAGCAATTACCCGGTTTCCAATCTCTATGCCCTCAATTTCCTCGTAGGCCATAAGCTGGACTATGCCGCCGGAGAGCCCCACCACTTCAGCCAGGATGGTCCCCCTACCCCGGGGGATTTCTATGCGGCATACTTCGCCGATCACCGCCTGGGGGCCGGCGCTTTCGATAAGTATGCCCTGAACCTTAATTACATGGCCCACATATTTTATGGTTTCCGTTTCTTCCGCTGTTTCGAGATACTTCTCTAAGAGCGCTTCCATGATCCGCCCCCTACTCAGCCGCGGCGGACAGTGACGGCGCGCCCTTGGACTTTGTCCTGATCGGAGACATTCCCAGGATCTTCGCCTCAAGTTCCGTAAGCTGGCTGCTGATCCGGGCATCAATTTCACCAAAATCGGTTTCGATGATACAACCGCCGGGATCAACCGTGGAATCCTCCGCCACTTGCACGCCTTTTATCCCTTCCATCTGTTTAATAAAACTGTTAATATGTTCGGTAGTAAGTTTTACATCCCGCATGTTCACCCGGACTATGATATTTCCATGGCCTTTTATCTTACGAAGGGCCTGGACCACATTGGCCTTTACCACCTCTTCCTGGGTTTCGGAGATGAGTTTAACAACCTTACGGGCCATGAGAAGCACTAAATTTACGATCTGTCCTTCGGTATCCACGAGGATATCTTCCCGCCGGCTCTGAGCCCGTTCCAACACGGTCTGGACTCTCTCAATGAGGCGATCTGCCTCGGCCTTGCCTTCGGTGTACCCCGCTTCCCGGCCCTCCTTAAAACCCGCATCCACCGCTTCCCTGCGTTCATTGTCGAAATCCGCCTGAGCGGAGCTTTCAATCTCCTCCGCTTTTTGCCTAGCCTCTGCAAGAATATTCTCCGCCTCCGCCTCCGCCTGTTTTTTTATCCGTTCCGCCTCATCACTTGCACGACTGGTCTCTTCACCGGCGTTTGCCCGGGCATCTCTTATGATTGCATCCACCCGGTTCCGGGCTTCCTGGATCATACCCTCCCGTTCTTCTTCCCAATGGGACTTGAACAATTCCGCTTCCCGCCTGAGGTCATCCGCAGTGGGGCCGGTAAATTCCGGCATCTCCGGTATTTCGTCCAGTTCCTCAAGTACCGGCCCCGGATTAAGGGTTTCTTCCTCGTAGGCCTGGGGAGGGTCCAGAATGACCTTTTCATTGCTGAGTATAAGTTCACCGGGCCTGAAAACCGCCTTGTTAATCATACTACCAACTCGTCTTCCCCGGCGCGGGCCACTACGATTTCACCGGTCTCTTCCAGGTGCCGGATGATGGAAACGATCTTCTGCTGCGCTTCCTCAACATCTTTAAGCCGTACCGGTCCCATAAACTCCATGTCTTCCTTAAGCATCTGGGCAGCGCGCTTACTCATGTTCCGGAAAATCTTATCCTGTACTTCCGTATCCACCGACTTGAGGGCCTTGGACAATTCCTGGGAATCCACTTCCCGCATAACCCGCTGTATGGCCCGGTCATCCAGCATGACAATATCTTCAAACACGAACATCCGCTTCTTGATTTCTTCCGCCAGTTCCGGATCTTCGTCTTCCAGCGCTTCGATGATCTGCTTTTCGGAAGACCGGTCCACCAGGTTCAGTATTTCTACGATGTTTTCTACGCCCCCCGCAGTGGTATAGTCTTCGCTGGACAGGGTGGAAAGTTTCTTCTCCAGAACCCGTTCCACCTCCCGGAGCACTTCCGGGCTGGTACGGTCCATGGTGGCGATACGCCGGGCCACATCGCTCTGCACTTCGTGGGGGAGGTTTTGCAAAATGATAGAAGCCTTATTCGGTTCCAGATACGCCAAAATTAGGGCGATGGTCTGGGGATGTTCCTGCTGGATAAAGTTGAGGAGATGCGCAGGATCAGTGCGGCGTATAAAATCGAAGGGCCGGACCTGGAGGCTGGAAGTAAGGCGGTTGATGATGTCGATAGCTTTCTGGCTTCCCAAGGATTTTTCCAAAAGCTCTCGGGCGTAATCAATACCGCCAGTGGTGATAAACTCGTTGGCCATCATGAGTTCCTGGAACTCCATAAGGACCGCCTCCTTCTGATCCGGCTCTATGGTTTCCATCCGGGCAATCTCGAAGGTAAGTGTTTCTATTTCATCTTCACGGAGATACTTAAATATCTCCGCGGATATCTCAGAGCCGATACTGACCAGGAAAACCGCGGCCTTTTGGCGGCCGGTAAATTCCTTGGCCCCCTTCTTTTTTCCTCCGGCGGCAACCCCGCCTGCTGCAGTTGCTTTAGCCATATACTATTCCTCCAACAGCCAGGTTCTGATAAGCTGGGCCACATCTCCGGGATGTTCCTTCGCCATATTGATAGCGTTTTCCTGGAGTTCCATGCGTTTCCGTTCCTCCACAGACATGGAAACCTCCACTCCCTGCCCTTCCGCTTCCGCGAATGCCCGCTCCCGCATCTCCTGATGCTGTCGTGCAAGTTCCTCTTCCCGGGCCCGCCTGCGCCGCTCCAGTTCCCGGGTGATCATCCGGAAGGCGATAAACCCGATAAGCAGTAAAGCTACACCCGAAAGCAGCACCAGGATCGTGGTCTGTATCTGTTTCTGCCGGAAATATGCGGCATCCTCTTCGGCAAACTGCCTGGTCCGGTCAAAACGGATATTCTGTACGGTAACCGAATCCCCCCGGGCGGCGCTGAAGCCGATGGCATCCTGGATCAGAGCCTGGGCAGCGCGGAGATCCTCCGGCGGCACCGGGGTGTATTCCCGTTCCAGGGAACCGTCCTCCAGTACCACGGGATTCTTCTTTTCATCATACTTTAATTTCCAGGTACCGTCGATATTCACCGAGATGGTTACCCGGTCTATGCTGGGACTTTTCTCTTCTTCAATGCGCCTGCTGTTGATTTCCTCATTATGGGTCAGAGTTTTCTGTTCGACCTCCCCGTAAAGGTTGCTCATATCCCGGAACGCCGACGGCGTCTGGCCCTCAACCCCTGCGGGACCTTCGGGGTTAAACCCCGTGCCCTTCCATGCCGTGCTGGAGCTTGACTCAGACCGCGTAACGGACCGGGCGGTTTCGGAATCATCGTAGGCGAGCCCCGGCGTCCTGGGCTTTATGGTGATGGGATAGAATTCTTCGGTACTCACCGCCTTCTTGGACATATCCATGGCAATCTTGATATTAAGGTCCCGCACCCGGTCATTAGTAAAGGTATGCTGAAGAGAATTAAGCACAGCGGCGCGATATTTGGTTTCCAGGGTCTGGACCAATTTTGTTTCCCGCTCGATCACCGCCAAGCGGTCAAACTCCGCCATGCCGGCAAAATCGTTGAGCACTAAACCGTTCTGATCCGCAATAACAATGTTCTCATCCTTAAGCCCTTCCACGGCAAATTTAAGTATCTTCTGGATGCCTTCGATTTTTTTACGGTTCGCCGTAATATCGCTCATAGGTTTTGGGGTGATAATAACACTAGCGGTCACCGGATTTTGGTCCGCCGTAAAGAGTTCCCGTTCCGGCATAACGACAGTAACATTAGCGTCGTCCACGTCGTCCAGGGATTTAATATGATCCGTAACCATCTGGGTGATGGACCGCCGGAGGTTAACATTCCGCTCAAAGTCGGTGATGGTCCACCGGTCCCGGTCAAAAATGGCCCAGGGATCGGTTCCCGCGGGTATCATATCTTCCCGGATAAGGATGGCCCGCATCCGCTGGGCGGTTTTGGCATCCTCCACCATGATAACCCCGGAGGCATTAACTGTAGTTTTAATCCCTTCCTCGTTTATCCTGGTAATGATACGGTCCCGGTTATTTTCATCTTTAATGGGAACATCAATAACCGGTACCATGGTGGGCGCTGAAGAAACCGTCACCAGGGCCACAAGCCCGGCGATGACCGCCGCGGTTATACCGATAAGGATGCCTCTCTGCACCCAGCTCCACTTGCCCCACAGACCGGTGATCTGCTCGATAATTTTTTTAAACCATTCGCTCATATTCCCCTCCCCAGAAGAACCACGCTAAACTTTAATTACCTGGTATTAATAATATCCTTCCATCCCTGGACCACGCGGCTGAGCACGGTCCTGGCTATATTCAATGACATGCCGGCCTTGGCCTGGGCAATAGTAATATCCTGCGGATCCATGGAGCCCGGATCGGTGATGGCCTTCTGGACCAGATCTGCGGAAAACTGCTGCTCCGCACTGACCTTGTCCAGAGCCCAGAGCATCACATCCTCGAAGCTGCCGCTGCGGAGTACCGCGTCGGATCCGATCATGGTTCCCATCTCGGATATAACCGATCCCCTGCTTTGCGCGGCATGACCGCCTATGGAAAAGGGACCGCTCTTGGGTACCATGTGTTTGGGATTCGTTATTACCATGGGAACCTTGTCCCCGGTTACCAGTTCAGGTTTGTAAATATTCATCTATTCCCTCCCGTTTATTTTTATCTGCTTCCGATTTCCAGTGCCCGCAAAAACATTGTTTTAGATCCGTCAATAATTGAAGCATTCGCTTCGTACGCACGGGATGCGGCAATCATATCCACCATTTCGGTGACCACATCCACGTTTGGCATCTCCACATACCCCGCCCGTGGACCGGTCCGGATCGCGTCGGGGTGGGTAGGATCGTAGACCAACCGGTTCGGAGTGGTATCCTTCTGTATCTCCGCTACCCTGACCCCTTTACCCGGCCCGCCGTCCATCATGTCCGGAAGAAAGGGCGAACGCCAGAAGGGCTGTTCCGCCCGTGGACGCAGTATCACCCGGCTCCTGTGAAAGGGGCCTCCCTCGGCGGTACGGGTGGTGGAGGCGTTAGCGATGTTGTCGGCGATCACATCGGAACGGAGCCGTTCGACGGTCATTCCTGTGGCGGCTATGTTAATTGCGTTGAACAATCCCATATTCTATCCTACCTTAATACCATGTTTATCTGGCTGAATTCGAAGGTCGTGGCCTGGGCTAAAAGGGTGTACATCATCTGATTTTCCAGGGCCAGCATCATTTCCTGTTCCATGTCCACATTGTTCCCGTTATTTTTGGATATACTAGTATAATCCAGTACCCGCCGGGGCTGCACATCCTGATAATTCCGCTCCCGCCAATTGGGGATATGTTTGGGGTTGGTCAGGGTCGGTTCCAGAGCCGGGCGCTGTTTTTCCGTTTCCAGGGCGCGTTTCAGCTCGCTTTCAAAATTGACGGTAGATCGCTTGAAGTCTTGAACCCCGGAATTCGCCAAGTTATCCGCAATCACATCCCGGCGGATAAGGTTGGCATCCATGGCCCGGTGCAGCAGGTCAATGGTTTTTTCAAAATTATTAGATATCATAGGGTCCTCCCCTATTGATTATCGGCTTCCTAAAAATTTTCATAAGATATATCTCCCCAGGTCGTTGTCCACCGCCAGGCCCTGGAGCCGCTCGTTTACATAGGATTCGGTGATAGAAATTTTGGTGGGGGCTATGTCCGGAGCCTCGAAGGAAAGGTCTTCCAGGAGGGTTTCCATGATAGTGTGGAGACGCCGTGCGCCGATGTTTTCCAGCCGGGAATTGACCTCCGCCGCCAAGGCGGCCAGGCGATCAATGGAATCGGGGGTAAATTCGATTTCCACCCCCTCGGTTGCCAGAAGATCGATATACTGCTTGGTCAGGGCGTTTTTCGGTTCCGTGAGGATACGCAAAAACTCCACCTTACCCAGGGATTCCAACTCCACCCGCAGGGGGAAGCGCCCCTGAAGTTCGGGGATCATATCCGAAGGCTTACTAACGTTGAAGGCTCCGGCGGCGACAAAGAGGATATGACTGGTGTCCACCGGGCCCCACTTGGTATTTACCACGGCGCCCTCCACAATGGGCAGTATGTCCCGCTGAACCCCTTCCCGGGAAACATCGGGCCCCCCTCCCCTGTCGCCTTTGACGGCGATCTTGTCGATTTCGTCGATAAAGACAATGCCGGTCTCGCAGACCCGCTGCCGGGCCTCATCGCTGACCCGGTCCCTGTCTATAAGTTTTTCCGACTCTTCGGCGATAAGGATTTCCCTGGCCCGGCTCACCGGAAGAAGCTTCTTTTTTTTGCCTCCCCCGAAGAAACCGGCGATTCCCGAAAGGCTGGACTCCAGTTCCTCCATGCCGCCCCCCATCATTTCGAAGGCCGGAAACTGGGGAGTCTGGCTTACGGTTATTTCCACCAGCCGGTCTTCCAGCTTTCCCTCCCGGAGCATGATCCGAAATTTCTCCCGGGTGGAATCCCTCTGATTCTTCGCATCACTTTGAGCTCCCGCATCGGCGGCGGGCTCCTCAGAGGGACTGTCAATTTCGTTATTGCTTACTTCCTGTGTATCACGCCGCGATATGGGGATACCCACCTGTATAGCCGCGCCCATAAGGGAACCGTTGCCGTTACTGGGATTGATTGAGAAGGCGCCCATGGGCCGTACCACCGGGTTCTCGGTTGGCTTTGCTTCCTTGGGCTTTTTTCCCGTACCCGGGAGGAGCAGATCCAGCAAGGCTTCCTCGGCCCGTTTTTCCGCATCCGCGGTGACCGTTTCCTGCATTTCCTGTTTAACCATCTGCACCCCCGCGGCCATGAGGTCCCGAATCATGGATTCTACGTCCCGGCCCACATAGCCGACTTCGGTGTACTTGGTGGCCTCCACCTTGATGAAAGGAGAGCCCGCCAGCTTAGCCAGACGACGGGCAATCTCGGTTTTGCCTACCCCCGTGGGGCCGATCATGAGGATATTCTTAGGGGCAATATCTTCCCGCACCTCCGGGTCCAGCTTAAGCCGCCGTATACGGTTCCGCAAGGCCACCGCCACCGCCCGTTTGGCCTTCTTCTGACCAATAATATATTTATCAAGCTCCGCTACGATTTCCCGAGGGGTAAGCCGGTCCAGATTTTTTTCACTCATCAGCTTAATTCCTCCAGGGTGATATTTCCGTTAGTATATATACAGATACTTCCCGCTATTTTAAGGCTCCGTTCGGCAATCTCCACCGCAGAAAAACTGCTCCCCTCCAGATAGGCCAGGGCCGCGGCGTAGGCGTAATTACCCCCGGACCCGATGGCCAGGGCGCTTTCCGCGGGCTCTATCACATCCCCGGTACCGGAAACTAGGAGGGTCTTGGAAAGATCCGCCACCAAGAGCAGAGCCTCCAGTCTCCGCAGGACTCTATCGGTACGCCAATCTTTTGCCAGCTCCACCGCCGCCCGGGCGAGATCCCCGGAATATTCCTTGAGTTTTTCCTCAAAGCGATCAAAGAGAGTAAAGGCATCAGCGGTGGCTCCGGCAAAACCGCAGAGAACTTTGCCGTCCATAAGCCGCCGGACCTTACGGGCATTGTTCTTCATCACCGTTTCTCCCATAGTTACCTGACCGTCTCCGGCCATGGCGACCTTGCCGTCCCGGCGCACCGCGATAACCGTGGTTGAACGAATGTTACCGTATTTATTTTCCGTCGAATTTCTGTTTTGTTTCTTCACTTAATTTTCCTTCTACTATGCGGATGGGCTTTGGCGTATACATTCTTTAAACGTTCCATATCCACATGGGTATAGCGCTGGGTTGTGGAAAGGCTGGCATGGCCCAAAAGTTCCTGAACTATTCTAACGTCACAACCGGCGTTAACCAGGTGGGTAGCAAAACTGTGCCGCAGGGTGTGGGGGTATACGTTTTTCTGCAGCCCCGACCGTTTCGCGTATTGGGCGACAATCCACCGTACCCCGGCCACTGAAATAGGCCCTCCCCGGCGGTTCACAAAAAGTTTTTCCGTGGGACGCTCCGCTTTGATCCGGCTGTGCCTGGCGGGCAGATACGCCGCAATAGCTTCCCGGGCTTCGTCGGAAAAAAATACGTACCGTTCCTTATCACCCTTTCCTATGACTTTTCCCCCGCTAAGGTCTTCCTCAATGGATTTTAGGGAGAGGGTTACCAGCTCCGAGATCCGCAGCCCCGCGGAGTACATGGCCAGGATTAGCGCCTTATCCCGCAGGGGCCAAAGTATGCCCGCCGTGTCCGGCAGATCCGCAAAGTCGGCCATCTCCCCTTCCCAGAGGAATACCGGAAGAGTTTTCGGCACCTTAAGATTACGGAGGTTTCCTACGGGGTTGTCCTTCCGCCGCCCAAACCGGACAAGCCACCGGTAGAATCCCCTGATTGACGAAAGGGCCCGGTTCACGCTCCCCGAGGCCATTCCTTCGGCGCTGAGATCTCCGATAAAGCCCTGTACCTCATAGGCTTTCGCCGTATCCGGAAGGATACGGTGGTTTTTACAGTAATTTATAAAACGGATAAGATCTCCCTCATAGGCCCGGAGGGTCCGTTCAGAAACACCCCGGACAGAACGGAGATAGCCCAGGTATTCTGCAACAGTGTTACTATCAATAGCATTACTATTCACCGTCATCCCCTTCATCATCGTTAGAATGAAGATAATCACATTCCGGGTTGATGCAGGCCTTGTGAGCCCCGTTCTTCTTGTCGTATTTTTCCACCATGAACTGCCCGCACTTGGGGCAATTCTGTTTTATGGGCTTAAAGTGGCTGATAAAATCACAGTCCGGGTAATTGGTACATCCGTAGAATTCCTTGCCCCGTCCCCGGGTTTTCCGGGCCACCACATCCCCGCCGCACTTAGGGCATTTTGCCAAGGGGATAGATTTAGTGTTATGGCAGGCCGGAAAACCGGAACAGGCCAGAAAGAAACCGAAACGGCCGATCTTCTTTACCATGGGCTTGCCGCATTTTTCGCAAACCAGATCCGTGGGCTCATCCAGGGAACCTTTGTAAGATTCCAGGGTCTTCCCTACCTCGTCCACCCTGTCCTTAAAGGGGTCCCAAAAATTCCGGATCATATCCGGCCAGAGGATCTGGCTTTCCTCCACCTCGTCGAGCTTATTTTCCATGGAGGCGGTAAAGGCGGTATCCACCACATGGGGGAAATACTCCACCAGCATATCGCAGATCATCCGGCCCAGCAGGGTGGGAACCAACTGTTTGTTTGACCTGGTCACATAGTAACGATCCAAAAGTACCGAAATAATGGGAGCGTAAGTCGAAGGCCGGCCTATGCCCTTTTCTTCCAGGATCTTCACGATAGTAGCATCGGTGTACCGGGGCGGGCCCTGGGTAAAATGCTGTTCCGGATGGAATTTATCTATTTTTACCTTATCACCGATTTTTAACAGGGGATAAGCGCTGCTCTTTTCTTCCTTTGAATAAAGAAGCTTCAACACCCGGTAGAATCCCTTTTCCACAACCTTGGTACCGGCGATACGGAAGACGCCGTTCCCGGCGGCAATATCGGTGCTCACCGTTTTGGTTTTAGCGTTCTTCATCTGGCTGGAAACAAAACGCTCCCAGATGATCGTATAGAGCCGGAGATGATCCCTGGTGAGGTGCTGCTTCATCTCCTCCGGGGTATAATGCACATAAGTGGGCCGTATGGCTTCGTGGGCATCCTGGGCTTTCTTCCCTACGGCGTACTCCACCGCCTTTTCCGGAAGATCCCCGGGGTATTTTTCCCCTAACCAGGCACGGACTTCGTCCAGGGCAAGCCGGGATATCCTCACAGAATCGGTACGCATATAGGTGATAAGCCCTATGCGGGAACTGCCGATATTTACCCCTTCGTAAAGCTGCTGTGCGATCTGCATGGTCTTCTTACTGGTAAAGCCCAGTCGGTTTGCCGCAGCCTGCTGTAACTGAGAAGTGGTAAAGGGCGGTTTTGGTTTTATGGTCTTTTCGGTTTCCCGTATATCCAGAACAAAACAGTCCTTTCCGGTGATTTGATCAACAATAGCCTTCACATCCGCTTCACACTTCAGATCCGGCTTAGCGTCTTTCCAGATAACCAGTTGGGCGGTAACGCCGGACTTACCTGTCTTGAAATCCGCTTCCAAGGTCCAAAATTCTTCGGGGATAAAGGTTTCCACCTCCTTTTCCCGTTCACAGATGAGACGCAGGGCCACGGACTGAACCCTTCCTGCGGAAAGGCCGTTCTTCACCTTTTTCCACAGTAACGGTGAGAGGTTATACCCAACCAAACGATCCAGTATCCGCCGGGCCTTTTGGGCGTTTACCTTGGATTCGTCAATGGCCGAGGGATGGGATACGGCGTCTTTGATCGCCGCCGGGGTTATCTCATTAAAACTGATCCGCAGTATAGGGACTTTATCGGTTTTCGCGGTAATGGCATTCCGTAAATGCCAGGCTATGGCCTCCCCTTCCCGGTCATTATCACTTGCCAGGAGCACCGCGTCCGCCTTCTTGGCGTCCCCCTGGAGTTCCTTTAGGAGTTTCGCTTTGCCGCGGACAGTGATATACTCGGGCTCAAAGTCGTTATCCACATCTATGGCAAGCCTTGATTTTGGCAGATCAATGAGATGACCCATGGAAGCCTTGACGCTGTAATCCGGGCCGAGATATTTTTCAATGGTCTTTGCCTTTGCCGGAGATTCCACAATCACCAGAATTTTTTTGTCCTTTTTTTTCTTAACGGTTTTTACGGCCATGATGTCCTATTCCTCACAAACAATATTAAGGGACCGCCCCAAGCTTAAGGCCAGTTCGGCTCCATTCACGCCACCCTTATCTTCAGGGTATACCATACCCCATTCTTCAAAAATCTCGGCTCCCCGGTTTATTACCAGCGCTCCGTCATCCGCCAGTTTTTTAGTTCCCGCCCCAAGGAGGGGTGAGCATCCGGCGGAAGCTACCAGCAGATCCCTGCCCTGGTCCAATGCAAATTGAGCGGTGATCAGGGCGCCGGAACGTTTCGGAGCCTCCACAATCAGGACCCCCCGGGCAAGGCCGGAGATGATCCGGTTACGGGCGGGGAAATTCCACCTGAACGGTTTCGTATCCGGGGGATACTCACTCAGGAGGACGCCCCCCGATTCGACAATACGCCGGGCCAATGTACGGTTAGACACCGGATAGATCCGATCCAGCCCGGAGCCTAATACGGCTACGGTGGGCGCCCCGCCGTCCAGATTACCCCGATGAGCCAGGGCGTCGATACCCAGGGCCAGACCGGAAACCACGGGCATTCCCCCCCTGGCCAAATCCCGCCCTATATCGTAAGCCTGGGCCGCCGCTTGGCCTGAGGGCCGTCTGGTCCCCACCACCGCCACCACGGGCCGTTCCGGGTTCGGGAGTATACCCCGGTAAAAAAGCAATGCCGGGGGATCAAAGAGTTCCCGGAGCAGCGGAGGATACCGGGAATCCCCATAAGAAATATAGCTTATACCACGAATCCGTCCTCCAACAGCATCCTTTTCGGCCTGACGCCGAAGCGCATTTATAGTCCAGGAGCTTTTTAAGGGACGGTTAATTATTTGTTCTATATCCTTCTTTGAAAGTACGCAAAAATTTTCCTCACGGTCAAATTTTTCGCCCAATGTAATCTTTTCCCGGGGCTTGAGATCGGGGATACGGTTAATAATTAGATCCAGCAAGCCCCGGTTATCCATAGATTATGTCCAAAATCCTCTGCCGGTTGCTCTGGGCTTCGTTCCGCTTATCGGGGTCCCTTGTAAATTCAACAATCCTCTCATACACCGCCACCGCCTCCTGGTAGGATTCAATCATATAGTAAGACCGGGCCAAAACAAACATAGTATCCACATCGGGGCTTATTTCCAGACATCTAAGCAGATAGGGTATAGCCTCCCGAGGGCGGCCCATCTCAAAGGTATAGAGCACCGCCAGACCGTACAAGGGCTTGACGTAACGCTCATCCAGGGAAATAGCCCGGAGGTACCCATTCTCCGAAAGGGTAAAGTAATTATCCCTGGTTAAATTTCCCGGACTTCCTTCAAAGTTCAGGGATGATTTGGCCACAATCCCCGCGGAAACCCCAACCATATAATGGAGGGCCGAATCAACCGGGTTATAACCGATGGCCCGTTCCAGGGCCTCCAGGGCCTCTCCGTAAAGGCCCTTATCCTGGAGCCGGTAAGCCAGGATCTTCCAATAAACCCCGGTCTGGGCCGCGTCCTTAATGTGCTGTTTAATCTTCGCCTCGTATGCGTTGATAGCGGTCCGCAATTCCTGTATGGTCTCCGGGGGACCATTTCCCGGACTCAGCGCTGCAATCTGTTTCGCCAGGGTATTCCGCCGCTTATTCCGGGTATATCCGAGGAATCCCACACTAAGGGAAGCGATGAGGGTAATTATGGTAATACCCACAACCACCTCTTTTTTTACTCTCATTCAATACCTCTATGCCTTACCGGCCGTTTTAACGTCCCTCAGCTTCGGCCTATACCGCTTAAGGCTTTCCTTAAGCAAGGATGTATCCACATGGGTATAAATCTGGGTGGTAGCCAGATCCGCGTGACCCAGAAGTTCCTGTACGGAACGAAGATCCGCCCCCCCTGCGAGAAGCACCGTGGCATAACTGTGCCGTAGCGTATGTATCCGGGAGCTAATCCCCGCAGGGACTGTCAGGGCGGCGTAATTGCGCCACATACCTTTACGGGAAAGCCGTTTCCCGGTTTTGCCAAGAAACAGAGCCGGAGTCCGGCCGCTTTTTACCAATTTGGGCCGGCATTCATCCAGATACCGTTTCAGCCAAAGCGCCGCCTCACCCCCAAAGGGAACCAGCCGCTCCTTATTCCCCTTTCCCCGCACTTGGGCAAGGCCTTCGGAAAAATAGATATCCCGAACATTCAGGGCTACCGCTTCGGATACCCGCAGGCCCGAAGAATAGATAAGCTCAAACATAGCCCTGTCTCTTAACCCCAGAAGATTATCCGGGTCCGTACTATCCAGAATACTCTCCACTCGTTTCTGGGAAAGCACCTCCGGCAAATGACGGCTCCTGCGGGGCGGCTCCAGGACGGCCGCAGGATTATCTCCCCGGAACCCTTCATCACCGATATACCGGAAGAATGATCTCAGAGCAGAAATTGCTTTAGCGGTGGAACGGGAATCGATACCATCCCTTACCCTGCGCTCGTCCAGATACCGGGAAATTTCCAGGGAATCCACGGTTTCCACCCTAAGTCCTGCAAGCCCAAGCCATTCCAAAAAACGGCGAACCTCAAAGCGGTATGTTTGGGCGGTCATCGGGGAACGGCGTTCCATGGCGATAAGCCTGGAATAGAAACGTTCCAGTAAATTCATGCCGGTCATCAGCGGGACCGCCTAAATTTCCCTGTTATCGGAGCCGGTTTTCTCACCCTTCCCCTTCTCAAATTGGAGTAAATAATCCCTGTCCCGAAAAATCGCGGGAATATTCAAATCCTGGTTTAACCGGCGGGAAGCAAATTCCCCGGCGGCATAATTTTCCGAAGCCCGTTTGGAATGGCTGGTCACCCGTTCCCACTCGGTTATGTCGATAAACTTATCATCCCTGGTTTTCGTCTCTTCTTGAGGTTTCGCGGCGGCCGTCTCCATGATGTTCTGCCTCCGGAAACCGGTGGCAATAACCGTAACCTGGATTTTGTCATCCGAAAGTGTACTTAAAACGGTCCCAAATTTGATAAACACATTAGGGTCTGCCTTCTCCTTAATATAATTGACAATTTCCGCAACTTCAAACACCGAAAGATCCTCTCCGCCGGTAATATTAACAAGAATATGCTGGGCGCCGGTAATTGTAGTATCCTTAAGCATGGGGTTGTCGATGGCCTTTGAAGCCGCATCCTTGGCGCGGTCAGGTCCCTCTCCTATGCCTATGCCCATAAGAGCATCCCCCTGCCCCAGCATGGCGGTTTTTACATCCGCAAAATCAACATTGATATCCCCGGGCACGGTGATAAGATCCGCTATACCCTGTACGCCCTGACGAAGCACGTCATCGGCTCTGCGGAACGCTTCTTTCATTGAAGTTTTTTTGTCGATAATCGTCATGAGATGTTCATTGGGGATGATGATGAGGGTGTCCACCGCCTCCCGCATTTTGGCGATCCCCTCTTCGGCAAGGGCCATCTTTTTCTGGCCCTCGAAGGCAAAGGGTTTGGTAACCACCCCCACGGTAAGGGCCCCGTTCTCCCGGGCTACCTGGGCGATGATGGGCGCCGAACCGGTACCGGTGCCGCCTCCCATTCCGGCGGTAACAAATACCATATCGGCGCCCTTGAGAACATTGGCAATCTGATCCCTGTCCTCCATGGCAGCCTTTTCGCCGACCTCCGGCCTGCCCCCCGCTCCAAGTCCGCCGGTGGATTTTGCCCCAAGGGCTAATTTTGTCCCGGCCCTGCTCATGTTCAGCGCCTGTTGATCCGTATTAGCCGCGATAAAATCCACCTGTTGTAAACCATGTTCAATCATACGATTTACGGCATTGCAGCCTCCGCCGCCGGCGCCGAACACTTTAATCTTAGTCGGCCTCGGCCCCATCACTGTTTCTTCATGAACCTTAAGATTCATCATATCGTATTTCCTCCCAAATCATTTGGATGACATTTCAGGGCGATCCCATGCGCCCCACTTATTAAAAAATTTCCTTTTTAAACCATTCTCCTATTCTACCGAAGATGGAACTCCGTCCCTTCTCCCGTACTTTTGGGTCCGGCCCTTTTTCACCGGTTTTTTCACCCTCCCGGATATTCCCCTCCAGCACTAATCCTACCGCTGTGGCGAATACCGGACTGTGATATCTTTCCAGCAATCCCCCCAGGGGCAGGGGGTTACCGACCCTGACAGGCATCCTGAAGACCTGGGTTGCCAGTTCAACCGCTCCTATAAATTCCGCGCCGCCCCCGGTGAGTACGATTCCGCCTCCAAGCGGCCTGCTCAGCGGCAGGGTATCCATTCTATCCTTAACCATGCGGAAGATTTCCGCCAACCGTGGCCGCACAATTACTGCGATCTGGGATTTCGGAATAGGCAAAGGCGGCCTTCCCCCCAAACCTTCAATGATAATATCATCATCATTTTCCAGCAAGTCCGCTATGCAGCACCGGGCGTCAATTTTGGCCCGTTCCGCGTTTTCAAAGGAAATATTCTTTACTATTGATATATCCTGGGTAATTTCGGAACCCCCAAGGGGGATTGAGAGGGTTGAATAGGGAGCTCCCTGACAGTAAACCATCACATCGGTGGTACCGCCCCCAAGATCCACCAGAGCGACCCCCAGCTCCTTTTCTTCCTCAGTAAGCACCGCCCGGCCCGCAGCCAGAGTTTGCAGAACCAGATCGTTAACCCGGAACCCCGCACGGTTAACGCACTTGATCAGATTCTGTGCGCTGTTAGCGGAACAGGTGATGATATGCACCTCCGCTTCCAGGCTCACACCAATCATGTTCAAGGGGCTCCGGATGCCCGGTTGTTTATCCACAATATAGGCCTGGGGTATCACTTCCAGAATCTGCCGGTCCATGGGGAATACCATGGCCCGGGCAACTTCCAGTACCCGCTCTATATCCTCGGGCCCTATTTCCCGGTTTTCCTTTTCGTCGCGGCTGCGGCCGGTAACCGCCACAACCCCTCGGGAATTCACCCCGTCGATGTGGTTGCCCCCGATACCGGTCCAGCAGGTATGTACTTCCCTGCCGCTCATCATCTCCGCCGCGTCAATGGCGCCGGCCACCGACTGCAGGGTAGCTTCGATATTTACCACCACCCCTTTCCGCAGCCCGGAGGAGGGGCTGGTCCCCACGCCGGTAATTTCAATGGTTCCCTTTTCTGTCCGTTCGCCGATTACGGCGCGGATGCTGGTGGTGCCGATATCAAGTCCCACTACTAATCCATCATTGGCCAAGGGAGACCTCCTTTTTGTATGACGCCGTGCCGGTTCTGAAATCGATCTCATCCACCACAACGCCCTGTTTTATAAACACGTCGATAAGCAAAAGCATATATCGAATAGTATCCGCTGTTATTTCATTTCCCACCCGAATTTTCGCGGGATAATGAACCGGAAAAAGTACCAGATCAAATCCGTTGTAGGGCCTGCGGTTTACCCGAATTTCCGAAATTGTTCCCAGCAGATCCGGATCGGAACTGTAGAGGCGCCCCAAATCGGTGAGGAAGCGCTGGAAAAGCGCGGGAAGCCGCATCCCCAAGGAAGGATTTTCAAAAACTAAGCCCGAAATAATCGGCAGAGTATGTACTCCGCCTGCCGCCCCGTCCTCCCCGATTTCAAAAACCACACCATGCCTGTCGAAAAACACCGATTCTATCCTGCCGTTTACCGGGGTAAGGGCCATGGCAACCGCCTTACGGCCTTCCAGAACAATCCTAACCGTATCGGGAAACTGTTTTGTTACCCGGGCGGATTCAACCTGATACATGGCTTCCAGGGAAAGCTCCGCTCCCCGGGCATCCACGGTCATGTAGGAAGAATGGACTCCAATCCCCGCCTGGATAAGTACCGCGCCCCGGTCAAGTTCGGGGACACCCGATATTTCGATCACCGACAGCGGCATACAGGGGGTTATTCCCAGAACCCAGATCAACTCTCCGGCTAAAATTACCATCAGGGCAATTAAAAGCCATTTAAGCCGCCTGTCCATTTTGGAGTGAACAGGATTTTCCTCCGGGACAGTATTTTCAAAAACATATTCCTCAGACACGGTTCGCCTCCCTGTTTCTGGAAATATTAACAATAAGCCCCGCAATCAGTAATGTTATTGACAGAGAAGACCCCCCCGCAGAAAAGAACGGCAGGGGAAGGCCCGTAGCGGGCACGGCGCCTGAAACCACAGCGATATTCAAAAGCGCCTGGGAACTGATAATGGTAACCAGACCACAGCCTAAAAGCCGCCTAAACATATCATTGGACTTCATGGCCGCCCGGTATCCCTGGACCGTAAAGACCGCAAAAAGGATGTAAAACAAAAACACCCCTGCAAAGCCCGCTTCCTCGGAAAAAGATGAAAAGATAAAGTCCGAATGTATTTCCGGAACACTGGCGATTTTCCTGGTACCCTGTCCAAAGCCTTTCCCCAAAAGCCCGCCTGAACCGATGGAGAGCAGAGACGAATGAACCTGATAGCCCGATCCCAGGGGTTCCCAATCGGGAATAAAGAAACTAATTACCCGGCGGAGCCGGTGTTCCTTGGTCAATACCGAAAACGCAGACAAGGGAATCAGTATTACTGCGCCACTGATAAAATATCGGTACCGTACCCCGGCGAGGTAGAAAATAAATACCGCGTTTACCACAAGGAATAGGGCAGTAGAAAAGTTATTCTGCAGATAAATAAAAAAGAAAAACAGTAATGTTATCAACGTCGGAGGCAAAATACCCGAGACCAGGGAATTAATGCGATCCTGTTTCTTACTGAAGATATGGGCCAGATAGAAGGGCAAGGTCAGTTTGACGAGCTCCGACGGCTGGAAGGTACCGGTGCTTCCCACCCGTATCCACCGGGCGGCGCCGTTTTTTGTTACCCCGATGCCGGGCATAAAGGTTAAAAGACATAAAACAGCGGTGATCACCACCATGGGAATAATTAGTTTTCGCAGGTATTCTAAATTGATCCAGGAGGCGGCGAAGAAAGCTCCCAGCCCCACGAAGGCGTAAAGCAGCTGCCGGGTAAAAAAATACAACCCATGACCGAAAAATCGTTCGCCATAGGCATAGGATGCGGAGTAAAGGGTAACCAGTCCTACCCCGGTAAGGAGAAATATACTGGCGATTAAAACATGATCCGCCCGGGATTTCTGCCCGGAGCTTTCACCGTAAAATGGTTTTATCATTGTATTTTCAATGTCGATAGGGCTATTATGGCAAACAGGCCCCCGAGGATCCAAAACCGGATGACCACCTTGGCTTCCGCCCAGCCGGATTCCTCGAAATGATGATGAATGGGCGCCATTTTAAAGACCCTCTTCTTCCGCAATTTATAGACCAGCACCTGGATAATAACCGACGCCGCTTCCAAAACAAAAACACCGCCTATAATCAGTACCAGTATTTCCTTTTTGATAATTAGAGAAATGGTTGCCACCACTCCGCCCAGGGAAAGGCTTCCCACATCTCCCATAAAAACTTCGGCGGGATGGGCGTTGTACCACAGGAACCCTATACAGGCGCCTACCGCCGCCAGGCAGAAAACAGTTAAGTCTCCGCTGCCTACGATGTAGGGTATCCCCAGGTAGGAAGAATAGTCTACCCGGCCCGTAATGTAGGTAAGAATCGCCAGGGCGATAAAGACAAGAATCAAAAGCCCCGCGGCAAGTCCGTCCAATCCGTCGGAAAGGTTCACCGCGTTGGATTCCCCCACCAAAAGCAGTATCGCGAAGGGTATCCAGAGATTTCCCATTTCCACCACGGGATTTTTAAAAAAAGGCATGTACAAGGTGGTGATCCCCTCTTCTCCGGAATTATAGAGGATCAGTGTTATGGTTACCGCCACGGCGAATTGGCCCGCCAGTTTTGCCCAGACCGACAGCCCTTCGGAGTTATGATGCCGTACTTTGAAGAAATCGTCGATAAAGCCGATGGCGCCGAAAGCCGCGAAGGCCCCCAGGGTAAGCCAGATCTTTTCATTATCCAAATCCACCCAGAGTAGAACTGAGATTAGGGTAGAAAAGATAATAAGCACCCCCCCCATGGTGGGAGTCCCTCCTTTTTTCAAATGCGAAGATGGGCCGTCATTCCGGATACTTTGACGTATCTTGAATTTACGCAGGGCTTCAATGATCCGGGGACCAAAGACAAAACACAGTAACAGTGTGGTCAGGGCAGCGTAGGCGCCCCGGAAAGTAAGGTATTGAAAAACATTAAGGGGAGTAAAGTATTTTACCAGGGGATAAAGGAATTTCAAAAACATTTATGCCGTGCCCCGCAGTACAGCGCCGCTTCCGCCGCCCTGCTTTTTTCCCTCAAGAATTACGGCTTTATTACCGATAATTCCGATAGGGGTAGTGCTAATACAGTCCACCGGGGCATATTGAAACATCAAAATGCTCACCACCGAGCTTTTAATCATCACTCCTCCCCCGGTCGTTTTCAATCCTGATCTGCAAAATTTCTTCGGGTTGCTTTTTCGTAAGCCCCAACTGCTCCACCGCAATATGTTCTATCCGTTCCGCGGATGAAAACAGGGCAATCCCCGCGATGAGCCGTTTGTTACTTTCGATCCACTCTTCCTGAACCACCTCCAGGCGACGCACATCCCGTTGCAGGGCCGCGTAATTTCTGGACTGCCAGACAGAGATCCCTAAAAAAAGGGGAAGGGTCAATGCGAAAAAGTAAAGCAATACAAGCCTCATGGCTGTCCTTCTTCTTCAAGTATTTTTTCGACCACCCGCAGCTTGGCGCTCCGGGAGGGCGGATTATTCCGAATCTCATCAGGTCCGGGGGCAACCGCTTTCCGTGTCAAAAGATTGACAACCCGGCGGCCCTCACCTCTACATATCGGTGTTTCTGGAGGACAGGTACAGTCCTTATTTTTGTCCCGGAAAAAATTTTTCACCCGCCGGTCTTCCTGGGAGTGAAAACTGATAACCCCCATTCGCCCGCCGGCCTTCAAAGCAGCAAGGGCCGATTCCAGAAGTTCCGGCAGCCGCAGCAGTTCCCCGTTCACCGCGATACGCAGGGCCTGAAAGGTTTTGGTTGCGGGGTGTACCCTGGAATGGCGGTACTCCGCAGGAGCCGCCCGGCTTACAATTTCCGCCAGGGCAGCCGTACTGTTTATGGTCCCCCGGGACCGATTTTCCACAATAGCATGGGCTATACGCCGGGAGTACCGTTCATCGGCATTGTTGTAGATCAGATCCGCCAGGTCTTTTTCGGGAAGCCGGGCTATCAGATCCGCCGCGGTATCCCCCTGACCTGTATCGATCCGCATATCCAGAACCTCGTCCCTGCGAAAACTGAAACCCCGTCCGGACTCTTCGTAATGGTACATACTCACCCCAAGATCGATGAGAATAGTATCGGACTTTTCGCCACCGGCGTGACGTTCCGCAAAGTAGTCATGGGCCCAGCCGTTGTAAAAGCTGATCCTATCCCCGAATTCCTCCAACCGTTCCCGGGCCTTTTCCTGTATATCCCTGTCCACGTCAATGCCCACAACCCTAAGACTGGGAAACCGGGAAAGGAAGGCATAACTGTGTCCGCCCTCCCCTAAGGTAGCGTCTACCATCAATTCACCATCGGTGCGGGGCGCAAGGTACCGGACAGCCTCCTCCAGCAAAACCGGAGTATGGGAAATGATCATTGCCCGCCGTCCTTTTCCCGCAGCAGGGTAGCGCCCAGTTTTTCATACGCAATCTCATATTCTTCCTTACTTTCTTCCTCGTAGGTTCTGTACCGGTCGGCATTCCAAATTTCAACAAAATCGTCCTGGCCGAGAACAATACAATCCCGGGTGAGGTCCGCATATTCCCGCAGAGTTTGAGGAATGGCGATGCGCCCCGCTTTGTCAATCTCAACATCCTGGGCAGGCCCGATGAGGTGGCGCCGCAGCGCCCGGAAGTCGGACATAAAAGCGGAGCTGGACGTCCGCACCTTCTGCATCAGCTTATTCCATTCTTCCATGGGATAGAGCCAGATACAGCCATCGGGTCCTTTGGTGAGCATTTGGGTATTGTCCTCCAGAGCGGCCCGAATTTTCGTGGGAAGGCTCAAACGGCCTTTATCATCAAGGATTATTTTGTATTCACCGTTCAAAGATTTCATCGCTTTTTTACCTTTTGATCCAATTTCTTCCACTTTGACCCACGTATACCCATTATTCCCCCATTTATGAGAAAAGATCAATAATTCCTTCGGGAAAAACGTTATAAATAGAAAAAAATTTTTTTTCTTGCTATACGAATATGTAGTAGTATCAGGTAGCAGCCCAGTATGTAAGCGAAAATGAAGAATGATGGAGCAATATCAGATTTTGCGGAAACCAGGGTCCAAAAGAAAACATCGTCGTATATACCGTCTTATTTTGTCATATGCAATTTGCCGATACGGTCAACCAAAAAAGAAGTAAAAGAATACCGGAGGAAATACAACCGGTTTCAATTGAAGCTGGTCGGGGCAAACGACATTCCGGGAGGGAAAATTGCCCGGGATATGCTGAGCTTTTTTACGACCGCCTGTGTTCAGCATAAAAATGTCAATTCGTCAGGGCAAGTATCTATTCATTTTTCCTCAATGAAAAGATTTATGCAGTCATTCGGGTTGGAAAACAGTACGAGATTTTTAGTAGTTGAAGAGTTGTTGGATAAGTTTGCGGGATGCAATATTTTCTTTGAAATGAACACGAAGAAAGAATTTAATAAAGGGGAATTACCGATTAAAAAAATTAATGATGAAGTGGAAATTCCGCAGCAAGGGTTTCTCCAATTGAAGTCGGTTGTAAACGTACCGTTTTTTTATAAGTATACGTCAGCAAAAATATTGGGGGGAGCGTATAAAAATGGGCAATCGATAGGGGTAAACATTACGTTAAGCGCGCCCTTTGCGGAGATGGCGCAAAAACATCCGGTTCCGATTGATTTTAATGGATACCGGAGCATTAATAGCGCGCTGGGGAAGGATATTTATTCATGGCTGGTATATCGGAATAACGGGCCGATACCGGAATGGGGGGTTAAAATAAGCAGGGAAAGCTTAATAGAACAATTTTCTCCGGAAGAACAGAGAGACATCGAATCACAAAATTATCAGCGAATTATCGAGGAAATAAATGATATTAAATTTCACTATTATCCTGAATTAAATATTAGGTTTATTGAGCGGGGTGCACAGAAAGGAATTATTCTGTATAAGTCAGATCTGGTTATAAAAAAGACGACTTATGGTATGTACCATTGATAAAGGGGTTCTAGAGCGTTTCTATCAAAAATGTAGGGTATATCCTGGATGGGTAAAATAGTGGTCACATTCGGTTGCAGAGAAATAGTTCGGGGACTGTTGTAAGAACTCTTGTAACTTCGCAATATCCCGTATCTTCTCTTTCCGTAAC
>JAITBG010000050.1 GCA_031283725.1 Treponema sp. | reverse complement strand
GGTCCGCCGCCGAGTAGCAGACGCGGAGGCGCCCGATACCAAAATTTTAACCCGCCTTCGTATGGGGGCGGGATGTTTAAGGAGAACACGTATGAGTGAATGTAACACAAGCGCCCGGACAAAACCGGGAAGCTGCAATAACTGCTTCAAGTGCAGCCGCGATACCTGCGGGGACAAAACCCTTGACCAGGTAGCGGCCTGTTACAAGGAGTGTCATCGAACTTCCGGGGGAAAGCTGGAAGACGGTTGGATGCGCGCCTGCGCTCTGGCGGGCTGTGCCGGCGGCCTCCCGAAAGCAATCCGTATCGCCGCCACGGCTCATCTGTGCGGTTTGGAAACGGCCGTTGACTGCCAGGAGCCATATTGCAAACACCCCCACCAGCACCGCCGGTCGAATCAGACGTTAAAGGACTTCTCGGAAAAAATACTCAAAGACCGGGAACAGCTTGAAAAGGCGGGGGATTTTTCGGAGATCACAGCCGTTGTTCAGAAGGCCGCGGGCAGTACGCCGGGCATAGGCACTCTTGCCGTCTACGATACCAGCCTCCGCCTCGCGTGCGCCCTGGGCGGGGAAACTATGAGCGAAAAGTATTTCCCCCAGCGGGTCGCTATAGAAGCCTTCGCTGCCGGCCCGAAAAACGGGCTTGACAACTTTATGAAGAAAACCTCCTTTTCCAGGGACGAACTGCTCACGTTCTTTGATAATGCCGGCCTTGTCCCGGCGGAAGTTGAAAACCTGCTTTGTGTCTGCAAAAACGCGATGAATTAATAGCAAAGAGGCGCACGCCGCATGATGGAAGCGCATTCTTTGGAAGGTCAACTAACCGGCCACCGCCTAAAGGCGGTGGGTTTAAACCTGGCACATGGAAAATAAATTATGATGGAAGCGTCTCGGGCAGGGTTTCAGACGCAAAGGGCGAATGAAACGGCAGCCGCCCAAAATAGCCACCGCTCCATGCCGTCTGTTTAAGAAAAAAGAGGTGGTAAATGTATGATCCGGACAGCGGAAGCGGAAAGAAGAGGAACTGCAAACAGCCATTGAGGATAATCCGGCGGAGGACCCGGACTTTCATGCCGGGAAGATATACTGCGCTAATTGTATTCATTGCAAACTGGTACCGGTTACTTGCAACGGAGTTTCCCACGAAAAGCCCGGCGGCGATGACCGGTATGTACTCCGGATCCACTGTGCCGCGGGGAAATGGAAAAAAAGCTCGGGGAGGAAAAATTCCATAAGTACTGTACCATTACCAGGCGCTATCTGGACAACTGCGATACCTATGAGGAAATGGGCGATGCCCGGACTTATATTCGGGAACTGAAAAAGAACCTCCCTGAAAAGGATGAATTGTACGTTCTTTTTCAGGACACGGAAAACTAGACATCGACCCGTTTTCCCGCTTGTTTTTACCGGCGTCCTGTGTTATTAAGAAGGTATGCATTTCCTTAGATTAACGGCCCTTCTATTATGCGTCCTTTTTATCGCAAACTGCGGATCCGGCCCGGCAACTATCTCCGATACCATTACCTCGGCGGAGCTGGTTCAGCGGGCTCAGGAAGCTTCGGACCGGAACCGGTATAAGCAGTCCCTGAGATACTACGAGATTATACTGGAACGGTTTCCCACAAACAACGATTATGTCTGCGCCGCGGAGTACGAGATCGCCTTCATCCATTACAAACAAAAAAAATATGACCTCTCGGAATCCGAATTCAACGATCTCCTTGCCCGGTATGATACCCCTGATGCCGAGCTGCTTCCCCAGAAGTACAGGATACTGGCTAATATTGTTATCGCCAGAATAAATGAACGGAAAAAATAGCAAAATTAGCTCTGGTAGATCCTACATGTTCGTAGTATTATCTCTTCATGCAGTCTAAAATTACTTCGGAGTTGGAGGAATTGGAACTCCTCTTCGATATAGCAAGAACGTTTGATAAGCACGTTGAACTCAGGACCGCATTAGGTCCTTTACTAAGCCTTTTGGAAGTCCGGGCGGGGTTAACCTGGGGGATGGTTACTCTCCTGGACAGAGCCACTGGGGTTCTCAAAATTGAAGAAGCCTACGGATTAAGCGCCGAAGAAAAAAAACGCGGGGTCTACCGTCTGGGCGAAGGTCTGGTGGGCCGGGTCTTTGAATCGGGTATTGCCGTTACCGTTCCGGATCTTTCCAAAGAAACCCACTTCCTCAACCGGGCTAAAAACCGGACTAAGGAAGATATGGCCGGCCTGTCCTATTACTGTGTGCCTATACGGTCCGGGGGAAATGTAATCGGCACCCTCAGTTCCGAACGACGTATCCCGGACGAAGAGTTGGAAGCTCAGATGGCCTGGGACCGGGCTTTTTTGGAAAAGGTCTCTTCAATAATAGCGGATTCCGCCAAGCTCCGTGAACGGATTACGGAAGAACAATTCCGGCTCCACCGGAGCGGCGGTTTGGCGGCGGACGAACGGATTAACCGGGACCAGAGCGGCGGCCGGATCATCTCGGGAAGCGAGATCATCGGGACCAGCAACGCCCTGCGGGGGGTCCACGAAATGCTTTCCCAGGTAGCCCCTAGTGATGCCACGGTACTGGTCACCGGGGAAAGCGGTACTGGCAAGGAACTAATCGCCGTGGAAATCCATCGGCTCTCCAAACGAGTGGGGGCGCCTTTAATTAAGGTCAACTGCGCCGCTATTCCGGAAAGCCTTATCGAAAGCGAACTTTTTGGCCACGAGCGCGGGGCGTTTACCGGGGCGGACAAACAGCGCAAGGGCCGTTTCGAACTGGCCCATAACGGGACCCTGTTTCTGGACGAAATCGGGGAACTATCCCCCCAGGTTCAGGGGAAGCTCCTGCGGGTGCTCCAGGAAAGGGAGCTTGAACGGGTGGGCGGAACCGCTACTATTAAAGTGGACGCCCGGCTCATTGCCGCCACCAACCGGAACCTGGAAGAGGAGGTCAAGTCCGGCCGCTTTCGGGATGATCTCTACTACCGGCTCAATGTATTCCCCCTCCATATCCCCCCTCTGCGGGAGCGGAAAAGCGATATCGTCCTCCTGGCGGATCACTTTACCGAAAAATACGCTTACAAAAATGGCAAGCTCATCAAGCGTATATCCACCCCCGCCATCGATCTCCTCACCAGCTATACCTGGCCCGGCAATGTCCGGGAGCTGGAAAACGCCATCGAACGCGCGGTAATCCTCTCCAAGGATCAGGTGATCCATTCCTACGACCTCCCCCCCAGCCTCCAATCCGCAGTCTCTACCAACACCGAGCCCACTACCACCCTGGAAGCGGCCCTTTCCCGGCTGGAAAAGGAGCTTATCGTGGAAGCCCTGAAGATCGCCGACGGTAACATGGCCGCCGCTGCCCGCCGCCTGGGTATTACCGAACGCCAAATGGGCCTCCGGGTCCATCACTACGGCATCAACTGGCGCTTCTATAGAACAACAAAAATGTAAGATACGTTTTTTAAACATACGCTTTTGTAGGAAATTAGGAAAAATTGCGCCGCAAGGTAAGAAAGGCAAAAAACCAATGGATAAAAAAGAGATAAATTAAAGACACTGTTGTAGCTTTTACCGTACCTTATTCGCCTCTGGGGTGGTTTTTGTTTTTTGGCGGCGATTTCCCTCCTTCTTGGTACGGTTTGTGCTATTAAACTTATAGCAACTAACTAGGAGGAAAGAAAGTGCGAAGGAAAATTGCGGTTTTGGCGATCTTGTTTCTGTGTATGGGGGTATCTCTCTTTGCGCAGGAAAGCATTGAATCCTTGGGATTTTCGCTTGATGTGGTCTGGCTTTTTATCGGGTCTATCCTGGTCTTTATCATGCAGGCGGGTTTTGCGCTGGTTGAGACCGGTTTGACCCAGGCAAAAAACGCCACCAACATTACTATGAAAAACGTGATGGATTTTTGTTTTGGGGCTATCGTGTATTGGGCCATAGGTTGGGGATTCATGTACGGCAAAGATGCTCTGGGCGGCCTCATCGGGACCGATCAGTTCTTTAACGGGCCCATGTCGCTGGATTTTGAGAGCGGGAACTTTTACAAAAGCTGGTTTTTCCAGGTGGTTTTTGCCGCAACGGCGGCAACTATTGTGTCCGGCGCCATGGCGGAACGGACCCAGTTCAAGTCCTATCTAGTGTACACCTGCTTTATCTCGGCCTTCATTTATCCTATTTCCGGCCATTGGGTTTGGGGCGGCGGTTGGCTTGCCAATTTGGGCTTCCACGACTTTGCCGGTTCCACGGTGGTTCACTCCGTAGGCGGCTGGGCGGCCCTTATGGGCGCGGCGATTCTTGGTCCCCGTACCGGAAAATACGTGAAAGGCGCCGACGGTAAAATATCGGTGAAGGCTTTCCCTGGTCACAATATTCCCTATGCGGCCCTGGGCGTTTTGCTGCTCTTCTTCGGATGGTTCGGATTTAACGCCGCGTCCACCGGCCTCGCCACGGTGGGAGAAGGCGGTATCTGGAGCGGTCTTAATATTGCCCGGGTCTCTGTAACCACCACCCTGGCCGCTTCCGCCGGCGCGGCGGCGGCCCTGATCTTCTCTTGGATTTGGTTCAAGAAGCCCGACGCTTCTATGACCCTAAACGGCCTCCTGGCGGGGCTTGTGGCTATCACCGCTCCCTGCGCGGTGGTTTCCCCCGGGGCATCCATTATTATCGGTGCTATCGGTGGAGTTCTGGTAGTGCTTGCGGTGGAATTTATCGACAAGGTCCTAAAAATTGACGATCCTGTGGGCGCCAGTTCGGTGCACCTAGTCTGCGGCGTCTTCGGCACCCTTGCGGTCGGCATCTGGGGCAATGTGGAAGGCGTCGCGGTGGGCGTGCTCCACGGAGGCGGTTTTGCCCAATTAGGCATCCAGTTCCTCGGCATCATCTCGGTCGGCGCTTGGGCGGCGATAATGAGCGTCGTCCTCTTCTTCCTTATCAAGGCAGTACTCGGATTGCGGGTTTCGCCCAAGGACGAGCTTATGGGCCTTGACCAAAGCGAACATAAATCTGAAGCTTACTCGGGCTTCCAGATTTTCAGTAACATGTAAGGAGGTGGATAATGAAATTAATTATTGCGTATATACAGCCCCATGCGCTGAACGAGGTCAAGCAGGAATTGTACAAAGCGGAGGTTTACAAAATGTCCGTAACCAACGCCATGGGCTGCGGCCAGCAAAAGGGCTACACCGAGCAGTATCGGGGCGTTGAAATTGAGGTGAACCTTTTAAAGAAGGTGCGTATTGAAATTGCGGTAAATGATAACTTTGTAAAACCTACAATAGATGCCATAGTCCGGGGCGCCCGCAGTGGGGAAATCGGGGATGGGAAAATTTTCGTCCTTCCCATAGAGGAATGTATCCGCATCCGGACCGGTGAAACCGGCTCCGTGGCGATAGGCTAAAACGGCCCAAAAAAGGAGAACGCTCCGACTGGTAATGCCGGAGCTGATGTAAAAAAAGTAATAAAGCGGCATGGCGCAGGCTGTGCCGTTTTTTTACCGCAAAGGGGATATTCAATCTGAAAACAGGATAATTTTCACTTAAAATACATTTTTGTGGCTTTAAAAATTGTGCCGTTATTTTTTGTCCATAACAAAGTATCAAAACATGATTTTTTATGTATAATAAAATATGGTTAAATTCCTCCATACCGCGGATTTGCACTTGGGTAAAGTTTTTCATGATCACTCCCTTTTAGAGGATCAGGCGTTTATGCTGGATCAACTGAGGGGAATTCTTTCTGATAAATCCTACAGCGCCCTTCTCATAGCCGGTGATATCTACGATAGATCTATCCCCTCCCCGGAGGCGGTAGCCCTTTTCGGCGCTTTCCTGGAAAAAACGTGTTCCATCCGGCCGGATTTGGTTATCCTGATCCTCCCGGGAAACCACGACTCTGCCCCCCGGCTGGGCTTTGGCAGGGAACTTTTCGCCAAGCTGGACATCCATATCGCCGCCGAACCGGAAGGGGCCTTTGAGCCGGTACTGGTAAAAAACCCCGGCGAAACCTGCGCTTTTTTTTTGCTCCCCTTCCTGTACCCCGGCTGCCTCTGCGAGGAAATCGGCTTTGCCGGTTCCGGGGGAGAACCCGATCCGGGGGACCCGATCCGTTCCCAGAGCAGGCTTGCGGAAATTGCCGCGGCCAGGCTGGAAACTGCCCGTGTCAAAGCGGTGGAGGCCGGCGCCGTCCTGACCGTCCTGGGAGCGCATCTTTTTACCCTGGGCGGCCGGGAATCCGAGTCTGAACGGATTTTTCTCGGTACCGCAGAGCAGGTGGACGCGAACCTTTTTGCAGGTTTTGATTATACCGCCCTGGGGCACCTCCACCGGTTTCAGAAAATTGGTTCCAATGCCTGGTATTCCGGAAGTCCTCTGGCCTATTCCTTCGGCGAGGCGGATCAGGAAAAAGTATTTCTGTCGGTTGAACTGGACCCTGCCGAGGCGGCTCTTCCCAAGGTGATACCCATTCCGGTGCGGCCCCTGCGGAAGCTGCACCGTTTCCGGGGTTCCTTCAATTTTTTCTTCAGGGATTCCGCTGAGGACTCGGCAATCGTTGAAGCGGAGAAGGATTATCTGGAGATTTCCCTGGACGATACGACCCTGGTGGAAAATCCCCTGGCTCTGCTCCGGCCCCGGTTTCCCCGGCTCCTTTCAATCCGGCAGGAAAATGCCTTTGCGCGACTTGCCGCCGGTAACTCAGGGATAACTACGGAGGCGTATCTACCCCGTGGGGGCCTAAAACGGAGTCCCGCTGAGGATTTTGCGGATTTCCTTTCGGGTATTTACGGAGAGGCAGACTCGGAAAAACTGGCTCTGTTTGGGGAATTGCTTTCCGAATTGGAAGGGGGAACGGAGAAATGAGACCTCTCAGATTAACTATGAAAAATTTCGGTCCCTTTTTTGGAAAGACGGTTATCGATTTTACCTTGCTGGATGATATCTTCCTCATTACCGGGAAAACCGGTTCCGGAAAGACCTCCGTATTTGACGCCATCTGTTTTGCCCTTTACGGAACGGTCCCGGGCAGCCGCCAGGGGTATATTAACCGGCTGAGGAGCGACTATGCCGGGGAAAATCAGGAATGCCTGGTGTCCCTGGAGTTTTCCCTGGGGGAAAAACGATACCAAATCGACCGGAGCCCTAAACAGGAAAGGCCCAAGAAACGGGGAACGGGCGCCACTGTTATGGAAGAAACGGCGGTGCTCTATGAAATAATTCCCGGCGATTCCGGGATCGATGCGCCAAGTAAAAAAAGCCTGAGTTCCAGGAAATCCGAAGCGGATCAGATAATCCGGGAACGTATCGGTCTTTCCGCGGAGGAATTCTTTAAAATAGTACTTCTCCCCCAGGGTGAATTCGCGGAGTTCCTCCGGCAGAATACCAGCCAGCGGCGTGAAGTTTTAGGCAAGCTCTTCCCGGTGGATTTTGCCGCCCGGATTCGGGAACTAGCCTGGGAACGGGCTAAGGAAGCGGAAGCCCTGGCCAAAGAAGCGGAGCATGCCCTGAAAGAAATATCCCGGCGGATTCCCTTTGACACCTACCCCGAACTTCACCGGCAGGCGGAGGGGACCTTAAAAAAAGCCAGGGACAACGCTACAGCGCTGGGACAGGAGGGTATACGGCTTGAAAAGATACTCACCCTGGAGGAAAGCCGGATAAGCGCGGAACTACGGCTGGAACAGGCGGGGAAAGAGGTTGCAGCCCTGGAATCGGAGGCCTTATCGGTACAGGAAAAAGAATCCCGGTTGGCCCTGTCCCGGCAAGCCCAGCCCCTGGCGCACTATCTTCTTTTTGAGCGAGAAAAACAGGCTGCTGTTTTGGCCGCCGCGTCGGAGGCGGATCGGGTCCGGGCGGAATTTGCCTTGGCGGAAAAGAAGTTTGGCGATACCGGCGCCATGGCGGAGGGACTTCCGGCTCTGGAGAAAGAACTGAACGGATACCGGGAAAAACGCCCCGGGCTTCTTGAAATTGCCGGAGAAGAGGAAACCCTAAAACACAACCGGAAGGAATTGGAGGATCTCCGCTCTGCCATTGAGGCTTGCAGGGAAAAGATCGAAACCCTGAAAAAAACCCTGGAGGAGAAGGATGGGCTAATCATCGCCCGCAAAGTGCTGGCGGATCAGACGAACGCCATCACGGAACAGCTGGAGCGGGAACGGTCCATAAAGGATTTGCTGGTCCGGCTGCGTCAACTGGCGGAGAATGCGGAGGAACTGGGGGCGGAAGCGGAAACCATGGCAAAGCGGGCCCGCCTTCTGGAAACTGAAAAGGCAGATCTGGAAAAGCGGGTTCCTATTCTCCAGGATGAGTTGGCAATGAAGGAAGCGGCAAAATTAAGTGTGGAAAAAGCGGATATGGCCGCCCGTCTTGCGGAGGGCCTGAAACCCGGGGAAGCCTGCCCTGTCTGCGGTTCCAGAGAACATCCCCTGCCGGCTGCCGCCCCGGCGCCCGTATTCGGTATCAATGAGCGGATAGAATCCCTCAGGGGCGCTCTAAAGGACGCCGAGCGGTATCTTACCACACGGCTTACGGAATTGGAATCGCTTAATCTGGAACTTGCCCGGACGCGGCAGAAATTAGATAAAATTCGGGACGCCATGATCCGGGCAACGGAAGGTTTTGAGACAACAGTTGAACCAACGCTTAAGGCGGAGGAACTGGGCCGGCTGGTAGAGGCAAAGTCCCGATCCCTTACCGCCTTAGCTGCCCGGCAACAGGAAGCCCGCCATGCCGGAGACAGCGCGGCGCTTTTATACCGGGAACGGGAACATCTCCTGGCAAAACAGATGGAAATGGAAAAAGAGGCTTCGAGTTTACAGGAAAAATACCGGGGCCTGGAAAAAACAAATGCGGATATGCGCGATAAACACCAGAGACTCCTCCGGGAATGGAAACTCTCCGATGCGACGGAGGCGTTGCGAATCCTGGACAAAGCCATTGAGGATACCGGCCGGCGTATTAGGGAAATTCGGGAAAACCGGGAAACCGCCGCCCGAAAGCTGGCCGCCGCCCGAGCCCGGGAGGAAAGCAGCGCCGCAGCCCTGGGGGAAGCGGAACGGCAATACCGGGAAGCCGCCGCCGCCCTGAAGGAAGCCCTGGCAGCGTCTCCCTTCAACGATGCTGCGGCCTTACAAGCAGCCAGCCTGGACCGGGATACCGAAGCCGCCATTGACGCTTCAATAGTCCGGTGGAAAGAAAACCGGTCCCGCCTCAAATCTCAAGAGGAAGAACTAAAACGGAATTTGGCGGAAATCCGCTCCGCCCGATCTGTCTTGGGACCGGTCTCGCCGGATCTTGTGGAACTTCGCTCCGCCTTGGAAACGGTTGCCAGGGACCGAGGCGCCGCTGAGGCTGCGCGAGACCGGGCTTCGGCGGAGCTTGCCGCCCTGGAGCGGGACGAGGAGCGGCTCAGGGAAGCCGGAGCCCGGCATGAAGAGCTTGCCGGGAAAGCCGCCCGGCTTGGGGTTTTGGCGGACGATCTTGCGGGGAAAAATCCGAAGAAGAAATCCTTTGACGCATGGCTCCTGGGCCTGTACCTCAAGGAAGTTGCCGCCCTGGCCACCAAACGACTTGAGCGCATGAGCGAGTCCCGGTATTCCCTGATCCTAAACAGCGAAGGTGAATCCGGCCGGGGTTTAGCCGGGCTGGACCTGGCGGTTTTTGATGCTCTTACGGGAAAAACCAGGCCCTGCGCAACCCTTTCGGGGGGCGAAAGCTTCATGGCTTCTATCAGCCTGGCCCTGGGCTTAGCGGATTCCATCCAGACCCGGTCAGGCGGCATCCGGCTGGATGCGGTATTTATCGACGAGGGCTTCGGGAGCCTCGACGAGGGGAGCCTGGACAAGGCGCTGATCATCCTGGACGAACTTCGGGAACACCGCATGGTGGGCATCATCTCCCATGTCGGGGAAATGCGCTCCCGCATCCCCAGCCGCATCGACATTATCAAAACCGGCTCCGGATCACAAATTGAAGTGGAAAGGGTGTAAACCGGGGCAGCCCTCCACATTTGGCGATCTTCCCTTGACAAGCCGGAAAAAACCGTAGTTTAATGCCCTATGGCACATAAATGTACGATAATACCCGGATTGCCTCTTTTTACCCCCATCGTCCGGCGTGCCGCCTCTTCCTCAGAGGCCCTTTGCTCCCTGTTCCTTAGTAATTTTTTTGGGGGCGCCCCCCCCCCCCCCCCCCCCCCGGGCGCGCGCGCGCCCCCCCCCCCCCCCCAAACGTAAAAACGCCGTCTATGGCGGCCGGTTGTGCCGGAAGCATGGAACTATGGTAGTATTTTCGGAAAATTTGTGCAAGGCGCCCGGAAGCTGTTCCAACAGCCGGCGTTTTGGGACAGCTTCGGTAGATCGGCTGTGTAAATAATTCCCTTTCTGCGAATGTTTTACACACGGGGCTGTTCCAAAACTTCGGCTTTGGAACAGCTTCTTACCCCGCGCGTCAACCTTACTTATGGGGCGAAAAATGCCAAATTTGCCTGTGAAAACCATTGGACTTGTTCGGCAATTCTGTTGGTTATCGAACAAGTCCTTGCAAAATGCTTCACATTTCGCTGTTTTCAGCGGACTTTGTTCAGAAACTGAAGCTTCTGAACAACCCTATTGAAAAACACTTGGTACAGTTCTTGCTTGATATTTTCTGCGGCGGACTGGAGCGCGTTCTCCACTGGCGGCGTTGTTCAAATTTTGGTAATATAGCAGCGGGTTATAATGGAGCGGTAGATGAAACTAGTCCCCCGTTATGGATTTTTAGCGGCCTCTTTCATTTTTTCGATGATTCCCATTCCTCCGGTTTCGTCTCAAGAGACGCCTATTATCCTTACCCTGGGCAGAGCGGCGGAATTGGCCTTGGAGAACAACATTGATCTGCAGAAACGGTTCATCGACCTGAATAACGCCGAATATGCGGCGCGCCATTTGTGGTCGGAGCTTTTCCCCGGTATTAGTACCAGCCTGGGTTTGCGGTACGGTACCCCGCTGTTCAGCGGCGATGGTTCCCAGGGCTCTATTGAAAACCTGAACTACACGGCGTCCATGGGGCTTTCTTTCCAGCTTAACTCCACCCTCTCCCCGGCGATGAAGATTTCCGAACTGGCGTACCGCGCCCGTTTATCGGAATATGAAAACGCCCGGCGGGTTCTGGGGATAGGAATCGGCGAAACTTTTTATTCCCTTCTTGCGGAAAGGGAAACTCTTTCCCTTCTTGCGGCAACCCGGAAGCTGGCGGAACAGCAGTTGGAAAAAAGCCGCACCAGTTTCCGGAACGGTCTGATTGGGGAACTTGGGTACCTGCAAAGCCAGCTCAGCGCGGAAACCGCCCTCCTGGATTTCAGCAAGGCCGAGGCAAACTATGCGGATAATCTGGGAAAATTCCTCGTCATCCTGGGGCTGGATCAGAATACCCCGGTATTCCTGGAAGGTGAAATTGCCATCACCCGGCTTGAGGCGGATCCGGAAGCGCTGATTCGGGAGTATCTCCCTTCCCGGCCGGATATTATCAGCCAGCGTCAGGAGATTGAACGGCTCAGCCTCGTCCGGCAGCAAAAAACCAGGGACGGCCGCGCCCCGTCCCTCACCCTTGGAACCCAGTGGCAGGGCGGCTCTTCCGCCGCGGGCGGCGGTATTGGGAGGGATTTTTCCGATACCCTTAGCGGCAGCCTTACCCTGAATATTCCCCTGGAAAGCTGGATTCCCGGGACGAAGGCTAATCAGACCATCAGGATCGCCAATACGGATGTTGAAAAGGCGCGGTTGAATCTGAAAAATACCGAAAATGAGGCAATGACGGCGATCCGGTCCCTCACCACAAACCTCAGGAATTCCTGGGGGAACATCGAAATATCCGGGCTCAGGGTACAGCTTGCGGAACGGACCTATGAGCTCACCGAACAGGGCTTTCAGAATGGCGCCGTGGAATTCCTGGTCCTGGAAGATACCCGGAACGAAATGACCAAAGCCCGGCAGCAGCTTCTGAATGATCGCCTGGCGTATAAAAAAATGATGCTGGAACTCTCATCCGCCCTCAATATTGACGAGGATGATTTGGTCAGGAGTATGCCGTGATAAATATGAATAGAAAAAAGTCCTCTAAAGGGATAACCCTTGTCATTGTTGCCCTCATGTTGGTTTTCGCGGGACTCATTGTCATGTCCTATTTAGGTATAGGCGTACCGGCGGCGGGAGGCGGCGGAGCTCAAGCCGGTGGAGGGCAGGGCCGCAACGCCACGGTGATACGGGCAACTCCGGTAGCCCCGGACACCATTGAAAACAGCCTGGTAATCAACGGGGATGTCCTCGCCCAAACCCAGGTTTCCATCTTCCCCACCATGGCGGGGAAGATCACCGAAATACGGCTCCAAGTAGGGGACCGGGTATCCCAAGGGCAAACCGTGGCCATGGTGGATCCCTCACGGCCAGGGGAAGTGTATTCCCACAGTCCCGTTACCAGTACCATCAGCGGAACGGTGCTCCAAGCCCCGGTAACGCCGGGGGATACGGTGACCACCGGAACCGCCGTCTATGTAGTGGGGAACCTCCAGAGCCTTGTGGTGGAAACCTTCGTGCCCGAGCGCTTTTCTACCGCCATAAGGATGAACCTGAGCGCCCAGGTCAGCTTCGAAGCTATGCCCGGGGAACGTTTTGCCGCGGCGGTGAGCGAGATAAGCCCCGTGTTGGACCCCGCCAGCCGGACCATGCGGATACGCCTTCGGTTTCAAGGTCCCATTGATCCGCGGATCAAGGCGGGTATGTTCGCCACCGTAAGCCTTGTTACCAACTCCCGTACCAACATTCCGGTGATACCCCGGAGCGCGGTGATAAACACCTACGGGTCATGGATAGTGTTTGTGGTAAATCAAAATAATATTGCCGAAAGACGTGAGATAAGCCTGGGAATTGAAAACGAAGAGCTTGTGGAAATTACCGAAGGGCTTGAGATCGGAGAACTGGTGGTAACCGCGGGGCAGAATTTTCTTTCCGATGGTGATTTGGTCCGGGTTGTTGATTAGGAGGCAAGGATGAACATAGCCGGATATTCGGTCAAACGGCCGGTAACAATAATAATACTATATGCCCTGACCATGGGTATAGCGGCTACCCTGATTCCTAATCTTGCGGTGGACCTCTACCCCTCAACGGCCAGACCGGTGCTTTCGGTCTTTACCCGTTTCCCCGGGGCGGGTCCCACGGACGTTGAGCGTAACGTTACTGAGCGGCTGGAGCGGGCCCTTTCCGCATCCCGGGGACTCACCAACATTACCTCTAACTCCCAGTTTGAATCAAGCTTTATTAACCTGGAATTTGCTTACGGCACCGACATGGACAAAGCCATGACGGACGCACAAACGCTGTTAAACCGGCTGGTTAACTCCCTCCCGGATGATGTGGAGAGCCCCACGGTACGGCGTTTCGATATGAGCGCCATGCCCATTATGCGCCTGGTAGTCCGGGGCAACTACCCTCCGGATCAGCTGCGTATCTTTGCGGAGGACGAGATACAGGCCAGCATTGAAAGGGTCGCCGGGGTTGCTGCCGCGGAGGTTACCGGAGGTACTACCCAGATAGTCAAGATTGCGGTATCCCTGAACCGGCTGGCGGCCTTCAACCTTACCCTGAACGATGTTTCAAGCTCCCTCCGGGGACAGAGCATACTTTCTTCCGGGGGGAACCTGCGCCGGGGGACCAGGGAGTATCAAATTATGACCCAGGAAGAATTGGTCAGCCTGGATCAGATCAAACGGCTGGTGGTCAAAACAGTAAACATAAGCGGAAACGCCGCCGCAGCCGCCAACCGGTCCCAGGTGGTACGCCTGGAAGATATTGCCGATGTGAGCCTGGGTTACAATGATAACGCCGCCCGAGTCTATGTGAACGGCCAGAGCGGGGTCTACATCCAGGTTACCAGCGAAAGTGACAGTAACCAGGTGCAGGTGGCCGACCGGGTACGGGCCGCCCTGACGGAGATAAACAAAGCTCTGCCCAGGGGCATCACATTGGATGTGCTTTCGGACAACACCGCCATGATCCGCGCTACCATGAATCAGGTGTACACTAACGCTTTCCAGGGCGCCGCGCTGGCTATGTTGATACTGTTACTGTTCCTGCGTAATATCAAGGGAACGGTAATCATCGGGCTCGCCATACCTATCTCCATACTCATAACTATTATGTTCATGGCGGTTTTTGGCTTTACCCTGAACCTCCTCACCATGACCGGCCTCATCATGGGTCTGGGCATGACCATGGACGCTTCCATTGTGATTTTGGAAAACATTCACACCTACCGGGAACGGGGCGCCAAGCCGGATATCGCCGCCATCCTGGGAAGCCGGGAAATGCTGCGGGCCATCATGGCCTCTTCGGCCACCACTATTTGTGTATTCATCCCTCTGATCATCTACAAAAACGATCTCCGGGAAATGGGCCAGCTCTTCAGCGATCTGATTTTTACCGTGGTAATCTCCCTGGTCTGCTCCCTGGCAGTGGCAATTACCCTGGTGCCCAGCCTCTGCGGTTCCATTCTCAGGCTAAACACCCGCAAACAAAGCCCCCTAAAAAATCCTGTACTCAGGCGCGTTGACGATATGATGGAGAATTTTTTCAAGGGTATGGAAAACAGATACCGGAACGCCCTGGACTACTGTCTCTCCCACCGTATCCTGGTGCTGGCCCTTGTGCTCCTCCTCTTGGCCTTTTCCCTGATGCAGTTCAGCGGCATAGGAATGAACCTCTACATTCGTACCAGAACTGACGACAATGTGAACCTCAACGTTTCTATGCCCCAGGGTACCGCCATGGATGTTACCGAAGAAACCCTCTTTACCCTGGAAGAGCTGATCAAAGAACAGATCCAGGGCTACAAAAATATCATCCTTACGGCCCGGCGGAGCGGGACCAACCAGGGCAGTATCCAGATCACCCTGCCGGAACCGGCGCTACAGATCGACACTCCGGAAACGGTGATACGCAAACTTACCCCCTACACCAACGCTATTCCCGGTGCTCAGATTAGTTTTCGCGCGGGGCGCAGCATGGGGAATACCCAGGCGGTGGAAATGGCTATAAGTTCCCGAAACTACAATGCCATCATGGAAACCGCCGGGGAAATCCAGGGGATCATGGCACGGTATCTGCCGGAGATAGAAAACCCCACGATTAATGTTGATGAGGGAGCTCCTCAGCTCCGCGTTGAGGTTGACCGGGACCGGGCGGCGAACTTCGGCCTGTCTCTTTCCGCCATCGCCTCGGAGATACGCACCGCTATGGACGGTAACGCGGTTGCCACATTCAGCCGGGGAGATCGGCTCATCGACATCCGGGTGATGCTCCGGGACGATGACCGGGTAGGCATGCCCAACCTGGACGCAGTATTTGTGATGAGCCGCAGTGGTCACCGCATACCTCTCTCCAACGTTGCCTCCATCGTGGAAGGCCGGGCTCCCTCATCCATACGCCGTGAAAAGCAGGAACGGGTAATCCGGGTCACCGGGGACCTGCCCCCGGGAATAGCCGCCACGGATATGCAGCGCCGCTTGGAAACCACCGTAAAACAATACCTAGTGCCACAGGAGGAAGTAACGGTGCGCTATCTGGGCGAAGCAACCGAAATAGCCTCCTACTACGGCCGGTTCATCTTCATCATTGCCACCGCGGTCTTTCTGGTCTTCGGAGTCATGGCGAGCCAGTTTGAATCCTTTGTTGACCCTCTGATCATCTTTTTCTCCATACCCCTGCTCTTCATCGGGGTAATCTGGATATTCAAGCTCACCAACGAGGCCATGTCCATGTTCTCTGCCGTGGGCATCATCGCCTTGGTGGGGGTGGTGGTAAACAACGGCATCGTACTGGTGGACTGCACCAACACCCTCCGCGCCCGGGGCATGAAAGTCCGCGAAGCCTGTCTGGAAGCGGGCCGCAACCGCCTGCGCCCCATCCTCATGACCAGTCTTACCACCGTCCTGGGTATGTTTCCCATCGCCTTTTTCCCCGGCGCCGGAGCGGATACCATCCAGCCCATCGGTAAGACCTTCGTGGGGGGCCTTACCGTAAGTTCCCTCATGACCCTTTTCGTGACCCCGGTGATGTATTCCATTCTGAACAGCCGCCACGACAAGAAGCGGATGAAGAATACTATGGGGTTAAAGATAGTAAGGAATGAGGAACTCGAAGCGCCGGTACTGGCGGGCGGAGCAAAATGAATAGAGGAGGCCTATTTTTTCTATAAATAGAGTTGTTCAGAAGCTTCAGTTTCTAAACAACTTCCGCTAAAAAACAGCAACATGCGGAGCAGGCTGCCTAGACTTGTTCAATATTAATATACGGGATTTCTTTTCGGCATTTTTCGATTGCCCTTAAATCCGGCATGGCCGTTATTGCCCCGTTAGAGGCCGCTTCCAAAGAACCTGCCGCGTTGGCGAAGTCCATCATATCCCTCATTTCTTCCATGCTTATTTCATCAATTGATACATCCGCCTTGGTCAGCCTGTAATGCAAAGCTCCAAAAAAAGCATCGCCCGCACCGATTGTGTTCACTACTTTTGTATCATAGGTAGGGCATGTGCCGTCTCCTCCCTTATATCTATAGTAACAACCCCGGGGCCCTAATGTGGTGATTATCAATTTGACCGGATCTCTTAAAAGCTGCTTTGATCCCATGACAGGATCATTCGACACTAACATAAGCTGCCATTCTTCTTCGGATATCTTCAGGATATTTATCTTTTCAAGCAAGGGCAGTATTTTTTTTCTTGCATAGGAGCCGTCATATTTCCCGGAGCGATAATTAACATCACAACTTATGGCTATCTCTTTTTTACAAGCGTAGGAAATCACCTTTTTCGCCGTATCGTACGTACTTTGAGAATTAAATAATGCTCCCGCTATATGCAGTATTTTGCAATTATCAATAAGCCCATAATCAATACATCCTTCCGTCAATTTATCCAGGGTATTTTGTGTTTGTATAAAAGAAAAACTTCGATCACCCTTATCATCTAAAAAGGCGCATGCCACAGGAGTCGGCATATCGGCTGATTTTTTTATATGATCCGTATTGATATGATGTTCCGTCAGTACGTCTATCGTTCCGGCTGTATATGACGGTTTGACAGCCCGAATAGAAAAATGCGTAGCATTTTTAGGGCTGGCAAACTGTGGGTGTAGTGAGCCGTGGGAATGTTCAGACCGAAGGTCTGCGCACAGCGGAATGACCTAGGCGAACGGAACCCCGAGCCGCTACTGCGGCGAAGCGTAAACAGACCTGTTATGTGC
>JAITBG010000190.1 GCA_031283725.1 Treponema sp. | reverse complement strand
TGGCCCGGGATCTTTCCCGGCGGCTCCGGTATGTGGATGACAGGATCGCCAATGGTAAAGGTACGTTATCCTCTATGGACCCCTTAGCATAGCTTCACCGGAGAGACATGGGGAAAGGGAGTACCGAATCTATGCTTGACCTTTCTGTCAGGGCCATTACCAGCCGGTCCAGACCCATGGCGACTCCGGAACATTGGGGAAAACCTTGGATTTTCCCTTCCGGAAATGACTGACCGGTTTGGGGGAGAAAGTTCTTCCAATAATCTTTATCGATCCCATGGGGTACCAAGGCGGTCTGGTTTTTTACCGTCCCTTCCCGTTCAAAGTAGCGGCTTATCTTGTTGGGGTCCGTCTCTTCGGAATAGCAGTTTGCCAATTCTATTCCCTGCACATACAGTTCCCAGCGCTCCACGGTTTTATGGTCCGGGCTTTTTTGCGCAAGGCAGGGGACAAAAGCGGGGTAATCGGTTATGGCCACTGCCCTGTCTTTAGGTAAGGCCGGTTCCACGGCGTGTATGAAAATAAGATCGTAGAGCGCAACGGTTTCTAACTCCGCCGGCGGGTCGAGTCCCAGTTTCCGGGCTTCGTAAGCCAGGGTTCCCTTTTCGGCGGCATCATAAAGGTTGAACCCGGCCCAACGGCTAAAGGCTTCCCCCATGGTGATCCGCAGGAAGGGCGGGTGAAGACCGGTTTGTGCGGCGCTTCCTAACAGGCTTACGAAAAGCTCTTCGGTAAGGGTGAGGCTGTCCAGGTAGTTTGCGTCCATGGTGTAGTATTCCAGCATGGTGAATTCCGGGCTGTGGAGATGCCCCATGGATTCCCCGTTCCGGAAACACTTGCAAATCTGGTAGACACTGGTCCGGTGCCGGGCAATGAGCTTCTTCATCCAGATTTCCGGAGAGGGGATGAGCCAGTAGGGCTTTGTTTCCCGGGTTTTGCTGTTTGGCGGCGCCAGGTAGGCGGTCTCAAAGACTTCCAGGCAGGTTTCGGGAATCAGGTCCGGGGCAAGGGCGGGAGTATCCAACTCCAGGTAACTCCGTTTATCAAAAAAAGTGCGAATTTCCCGGAAAATTCGGGCCCGCTCCTGTAAAAGTTCAAGATCCATTGCGTAACACCGCTTCCTTCCACCGGCACCCCCGGTCAAACTCGTTGAGAAACATCCCGAAGCTGGCGCAACCCGGGGACAAAACCACCACATCCCCCGCTTCCGCCGTTTCCAGGGCGGATCGTACCGCCCCGTCCACCGAATCCCAGGGGCCCCGGTAAGGGATACCCGCCTGTTTCAGCAGCCCCCGCAGCTTTTCGCTGCCGGTTCCTGCCAGCAGTATCAGCGCTTTAGCTTTAGCCGCCGCTTTTACCAGGCAGCCGAAGTCCAGATTCTTATCCGTACCGCCGGTTACTAATACTACCGGCCGGTCGAATGCCTCCACCGCGGCGGCGGCGGCTTCGGGGATGGTGGCGGCAGTATCGTTGTAGAACCGGATACCCCGGTTTTCGTGGAAAAACTCCAGCCGGTGCCCTATGCCCGGGAAATTCCCCAGGCTCTCCCGGATGAATTCCGCCGGCAAGCCCAGGTCCAGCAGGGCAATACCCGCGGCAAGGCAGTTCTTCTTCTGATGATAACCGGGAACCAGGAGCCGCGCCGGAACCAACTCAACCGTTTCCCCCGAATTCAGGCGCGCCAGGGCGGGTCCGCCGGAGCTTTCCACCCAGCCCCCTGTTACTCCTCCGGGGAGGGGTTTTTCAGCGTAGATCAGCGGGCGGCCCGGGGTTTCGGTAAGAAAACTCCGCCCCCAGGAATCGTCCGCAGCCACCGTAAGGTCTCCGCGGTCCTGGCCCTGGTATATGACCCGTTTATCCGCCACGTAGGCTTCCATAGTGCCATAGTGGTCCAGGTGATCCGGCATGATGGCGGTAAGCACCGCTGCCCGGGGTTTGAGGAGCGGATCGGCGCCGCGAAGCTTCCCGCGCAGATCCCCAAGCTGCCAACTGGACAACTCCAATACCACATCGTCCTCCGCGGTGAGATCGTCCAGAAACGTGAGAGGTGAAACGGTGATATTCCCCCCTAGACAGGCTTTTCCGGGAAGGATACCGCGCTCCCGGGCCTGGTTCAAAACCCAGTGGATGGCCGAAGACGTGCTGGATTTGCCCTTGGATCCGGTAACGGCGATGAGCCGGGCAGGAGAAGCGGTCAGGAAAAGGGAAATATCCGTCTCTATACGGGCGGATCTTCGATCCAATACGGCCTTTAAGTAGGGAGAGTCGGTGCGGACACCGGGGTTTTTAATCACCAGATCGGCTGCGTCAAAATCTTCCATACTGTGGCGGCCCAAAACATAACGGGCGGAGATACCGGCGGCTTTGAGTTCTTCTATCGAAGGGGCCAATGCTTTTTCATCCCGTAGATCCGTTATCGTAAGCTCCGCCCCGTGGGATGCCAAGTACCGGGCGGACTCCAAGCCGCCCCCGTGGAGTCCTAAACCCATTATCAGGGCCTTTATCCCTGTATATTCCACGATAAGCTCCTTTTTTCTTAACCATTGCCCCCAAGGAGACTTCATAGTATAGTATCCTATATGGCGCCCCTTGAAATAGACACACTGCGGCCTATTTTGGACGAATTCGGCAAGCCGGTCAATTTCGGCTGGGCCAGATCTCCTGTTTTCAAATATGATAAGGATTTACTTAACCCCCCTTACCAGCGCATCACTGAATCGGAACGGTATATCATCTTTTCCCCCAGCCACCTCTTAGCCTTCGAGGTCCTGGACGGCGGCTGTCTTGGGTATATTAGTATATCCGTGGTATCCCTGAAGGATAAAAAACGGCACACCCAGCCCTTTATCATCCCCTTTCCCTTGGGAATTTTTGATCTGCCCCCGGACAGCGAAACCGGATCGGCCCGGATTCAGCGGAAAAAGTTCTGCATCGACTTTTCCGCCATGGATGGGGGGAGCCGGATTATCAAAGTTGATATTCCCCGGTTTGGGCATCACCGGAGTTTACGGGGGGAAGTGGTGTTGACTCCTCCCCCAGAAGCCCAGTCCATCGTAACCTGTTCCCCTTGGCGCGGGGAAAAAAATGCCTTCTGGTATTCCCGGCGTTCCCCCTGGTACGTTGCCGAAGGGGTAATGCAATTCAGCAGTGCGGAGATAGTATTTGTTAAGGATAAGGCCTGGGGGATCTTTGACTGGAATCGGGGGGTCAGGCCCCGTTCCGATACCCGTTTATGGGCTTCCGCCTGCGGCTTAAGCGGATGCCGGCAGATAAGTTTTAGCGTGGGGTATAGTACCGCCGATTCCGGAGCGGGAACGGAAAACGCCTTTTTCCTGGACGGAAAGCTGTATAAATTGGATCAGGTTACTTTCCATATTCCCCCCTCAGACTGGCTTGAACCCTGGCATTTCACCAGCAATGATGATCGGCTTGAAATGAGTTTTAAGCCCCATCAGAAACGTTCCGATCGAAGTACCATGTTCTTTCATTCCCTTCGACGCCACCAGGTTTACGGGTATTTTTCCGGAAAAATGGTCCTTGACGATGGCTCTACACTTGAATTTCAGGATATTACGGGCTTTGCGGAGGGCCGGAAAACCCGCTTTTAAAATTTTCTTCACAAATTCGTATTATTTGACAAATTTCACCCACAGGCTATACTCAAAATATAGGAGGCCTTTATGATTTCTTTTATTGTGTCCATTGTCGCACTGATTTTGGGTTATTTGGTATACGGCAAGATTGTCGAAAAGATTTTTGGGATTAAACCTGACCGGGAAACACCGGCGGTGAAGATCAACGACGGCGTTGATTTTGTGGTAATTCCCACCTGGAGGGCGGTGCTTATCCAGTTCCTAAACATCGCCGGTACGGGTCCCATCTTCGGCGCTATCGCCGGCGCTCTCTGGGGACCCGCGGCTTTCGCCTGGATCGTTTTTGGCTGTATCTTTGCCGGGGCGGTGCATGACTATTTCTGCGGTATGCTCTCCCTCCGCAACGATGGGATCACCATCGCCGAAATTGTCGGCAAGTACTTGGGGAACGGTCCCCGGTATATCATGCGGGTGTTTTCCGTAGTGCTGCTGATCTTCGTAGGGGTTGTGTTTGTATATACCCCGGCCCAGGTTCTCAACCTGCTCATCAATCCCGATAACAAAAACATCTTCACCATCTGCCTGGTGGTCATAATAGCCTATTATGTTCTCGCAACTATTCTGCCGATTGATAAGCTCATCGGGCGGATTTATCCAATTTTCGGAGCAGCTCTCCTTATCATGGGTATCGGTATCACAATTACGCTTTTTACTTCGGGGGAAATCACCGCGATTCCGGAATTTGCCTTTAAGAACCTGCATCCCAAGGGTAACGCCCTCTTTCCCTTCCTCTTTATTTCTATAGCTTGCGGCGCTATATCCGGATTCCACGCCACCCAGTCGCCCCTTATGGCCCGGTGTCTTAAAAATGAAACCGAAGGCCGCAAGGTATTCTACGGCGCCATGATCTGCGAAGGGGTTGTCGCCCTTATCTGGGCCGCCGCCGCCATGGCCCACTTCGGCAGCCAAGAGGGCCTCGCCGCCGCCGGTTCAGCCGCCTCGGTGGTTACCAAGGTTTCCGTAGATCTGATGGGTGTCGTGGGCGGAGCCCTCGCGGTGCTTGGAGTTGTGGCCTGCCCCATCACTTCCGGGGATACCGCTTTCCGGAGCGCCCGCCTGGCCATTGCGGACGCCCTGAAGTACGACCAGCGGCCGCTTCAAAAACGCTTCTTCATCGCCATACCCCTCTTTGCTGTGGGTATCATCTTGGTTGTTTGGTCCCAGCAGAGCGCCGCAAACTTCGGTATAATCTGGCGCTACTTTGCCTGGTCCAACCAAACCCTGGCGACTATTGCCCTTTGGGCGGCCAGCGCCTATCTGGCGAAAACCGGTAAGAACTACTGGCTTACCCTTATCCCCGCCACCTTCATGACCGTGGTGGTTACCTCTTACATCCTTACCGCCGGAGAAGGCTTCAGGCTGCCCTATGTTCCCAGCATCATCGCCGGCCTGGTTGTCGCCATAGTGCTTTTCTGTATGTTTATCCCCCTTATCGCGGTTAAACAGAAGAACAGTATCACGAACTGACTCTCCCCCCCTATGGACCCTTGGCTTGGTTTTCGGGAACGCACGAGGAATGTGTATGGGGTCCTGGGAGGGAAAAGAACCCTGGGGCCCTCCGGGGGCCCCTCCCAGGGTTCTTTTCCCTCCCACCCCCGATAACGCTTTCAGGTGCGTTCCCGTGCCGCTTAGAAGGGTCCATAGGGGGGCCTTTGTGCGCAGCCGGTGTTTCACGCTGGGTAAACTTGCGCTCCCCACCCCGCCTACCCAGCGTGCCACACCGGCCCCGCAAACACAGCCCACCCAACCTGAAACGTAGCCATCCTATCCCCGATAACACGTTCCAGATACGTTCCCGTGCCGCTGAGAAGGGTCCATAGGGGGGCTTTATTCGCAGCCTTTGTTGCACGCTGGGTAGGCGGAGTGGGGAGCGCAGTTTACCCAGCATGAAACCAAGCCCGCGAACAGAGGTGGAGCCATGCGCCCTGAGCGGCACGGAAGCGCACCCACAACCCGTTCAGCGTGGGGTGGTAGGGGAACGCACACAGGGGGAACCCCCGGGGGGCCCCGTGTGCGTTCCCCTACCAGGCCCCCACTGAACGGGTTGTGCGCTTCCGTAAACCCCACACAAGGGCGCATGGCTCCACCGGAGGCGCTACCATAGCCCCAACCATTTCATTCGTTCCGCGGTTTTTCGCATATCATATTCAAGACGTTTGAACTGCCACAGTCCGGACTCGGTATCGAAGAGGGCATACCGGGCCGCAGCGCGGTGGTATGTTGAAAAACGAGGAGTGTCTACCTGGTCCCGGGGAAAACCGATGCTGCCGGGGTTAAGTAAGACTCGCCGGTTTTCCCGATCCGTTTCGATAATGGAATCCGGCATTCCGTATCCTATTTTGTAAGAGACGGTTCCCTGAGCTTCCTGGACTTCAATAAAAAATGAAGGAAAATGAGTATGGCCGAAGAAACAGCGGGTAAAACCGCCCTGGGCAAAGGCGATCTCGGCATCGGATTGTGAAAAAATATATCCCCACAGGGGGTTTTCCGGGCTGCCATGGGACAGAAGCACATCCCCGTACTCTGTTTTGAGGGGAAGTTTGGAAAGATAGGCGACTTCCTCCGGCGACAGTTGGGGCCGGGTCCACTCTAAGGCTCTCCGGGCATGATCCGCAAAATTGGAAAGGTCCGCGACGCCCCCTAAGGCGAGATCGTGGTTCCCCCCTAAAACGACGGTACAGGTCTCCGCAGCCCGGGCGATACACTCCTTTGGATCCGGCCCGTACCCCGCCAAATCTCCCAGGCAAAAAACCGCGTCCCGGTCCGCCTGGGTCTGCCGTAATACCGCGTCAAAAGCGGCCAAGTTGGCGTGTATATCCGAAACAACCAATACTCGCATTTTCACGTCATGTTAGTATATTATAGAGGTATACGGAAGCAGGATGAACCATGGCTGAGAAAAAAACAAACCGGCTGGCTGACATACTTTCAGATAGATTTTCTGATGTTTGGAAACTCCTCTCCGAGACCACAGTGTTTTTAAGCAGAACCAAGGAATTTGACGCCTATGAAAACCAGCTTCGTACCTGGCGTTCAGACCTGCAAACATCCGGCCGAAATCCCGACGTAACCCAGAGGGTCCGCGCTGAGCTGACGGGGCTCCGGAAAAGCCTTCGCCTCCAGGGTTACGATCTGAGCCTGGGAAGGCAGAACCTCATCATTGAAGGATTCCGAAACGACGCCTGCCTTGGGGAAGGGTTCCGGCGGGTGGTTATATTTATTTCAGATAACGCGATTTTTTTTCTTGCGGGGGACGAAAACCATATTACATTGACGGAATATCTTGACAGGCAGATAGAAGCTGAAGCCGCCGCCCATAAACGGCGGATACTAATCCTGGACCGGCATTATCTCTGGTATCGCCGCCAGGGGCAGGACCTTGTTCTTTCGGGATCGGATACGGAAACCAAAGAAGATTTCGCGCGGTTCTCCGCCATGTGCGACGCCAACAGCCTTTTGTTTTTAAGCGGGCTTAAGGGGCTTCGATAGCGCTCCTGTTCCACCCGCGGCGAATCAGTGCAGAGCCGTCCGCGACGGTATGTCGTCGTAGCGGCCGGAGTTGTTCCAGTAAGTCAGGCCGTTTGAACCGGCGTCCCGGACACCTTCAACCTGGCGGCGGACGTAGTCACCATTGTAGTATTGCCGGTCATAGGAAACGTTGAGGAAAAAAGCCTGCACATAGGGCCGGACGATAATCTGCCCCCGGCCGATACGTTCCGTGCGCTGGGTCCCCTGGAAATAGATACGGTAGGGCCGGAATTCCGCCGGGGGCTGGGCCAGGAAGTCCTGCTCAAAATGGCTGGGATAGTACATGGGGCAGATCACGTCCACGTACGGAGCCAGAAGCTCCACCTCCTGACCGGTTCGGGCTCCGGTGCGATACCAGCCGTTGGCGCCGTAGATGTCGATAGATATGGGAGCGTCTACCCTGGAACGGATGTGCCGCATAAATGAAAGGATAGCGCTTTCCATGTCCATGCCGTTCTCCTGCCAGCGGTACTGTGCGTCCGCAAGGTTAGCCCCGTCGGTGGGGAAGCGGATATAGTCAAACTGGATTTCATCAAACCCCCGTTGGCGGAGTTCGCCGGCAATAGCGGCGGTGTATTCCCACACTTCTTCTGAATACGGGTCTACCCAGCGTTCATCATAGTAGGTTCTGAGAATCTCGTATGCCGGATCGTCCGCACTCAGTATTTCTGTTTCGTAAGCAGAATCCTTGCCCGCGCCGGTTCCCTTAGCCTGCCTCGAATCGTAGTACCCCACCCATTGCTTTCTCCTCCGGCCGTCCCATACGGCGTACTTACCCCCTTCCTTCCGGGCCAGCTCCGGGTCCTTAAACACCACAATTCGCGCAACCGTGTATATCCCCCGGTCCTTCATTTTTTTTAAAAATTCGTCGATATCCACCGGCCGGAAGACCCTGCCCTTTTCCGCAATTTCCTGATTGTCCGGGCTGAACCTGAGGCGGCCGTAGTCGTCCTTCATATCGATCACTACCGTGTCGAGACCCCTTTCCTCAATCACCTTGAGGTAGGGCGCAAGGCTCCCGCTGTCTCTGGAATGGTTCACCGGGAGATACAATCCCTGTCTGCCGCGCGCCACATCCCGCGGGGGGAAACTGATCAGGGTGTTTTCGGGAACCCGAGGTAACTCCGCCGGGTCAACCGCCGCGTCCAGCAGCCAGAGCTCCGACAGGGTTACCGGTTCAATATCGGTGAAGGCGTCGCTGCCCCAGGTAATAAGGCTTGAAGGTTTAAGCCCCCAGACTGGGGGGATAGACCGTATAAAAGCCTGAAGATCCTGCCTGATACGGAGGTCCGGGGAAACGCCGCTTCCGGCGGGAACCGGCGTCATAGGGGATACCGGGGGATAGGGCAGTTCTACGATAGCCCCTTCCCGAACAAAGCGTATCCCCGCCCCGGTGACATCCAGGGAATCCACGGTGCCGAAATCGGCGGTGTCAGACCAGACAGGAGTAAACCGTTTCTGTTCCCAATTAAGTTGGTAGATCCGGCGGCGGAAGGTCTGGGACGCGTAGATTTTCGGAACACCCCCGGTAACCGACACCGCGATATCCGATACCTCGTCGGGGTTTGCGGTGGTTTCCAGCTTTTCGATCCCCTGGTTAAGTTCCACCCAAGCGGAACGGCCGCTGTCCGGAAGGCGGTAATGTATCCCATACGTACTGTGGGAAAGAAAAACAGTAAGCGCCGGCAGTGACGCCGTGGGTAGTGACACTACCGCCACCGCCTTTATTCCGTTGGTCCTGTAGGGCGGAGCCCCCAGGCTTTCCCAGTTCCGTCCGGCATCCCTGGACAGAAACACCGTGTCCTTGGTAGCGCATACCATAATATCGGGGTTTTCCGGGAGCGCGCGGAGATCCTTTATTTCCTGTATCTGGTAGGTAAACGTCTTTATTCCCCGGTTATAGTTTTTTATAGTCTTTACCGGCAGCCCCTTGTTCCGCTCCTCCCACCGGAGCAGATCCTGGGAAACCAAGATCCCCCGCTCTCCCAGGATAGCCCAGTACCCGGCGGTTTTGAGTACCTTTCTTACGGCGCCCCCGGTCCAGAGAGACCGCACCATACCCATCCGGTCCACGCCGTAGAGCCCCTTATCGGTTCCCAGGATCGTAGGCCAGGGACTTTGGGAGGACAAACCGCTTTGGGGGAACACGCCGGGGGGGAAGAGCGGAACGAGGCCGCAGCAAAGAAAAAAAGCCGTTAAGAAACGGTTCTTACAGATACCTTTTTGGATCACGGTTATCTACCAGGGCGTACAGTTCGATATAACTTTTCGCGGTACTTTTGGCAATTTTTACCAAAAGCACTTCCTCAATCTGAAAAAGCCCCACTTCACTGGACATTTGTATTTCGATATGTATCGGCTGTTCCTTGCCCCGGAAAATCCGGACATTCTCAATGGAATTAGCCGATATTTGGTGAATATCCCCCGGCCGGGGACCGCCGGCTACGATTAAGGGAATCCGGGCCCGGCCTTTAGTCATGTCGCAGCCGTCCGCAATCTGAATGACCCCTGCTTCCAGGGAATGGATGGTTCTGGTTCCCATGTGGCCGGATATAGCCTCCAGAGCCAGGGACCGGACCATCGCCAGTTTTTGCAGATCGCCGGAATATATCTTCCGGAGAAGCCGGTCCAAAATAGGGTAAGCCAGGTAAATACTGTGCATATCGTGATCCTGGCGGCCTATGGTCATGCCCATATCGTGGAGCAGGCCCGCAAGGAACACCGCGGTAAGGCTGTCCTCAAAATCGCCGCAGCCTTCTTTTTCCAGGTTGGTCTTTATACCCGCGTCCCGGAGAAGCCCCATCATAATCAAGGCGTTCAGCGCCACGGTACGCATATGGACCGGGCCGTGATCGTTAAAATTCAGCCGCATGATAGAAACCGTATTGGCGTATTCCTGCATGGCCTGAACCTCATCGTCCCCCAGGGCGAGTTTAACCGCTTCCACCGC
>JAITBG010000135.1 GCA_031283725.1 Treponema sp. | reverse complement strand
GGGCGGAGGCCAGCCGGTTCTCGGCGGCCCAGGCGCTGGCCAGGTGAATGGCCTTGCGTTTCTGCCGGGTGTTGAAGCTCCCTCTCACCGTTTTCCCGTCTATAGCGTCGGACTGTAAGTCCGCAACCTCCCGGTCTATGCCCCGTTTTATCGCCAATCAGCTTGCTCTGCGGTTGTTTAATCCGGGGTTTTAAAGATGGTGAGTTGATTCCTGCCGTCAAGCCACCGGTAATCGGCGTGGTCCGTCATGGTTTTTACCAGGTATATACCGAGGCCGCCTACTTTGCGCTCTTCGATGGAGCCCTTGATTTTAGGGTTCGGCCAATCCAGCGGATCAAAGAACTCCCCTCCGTCCTCAAATTGTATTGCAAAGGCTTCCCCCGCCCTGCCGATTCGTACCGTCACATCCCCGGTTTTTTCGGGATAGGCGTAATTGGCGATGTTTACAAAGATCTCTTCCGTTACCATCATAAGCTGCTGACTGGTCCCGGCGGGACAGGCATAGGCATCTAACGCGGCTTTTACCCACTCAAGAAGCCGGTCAAGATCATCAAGGGTCGCGGGAAGGGTTGTTTCCCGTTCAAAAGCCGACGGACCCTCAGGTGTTTGTCTGCGGTCCATCGGTCTGTTTACCCTCATAGGTTATGGCCAGGGTCGTGATGTCGTCGGACTGTTCGGCCCCCTGTGCGAACAGGGCAAGCTCCCTCCGGATGGCCCTGTCAAATTCCTCAGTCGGCAAATCACGGAACGCATTCGCTTTTTCCAGAAAACGGTCGTTGCCAAATTGTTCCCCCGCGTTGTTCATCGCTTCATTCACCCCGTCGGTATACAGGTAGAGCCGATCCCCGGTTTGGAGGTCCATTTCGCAGTACCGGTACCGGGAATCTCCGAACATCCCCAGGGGTATCCCCTTTTCGAGTTCCATAAACTGATAGGGCTGCCCGGAAAGGGAAATGAGGGGGGGATTATGCCCGCCGTTGGCATAGGTCATTTTTCCGGTGTCCAAATCAAAGGTACAGAGAAAGACCGTAACAAACATCCCCTGGGGGTTTTCTTCGCAGAGGAGCTTGTTTACCGTTTCCAGGGCCTCCGCGGGATCGATGCAGCTGAGCAGGTGGATCTTGAGCAGGGTCTTGGCGATCACCATGAACAGGGCCGCGGGGACGCCCTTGCCGCTGACATCGGCAATAACACAGGCGATATGGGTCTCCTCCCGGTCCAAGTAAAAAAAGTCGTAAAAATCTCCGCCCACCTCTTTCGCCGGGATCATTTTCGCGTACAGGGCCAGTTCCCTGCGCTTTGAGAACCGGGGGAAGATCCGGGGCAGCATACTGTTTTGAATGTCCGCCGCGGCGGTTAATTCGCCGTTGATCCGTTCCTTTTCGCCGTTGATCGTTTTGATGTCCCGGATCATCTGGTTGAAGGTTCCGGCCAGAACCCCAATCTCATCCTGGGAGTTCACCTCAAGCTGGTAATTCAAGTCGCCGGCGCCGATAATTTCCGCCCCCTTACAGAGCTTTACGATTGGGTCGGTGAGGCTTCGGGACAAACGGAGGGCGACGGAAAGGGCAATTGCCGCGGTTAGGATGATCACGCCGGCTATGATGATAAGGATCAACAAAAAACTTTGATCGATCTTTCTCACCGCCTCTCCGGTGAGGCCGATAATATCCTGCCGTATGGCCCGGGCCGGGGCGGTAACTTCCTCGACGGTCATCACGATTCCCATGCTGAAATTGATTACCTCAAGGGGGCTGTAGGCGACAAATACATCCTTCCCGGCAATTTGCAATTCCATGAGGCCTTCTTCTCTATGAATCATCCGATCCGCAAGCTTCCGCAGTTCCGGATTATCGCTGTGCAGGTAATCCTCGCCTATGGTCCTTTCCGAATTGCCATCGTGGAGAGTCCGTTCCCGGGGACTGGTAATCACCCGCCCCTTATCGTCAAGCAGGAAGCCGTAATCGGTTTGGCCAATGGTACTTGAATTGATAATCTGATCCACCTCGGTTAAAAGGACGCCGCTGCCGGCTACCCCCTTCAAAACCTGCGTCCCCGAAGAAGAATCGTAAAAGGGTATGGCGCAGGAGATACTGGCCCCCCGGCCAAGGGCATCCGTAAAAACATCAGTCCAAAAGAGGTCGCCCTTTTCCTTGGCCCCCACATACCAGTCACGGCTTTTAACGTCAAAATCGTTTTTGTTTACCGCAGTGGGGTTTCTATCCACCAAGATAAAGTAACCGGACTCTCCGCCTATATAACTTGCAGCAAGGCCGATATCCACGACCACCACCTGCCGCAGAATATCGGAAACATTGGCTGCGAGGGATACTTCCTCCTTAATGGCGGAAAACGGCACCCCCGGTGCGGTCATCAAATGGGCAATCGTGGTACCCTCTTCTCCGGGCCGCAAATAATCTATGGGTTTGGGCCGGTACCGTTCCTTATACGTATAGATGTGCCCGGCAATTTCCGCCGTCATGCGGGTTTGGTTTTCCATGATGCGGAACTTTTCATTCACCAGGGACGCCTTGTTCCGGGCGAAACTTATCATTTGCTTCTGTAGTTGGGTTTCCAGGGACTTTTGACTTTCCCGGGCCGCCACTTCACCCAGGTTATCGCTATGGGAAAGGGTCGTCCCCCGGATATTAAAAATGCTCACCATGACGGCAAGGCTCAACAGCAGGAGAGACCCCAGGGATGTGGACAGAATGACGATTAAGACCTTGCCCTTGATGGACATCTACCGCTTCCTCCCCTCGTACTGTTCCCGTATATAGGCAAATTCCCCGGCAAAACCGGGCAGCACCGCGATCCGGTCAAAAGGAACCGGTATAGCGGGGGAATAATGCAAAATCATATACTCACGGGGCCCCGCCAACGCATGAAGCCCGGCAAAGGAAAAGCCCCGGTCTTCCAAAAGGCGGCATACCCAGGGAGCGGCGGGATCGTTGAGGTTGATGAAGACGTTAAAACTCTGCCCCTCCAGGGCGCCGTATTGTTTCAGGACATCATCCAGAATATTTTCAAAATCAAGGCCGATTTCCTCCGCCCTGAGTTCACAGTACCGGTGTTCCTCCTTTTGGATAACGGCGCAGTCCGACGGTACGCCCCCGGGCTCCACCTGCTCCCCTTCCCGGAGGGTATGGGTCGTCCCCAGAGACTCGTACGCCCCCCGGATGTACCCGGCGTGAACCGGGGGAATGTAGAGGAGGCCGGCGTCTTTTTTGCTCCCCGGCAGACAGGTAACGATGAGGTTCTGCTTAAAGGGGAGCGCCAAACCGGCAAAATTTTCGGCATGAGTATCCACACGGTAACAGTTCAAAAGCGCCCCGGTTATACGGTGGCCGAGGCTTGCCAGTATCCCCTGGCTTACGGCATCCAGGGACATACAGTGGCCGTATGTGCAGGCGTAACGCTCCGCCGGCAGAGTTTGGTGCAGAAAGGAACCGAGGTGTTTCCCCAAACCAAACCCCCGGCAGGAAGGCCGTATGGTCAGCATGAACCATTCCAGGGTCCCGGCAAACGGAGTTTTCTGGTTTGCTCCGGTTATTCCCGCCAAGAGGCCGCCTGAAAGTTCCGCCACGGCGATGTATATATCCTCATTTTTTATGACTTGCCGGACAAAATCTGCATCGTAGAAATCCGCACCGGGGTAATAATTCCCGTACTGTTTGATAAGCAGGGTAATAATATCCGGCGTATCCTCCGGACGGGCCAAGCGGAGGGTGACTTCTTGCGTTTCCCCACGCTTGTTGTATACCGTCATCCTATTCTCCTTATTATTGCCCATGCAGGAATTAAACCCAGGCGTTTTTGTTACCGGATATCAAGAACCTCGTCCAGGCCGGTTACTTCAAAAACTTCCATCACCTCTTTCCGCACATTGAGGAGGACCATAGAACCGCCTGAGGCATACAGCTTTTTCTGCGCCGCCACCAGCACCCGCAGCCCCGCCGACGCCATGTAGTCCACGTCCTTAAAGTCCAGGACAAGGGCCCCCGACTCCCCCAGGGCATCCTCCACCGCGGCGTTGAACTCCCCGGCGGTGGCCGCGCTGAGCTTTCCGTTAAGAGAAATGACGACTTTGCCCTCCGAGAGGCTTTTAACAATTTCCATTACTTTTTCCTTTCTTACTTTACACCGCAATTTTCATATTGTATACTAGTTCCTTAGTAAAACCATGCAAAAACCGATCTGTTTTCTTTTCCTTTTTTTGTCTCTCTGCGGAGCCGCTGCGGCGGACACCATTGGTTTGCGGGCCGGCGTTTATGCGGACACACCGGATCTGACGGCAGAGGAGCAGCAGTTTTTTATAAGCCCCCAGCTTGAATATGAACAGAGCTTTGGGAACTTTGATGTCTATGCGGGTGGGGAATATACCTTCAGCCTTGGCAAGCTCTATCCCCGGTTTTTCTTTGCCGAAGAACGGCTCGGCTTCCGTCTGCCCCTGGGCACCCGCTCGGAGTTCCGGATCGGGCTCCGCAATGAAAACGATCTCCGTTTCCAGCCGGACCGGGACGGCGGCGAAGGCGGGGGCAGGGTAAAGCCCGAAGTGAGTTACGGCCTGTTTCTCCGGCCCGGGGATTTTTCCCTGGCCCTGGGGGCCCCCCTCTCCTACCCGCTGTGGGGCGGGGAAGCCGCCTCTTTCGGCGTCGAGGCGACGGCGGCCTACGTTACCCCCTTCTGGCTGGGGTTTGAAGCCATGGTAAACCTTACGGCCGCTCCGGCAGCCGCCTTTGAGGGCATGAAATTTGCCGTGAACTACACCGGGGATCAGTTTTACGGGGAACTGGCCTTGCGGGCAAAAGAATCCTTCTCTGATTTCAGCCTGAGGGCGGAATTTAATTATTTCTTTAATTTCCTCATCCCCTGGGGAGCCCTGGAAGCCGGGAACCTGACCGGCATAGACGCCATAAGCCTGGGCGCCGCCATCGGGATAAAGTACCGCTTTTAACGCCCTTTCCGGTTAATCCTTTACCGCGTAAACAGGCCGGCCGTACCGGTTCTGGACAGGGCGGTTGTTCCCCCGGTACAGGGACCGGAAGGCTTCTATCTGGGAGCGGGACATTGTTATGGGATCCATGGAAATACTCCATTTAACCCCTTCCGTGCATGGGGGCGTGGTCAGGGACCCGTCGTACCGGTATATCCCCCCGCCTGAGGCGAACAGCTCCGCAAGGTTTACCGCCGCTTCCCGCTTTTCCGATCCCGCCCCGGCGAGTTCCCGGGGCAGATTTTCAAAAGCTTCCCCCAGGGGTTCATTGTGAGCCCCCTCGTCGATCATCATCCCAATGACCGCAAGATTACCCCGGCTGTCTTTGTGGACCAGATGCAGTTCCATGGCAAAGGAAACGTTGTCAAAGCGGTGTTCGCTGGGGGCGTGGAAGTGGAACTGCTGCAACGTGTAGATTTCGCCGTCAAGCGCCATAGCGTTCCCTTCGGCAAGGGGGGTGAGTTCAATGGTATGGCCGTTATTTTCTATTTCAAAGGGGGTTTCCCGGTAGGAAACAAGGGGCTTATGCAGGGCATCGCTTACGGTCAGGTCTGCGGCAAGAATATCAACGGGCGACTGGGCTTTTCCGTCCCGGGCAATGGCATAGGCCGGGTCCAGGGCGTACCAATACGCGGGCCCCGTGTCCCCCTCGTAGGACCATCGGGCCGCCCCCGCGCTTGCCGCCTGAACGGGCATTGTTGTCCGGGCCGGAGCCGCCGCACAGGCGGACAAGGCGCCGGGGATTATTCCCAGGACCAGCACGGGCAAAATCAAAGCCCAAAACCGTTTTTTTCCGGCACGGTTGCCGCTCCGCCAGTTTACCATAGATTCTCCTCAACCGCCGCACGGCCGCGGGGTATTAAACCGGACTCCTGAATAACCGCGTCAGGCGTTCAGGCGCCGCGGGATACAGTTTAGCGGAATAGCGCTGTTTTTGCAAGGCGGCCTGATAAGCGGGCGGCAATTCAAAGTTTAAAGGATACATAAAAAGAAAAGACGCCTAAAAGATCTTCCGGGGGTCCTGTCGGCTGGGCAAATAGAGGGACCCCCCGGAGGGTCCCCCCTCTATTTGCCC
>JAITBG010000114.1 GCA_031283725.1 Treponema sp. | reverse complement strand
TAAAGATTTCCAGAGCCCCGATCTCAAAGTCAGGGGCTACCACGATTTCCAAAAAAAGTTCGCTCAGTTTTTCCGCGGTAGCGGCATCAACAGGTATGTTGGCAGCCACAATGCCGCCGAAAATGGAAACCGGATCGCAGGCAAAGGTCTTGGCATAGGCTTCCCCCAGATCCCGCCCCAGGCTTATTCCGCAGGGGGTATTGTGTTTAACCGCCACGCAGCACACCGGGAACTCCGACGCCTTGAGCGTGTATTCCGGCAAAAACCGGGCCACATCATCCTCACCCTGGGGCGGAACGTTAGCCGAGGGAAGGCCGAAAGCGCAGACCGCCTTCCAGGCTAAATCCAGGTCCCGGATATTGTTGTAACTAAGCTCTTTACCCTGGATCTGCTCCATGGAACTCAGGGCGCCGGGCCGGTCGGTATTAATATAGAAGGCCGCGGACTGGTGGCTGTTTTCGCCGTAACGCAGGCCCTGGGCTTTTTTCAGAGACTGGGACCAATAGCCGGGGTATGCCTCCCCGGTACCCGCGGTTCCCAGAAGGTACCGGGAGATGGCGGCGTCATAGGCAGAGCTGAGGTTGAAAACCTTCCCCGCCAAACGCATGCGGAATTCTAGGGGAACATGGCCGGCCGTAAGGCCCCGAATGGTTTCGGCGTAGTCCGTGGGATCGGTGAGGACGATCACATCCCGGTAGTTTTTAGCTGCTGAACGAAGCATCGTGGGTCCGCCGATGTCGATGAACTCCACGGTCTCCTCCAGGGAAAGCCCGGCCTGGACTTTCTCAAAAAACGGATAGAGATTCACGCAGACTAAGTCGATGGAGGAAAGCCCCTGCTTTTTCAGTGTCTCCATGTGGGACGGCAGATCCCGCCGGGCAAGAAGTCCCGCATGGATCGCCGGGTGCAGGGTTTTTACCCTGCCGTCAAGGCATTCCGGAAAACCCGTAACCGCCGATACATCGGTAACAGGAATACCGTTTTCCTGAAGGTGCTTCGCAGTTCCGCCGGTGGATACAATTTCCCAGTCCGCCCCGCTTAAATATGAGGCAAGCTCCAGAATACCGTCCTTGTTAAAAACACTGATTAGGGCCCGTTTTTTCATCACCTCTCCTGTTATTTTGGTAATTGCGCCTGATGTACTTCGTTGATATAGGGCATCCAGTGAGGGATATCAATGTGCTGGGGACATTTCTCGGCGCATTCACCGCACCCCACACAGTGATAAGCCTGCTTTTCTTCCCCAAGTACCCGGTACTCCATTTCAAAACTAAAATTATAGTTTGGCCGATTCCTTGATTTGTTAAAAAGATAGTTATTGTAAATTGCCAGGACCTTGGGGATGTCGATGCCCTGGGGACAGTCCATACAGTACCGGCAGCCGGTGCAGGGAATAGACCCGGATGTCTTATAAGCTATCAGGGCTTTATCGATCACCTGGTACTCCTCTGTGTTAAGCGGCTTAAAGCTCTCCATGGTACTGACATTGTCTTTCATCTGATCCATATTGGACATACCGCTCAGAACAACTTGAACGCCGCTCAGGGATGCTGCGTACCGTATTGCCCAGGAAGCCACACTGACATTGGGATTAGCATTCTTGAAGATCAGCGTAGATTCATCGCAAAGGTTTGCCAGGGCTCCGCCCCGGACAGGCTCCATCACATTGACCGGTATATCTTTTTTATTGAGTATCTCGTACTGCTCCTTGGCATTCTGCTGCTCCCAATCCAGATAATTAAGCTGTATCTGGGCAAAATCCCAATCGTATTTCTGCACCACGGTTCTTAATAATTCCGGCTGGTCATGGAAGGAAAAACCCAGACGGCGTATCAACCCCTGCTTCTGTTTTTCCTTAAGCTTTTCATAGACCTTAAAAGTTTCGGCGATCCTCAGATGTTCCTTACTAATACTGTGGAGCAGATAATAATCAAAATATTCGGTCCGGCATTTCTTGAGCTGTTCCGCAAAGATCCGCTCCACATCCGCTTCGGCCTTTAAAAACATCAGGGGCATCTTAGTAGCCAGGTTGAAGCTGCTCCTATCGTATCGAGACAGAGCTTCTCCGGCAAGGGGCTCGGAATTTCCATCATGGTACATATAGGCAGTATCAAAATAATTGATACCCTTATCCCGGGCATAGTCCACCATATCCAGAGCCTGGGCCTTGTCGATCTCCTGAGCGCCCGGCTTTAAGGGCAGCCTCATTAAACCAAAGCCCAAAAGAGAAAGTTCTTCGCCGCTCTTTTGAATAAACCGCTTTTCCATGCTTATACCTCCCTCAATGTATTGCCGGTCCCGGGTTTACCGGAACCTGGCGCTTAATCGTTCAACCATCAGGGCCGCAGCCTCGACGATGGCGATATGCTCCTCTTTATGAATGCGCTCTGCCAGGAAATCCGCAGTATCAGTGGGCAGAACCGGAACCTTCCGCTGCAGCAGAATAGGCCCGGTATCGGTACCGGCGTCCACCAAATGTACCGTGCAGCCTGACTCCGTCTCCCCCGCCGCCAGCACCGCCTGATGGACCCGTTCGCCATACATCCCCGCCCCGCCAAATTTCGGCAGCAGGCTTGGGTGAAGATTGACGATCCGCCCCCCGTAGGCCCTGATAATTTCGCCCTCCAATAGGGAAAGAAACCCCGCAAGGATGATAAGTCCCGCGTCCATTTCCCGGGCATCCCGGAGAAGCCGGTCCGAAAGGCCGCTGTCCGCTTTTTCGACCAGGGCGGGTATCCCCGCGGACTTGGCCCGCTCCAGGGCATAAGCAGACCGCCGGTCTGAAATAACCCCAACAATACGTCCCGGCTCCAGACGGCCCGCCTTCTCCGCGTCAATCAATGCCTGAAGGTTGGTACCGCCCCCGGAAACTAACACTAAAATATTCATCCGGACCGCCCGGCGAACACAAAAAACGCAAAGAGAAACGCGCATAGGATAAAAATAATTAAACCGCCCAGGCGAACAAGGAGGCAAAAAAGAGGGGAAAACCTCTTATCATCATCGTTCAAAGCGCACTACTCCGCTTCCCGTTTCCACCCGGCCTATTTCCCAGGCGGGAAAGCCCCTATCGGCTAAAAATTCTACCGCATTCCCGCTATCCCCCGGCGACAGAGCCAGGACGAAGCCGATACCCATGTTATACGTATTGAACATCTGTTTCCTTAAAGACCCATCGGTTTCCAGAAGTTTCGCCCCCGCTTCCCGGGCGGGGGCCCCGCTTTCTTTGAGGCCCGCCGCTCCGGCGGCAATACGGGCGAAGATGGGCGGAATAGTCCAGGAACCGTCCTGTATCACCGCGTCAAAAACAGCGGAGCCGGGGAACATACGGGGAATGTTTTCGTAGAAACCGCCGCCGGTAATGTGGGCCATGCCCCGGATATCCGCCTGTTCAAGCAGCTGAACCACGGGCTTTATATAGAGCCGGGTCGGTTCCAGGAGGGCATACCCCAGGGGCATGCCGCCAAAGTCTTCATCCAGGTCCGGCAGAACCTTCCGGATCAGGCTGAATCCGTTGGAATGGGGACCCGAGGAAGCTATGCCCACCAGGACATCCCCTTCCCGAATGTTTTTGCCGTCAATGATTTTCTTTTTATCAACGATACCCACGGAAAATCCCGCAATATCGTACTTCCCCTCATCGTAAAAGCCGGGCATCTCCGCGGTCTCGCCCCCCAGGAGGACGCTCCCGGTTTCCCGGCACCCAACAGCCACGCCTTTAACCAGGGCCGCCGCCACATCGGCGTCCAGTTTGCCGCAGGCCAGATAGTCCAGGAAGAAAAGAGGCCGCGCGCCGTGGCAGAGTATATCGTTTACGCACATGGCCACACAGTCAATGCCCACGGTATCGTATTTTTTCAGCTTAAAAGCGATGTCCAGCTTGGTCCCCACCCCGTCGGTACCGGAAACCAGGACCGGTTCTTCCATACCTTCGCCGGCGCGTATCAGGTCTCCGATAGAGAACATCCCCGCAAAGCTGCCTATGCCGTTTAATACGCTCCGGTTTGCGGCAGACGAACCGCCATTGGCGATTTTCGCCAAATCCCGGTATTTTCCCACCGCCCGGTACCCTTCTTCGATGTTTACGCCCGCCTGTTTGTAATCCATCAGACATCCCTTTTCTCAGCGTACCATAAAGGGGCTGTGTATGGATATAGTTCAAGGTTACCAAGGAAGGGAGCAAGTAAGCGGGAACAGGGAGCAGGTCCAGGGAACAAGGAAGCGGGGGAAAGGGCGAAAGCGATACCGGAAGTATAGCGCCGTTTTCTAACCATTTTCCTTCCTTCGCGCTTTCCCGTTCTCCCTTGTCCCCGCTCTTCCCCGGTTGACCTTATTCCCCAGCCGGTATAGTGTTCTTCGTATGAAGGGTCT
>JAITBG010000109.1 GCA_031283725.1 Treponema sp. | reverse complement strand
TCCATCGCGGAAAACGCCGCCCCCGGCATCACCCGGTTCAGCCAGGAATTTGAGGCAAAATACGGCCATAAGCCCCTCGCCCACGCGCTTCAGGCCTATAGCGGCATGCAGGTTTATTTTGAGGCCCTGAAACAGCTTGATCCGGCGGATTGGGACGATACCGCGAAACTCGCCGCAACGGTCAAGAACCTCGATATTCCCGTCGGCCAACTGACCTGGTATTGGGGGGTCAAATTTGATGAATACAACAGCAATACCCGGGCCGATCAGATGATCGTTAACCAGTGGATCGGCGGGCAGCTCTATCCGATTTATCCGGATAATCTGGCTACCGCCGCGCCGAATGTTCCCTGGAACCCCGCCAAAAACGACAAGCCCACAAAAGCTGTCAAAAAGTAAAAGGATATAACCAACAGTACCGGCAGGTTTTCCCGTAAGGGGGCCTGTCGGTTTCAAGAGGAGACAGGATGAGTCTTTCAGCGTATATCAATATTATACTAAACGGAATCTGCATAGGCGGCTTGTACGGACTGAGTTCCAGCGCCTTCAGTTTTGAAATCGGGGCCTTAAAAATGGCAAATTTCGCCTACGGGTCCAGCGTGATGGTTGGTATGTATTGTACCTATTTTTTCCTGCGGAAAGCGGTGCTGCCTTTTCCCCTGGTCATTGGCTGTGTGGTCAGCATCAATTTTATTATCGGCTGGCTGATTCGCAAAACAGTCCTGAAAATCACCACCGATCACAATTTGAACATCCTCTGTACTATGGGGCTTGAGTTGATCTTTATCAATATTATCCTGTTCATTTTTACCGCCAAGCCGGTGGATCTGTCCTTTCTGGAGACCCGCGTTTATTTTACCCCGGATATCAGCGTCGGCCTTATCCAGCTCATCTGCCTTGGCCTTGCGGCCCTTCTCCTTTCGGGTTTTTCCATCTTTCTGCAAAATACCTGGACCGGGCGGGCCATCCGTGCGGTGGTGCAGAATAAGGATATTGCCAACCTCATGGGTATAGACAGCGAGCGGATGCTGGATATCGCCTTTGCGGCAAGCTATATTCTTATCGGAGTCAGCGGGATGATGCTGATGATGCTGTTTCCCGCGGATCCCCAGTTCGGAAATTACATCACCCTCATTGCCTTTGTGGTATGCGTGGTGTCCGGCCTGGGTAACCTGTGGGGTTCTTTTCTCACCGGTGTTATTGTCGGCATCATGTCATCCCTGATTTCAACGGTTTTCGGCTCAATTTATCATGATCCGCTTCTCTTTGCGTTGTTTGTGGTTATTCTTCTCGTCAGGCCAAACGGACTGTTTATGAAGAAATCAAAAGTTATTGCCAGAAGCATTTAGGGGGACAGAATATATGCAGACAGAAAAAAGAAAATTTCCGTTAAGCCTTATTTTTATTGTTGCGGCCCTGATCCTGCTTCTGGTCATGCCGACTTTCGCGGACCGCCGTACCCTGAATATCGCCATCCTCACCCTGATGTATATTGTATTGGGGGAGAGCTGGAATCTGCTTTCGGGTATGGCGGGTTTGTTTAACATAGTCCCCGCCATGTTTTTCGGGCTGGGGGCTTACTGTATGACCATGACGACGACCCGGGCGGGTATGCCCTGGATTGCCGGTCTCTTTGTGGGACTGCTGGTTAACGGCTCGATGGCCGCCCTGGTGGGGTTTATCGGCTCCAAACTTTCGGGGCTCTATTTTACTATGGCCCTGATCGGCCTTTATCAGGCAATTTACGCGATCATGGTACAGTGGCAAACGTTTTCAGGGGGGTATATGGGTCTTTCCATGCCGAAGCGATACCTCCTTTCCAAACCCCAGCAATATTACATCGTTTTGGCCCTGGCGATCCTGTCCATGCTCCTGTTCGTCGCCGTCCGGCGGCACCGGGTAGGCACCAATTTTGTGGCCCTCAAGGAAAATCCAGATCTGGCCATCTCGCTGGGCTCCAATATCCACGGCTGGCGGATATTTGCCACCATCCTGAGCGCCTGGGTGTCTTCCGTAGGCGGTGCTTTTTACGCATTTTTTCTTATGGCCACTACTCCCCCGGTATTCGCCTCCAGCATCTCGCTTAAGACGATCATGGTGGTCATGGTCGGTGGGGTGGGGAATGTTTTCGGTCCGGTGTTAGGCTCATTTATGGTTGTCCTGGATGAAATCATCCGGGGGGTGATGCCTTCAAAATTCGCCGCCTTTTCCGTCATTATCTATGCCTTGGTTTTGGTGGTGATGGCCCTCATGAGACCGGGCGGACTCATTACCTTTTTTGTGAAAAAAAATCCCGGCTTTACTATTGGTGATACGCTGTTAGATGCCATACGTATTGATAAAAAGCGGCGGGTATAAGGAGGCTTTAATCGTGTTTTTTAAAGTTGAAAATTCGACTATCGCCTTTGGCGGCCTCGTAGCCAACAGTAATATTAATGTGGATGTTGAGGAAGGCCAGATTGTGGGGCTTATCGGGCCCAACGGCGCGGGTAAATCCACCCTGTTCAAGTCAATTTCCGGATTCAATAAAATAGACAGCGGGAAAATTTACTTTAACGGTCATGATCTCACCCGGCGTTCTCCCAATCATATCTGCAACATGGGCATCGCCTGTACCTTCCAGAATGCCCAGTCCTTTGCCGGGATGACCCTGGAAGAATCCGTACTGGTGGGCGCCTATTTAAGGCGGCGGCATAAAAAAACGGCTCTGGCATATGCCCATGAAATGATAGATTTTGTCGGCCTTTCGGGAAAGGAAAATGTCTTCATCCCCCGGTTAAATATGTTCGAGCGGAAAAAAACCGAACTGGCATCGGCGCTGGCTACGGAACCCAAGATGCTCCTCCTGGATGAACTCTTTGCGGGGCTGGTTCCCACCGAAATTTCCCTGATGGTGGATATCGTCAAGAAGGTGAATGCCGAAAAAAAAATAGTCCTTTTTATTGTGGAGCATGTACTACGGGTTATCATGGAACTTTGTGAAAAGATCTATGTGATGGAGTATGGCAAGATGATCGCCAGCGGAACGCCTCAACAGGTTTCCTCCGATGAAAATGTCATCAAAGCATATCTGGGGGCGGATTACGATGTTACTCAAAATAAATAATCTAAGCGTGAAATTGGGGGGGCTCAATATTCTGCAGGATGTCAGCATCCAGGCAAACGAAGGGGAATTAATAGTTGTGGTCGGAGCCAATGGGGTAGGCAAGTCAACTTTACTTCGCAGTATTGCCGGCATGAACCATGTAGCAAACGGGGAAATTATTTTTCTGGATAGAAATATTGCCAATACACCCTCCCATAAACTGGCTGCCATAGGGCTTTGTATGGTTCCCGAAGGACGCCAGCTTTTTCCCCAGCTCACCGCCAAAGAAAATCTCCTCATTGGGGCTTATACTTACCACAAAGACAAAGCCCGGGTAGAAAAAAATCTGAACCATGTTTTTGAGTTGTTCCCTGTATTAAAAAAATATGAAAACCGTATTGCCGGTACATTCTCCGGTGGTGAACAGCAGATGATAAGTATAGGCCGGGGTCTCATGAGTGAGCCGAAACTCATGATGGTTGATGAAATGTCCCTGGGCCTTGCCCCTCTGATCATATCCAATCTGTTTGATGTCATCAAGGAACTAAACAGGAACAGCATCAGCATCCTTTTGGTGGAACAGAATGCCCGTCAGGCTCTTCGTATCGCTGACCGGGCTTATGTTATGGAAAACGGAAAGATCGCACTTGAAGGAACCGGCAGGGAGCTTCTGGAAAACGAGCATGTAAAAGTGGCTTATTTGGGAATGTAGCCCTGTCTGCCGGGTTTGTAATTTATTGAGGAGAACAAGAGATTTAATGAATAAAAACGTTGATGTTTTGGTGATAGGCGGCTGTACCGCGGGCCTTTATTTTGGCGGGCTTATGGCCGCCCAAGGTTATAAGGTGCTGGTGTGCGACCGCGCTGCAAAGGAGCGCATAGGCAGCCGTTATACGGTGATACATGTCGGCAAGGAATACTTCGATTATTTTGGCATCCCCGAACCAAAGCCGGGGGATCCTGATTATTTAAAATGTTTTAATACCGCAACGCTCCTTTCCGCCCGGAATCGTTTCCCCAAAACCCGGACCGTCCCTACCCTGGTGCTTCGCCGCCATGAACTGATGCAACGGGTCGGATCCTGGGCGGAAGGCAAGGGGGCGGAGCTTTTATTTGATGCGGAATTTAAAAAGCCGGTATTTGATGAAAAAGAACGGCTGGCCGGGGCGGAGTTGACTCGGAAGGAACAGGAGTTGCGGGTTCAGGCCAGACTGACCGTGGACGCTTCGGGTTTTCCCGCGGTGGTCCGGACCAGTCTCCCCGCCGATTACGGCATAGAAACCTTTACTGTGGGGCCCGAGGCGCTTTCTTTTCTTATTCTCTATTATATAAAACTCAAAAACCCCGGCAAGGATCAGGTCAATTCGGTTACTACCTGGTGTCCCTATCATATTTGGCTGGCCCCCTCGGATGATCCAGGCCCCCAGGGCGCCCTTATCGGCGTCGGGGCAGGCGTTTCCTATAAAAACGCGGAACGGACCCTTACGGAATTTCTTGCCAAAGGTTACCTTCCGGAATACGACCTGAATTATGTTGAAAAAAGTAATAACTGCCGCCACCGGGCCCTCTTTAGTTTTGTGGCCGATGGTTTTGTGGCCCTGGGGGATGCGGCTTGTGTAATCAATCCGAAAACCGGCGAAGCGGTTCCGGTGGGATGGCAGCAGGGCGCCATCGCCGCCGAGGTAGCGGGCCGGGCCATGAAGGATGGGGCCTATCCGGTCAAGGAAAAACTCTGGGCGGTAAATCCCCGGTACATGAAAACCCAGGGCGCCCAATACTCCGGGGATTTTGCCTC
>JAITBG010000064.1 GCA_031283725.1 Treponema sp. | reverse complement strand
TTTGGCTATCACTGCTGTCCGGTTTAATCATAACGACCCTCCGGAAGAAGCTGGGCGAATTCATCATGCGCTATATTTTCATGCAAAATCCGGGGGAACCGTTTTCGGCATTTCAGGATGATTCGGCCCGAAATGCTTGAGGATAACCAGGGGTTCCACGGGGCTCAAATTGGTAAGGGTCACGCCTTTTTTCGCCGAAGCTTCGGAAACAAAGAATTCGTCGCTGCTCTGCTGCCCGAAGCGGAGTAAGGTGGGGGCTTCTATGGTATGGTTATCCAGATTGCCGTGCCCTTGAACGCAGATGAGGCCGTAGGCGGCTCCGTCGTTAAGGGCCGCGCTCTGCCCGGGCTCAACCGTAAGTTCCTTGGCGCCGAAGTATTCATTGGCATAGGAAACCCATTTTTCCGTATAGGCCTTGTTGGAAACAATAGTTACCGGGGGCCGGAAATAATGCTCCTTATAATTTGGATCGACGTTTTTCTCCCAATCCAGGAGGCCAAAGATATAGTCAATATCGTCCTTTTTATCCGGCGGACATTCCGCCACCAGCATATCCCGGGGATATATCTCTCCGGATACCACATTCTCCTCCACGGAGTTCACATCCGAATTCCATTGGGGTTCATAGGTAAGGACGGAAGCCGGGGCGTGAACAACCCCCGCCGGGGTATACCAGCCGGTGCCCAGTTCTACCCGGTAGGCCCGGGATAACTCGGTAATCCGGGTATCGCCCTTGTTATAGTCCCGGAGGCGTTGTTTAACCTGTTCCGGTTTTACCGCGGGGTCAAAGCCGAAATAGGTGGCGTTAAATTCACCGGGATGATTATTCAACTGCTTTGGAAAATAATAGGATTCGGGCTTCGCCAGCTTGCCCACCTTGGCGGCGTGCTCAAACATCAAATGCACGTGATGAAACAAGGGATTGAAGAAATCAAAAAATTTGGCATACATGGGCCAGCCGCCGTATTTCCTCATCAGATCTTCGCCGACAATTTGAGCGCCAAGCAGATCCACCGCTTCCTTCAGGGTGAATTTTTCGTCACGGTCATACCCGGCGGATATATAGCTCATCCCTTCATCGGAAGGGGCCAGAGGGCCGTTCTGGGCGGCAACGGTGGAAGCGAACCAACGCTCTTTGATGGAACCCCGCATAAGCCCAAGGGCATAGTAGTCGTCCGGGTGAAGTTTAAGCCGCCGTCCCGCTTTTCCAAAGGGCCTGGGAACAAATGTCGGATTCAGACGGAAAATTCCGCCGCCCCGCTCCAGGGTTTTTTCTATCAAAGCTTTGTTACTCATGGATTCGGCCTCCGATTCGAATTTATTCTTTGATCACGCTTCCCGCAGGAACGCTACATATCCTTTATAGGTGGTATAGAGATCAATCTTGCTGATCACCTCGAAGGGCGAATGCATGGACAATACCGGAATGCCGCAGTCCAGAACTTCTACCCCCAGGTTGGCCACATCCAGGGCGATGGTCCCGCCGCCGCCCTTGTCAACCTTACCAAGATCGCCGTATTGCCACTGGACGTTGTTCCGGTTGAGGATGCCCTGAACTTTCCGGCAGAACTCGGCGTTGGCCTCGCTGCCTCCGAACTTGCCTCCCCGGCCGGTGGCTTTACTGAGCACCATACCTTTGCCGAAGTAGGAAGCGTTTTTTTTGTCATACACCGAATCATAGTTTGGGTCATAGGCGGAATTTACATCCGCGGAGAGCATGGAAGATTTGCCCAGGCACTGCCGCAGGCTTATCTCAGAATACGTGTCCAGAGTTTTTGCCCCCAGGTAGGCCACGAAATTTTCGAAGAGCCGGGACTGAGCGCCGGTGTTCCCCATAGAGCCAATCTCCTCCTTGTCCGTGAGGAGGCAGACCACGGTCTTTTCAGGAAAAGCGGTTCCGGCAAGGTCCAGCGTCCCACGGAGAGCCGCGAAGGCGCAGCAGCGGTCGTCGTGGCCGTAAGCGCCAATCATGCTCCGGTCAAACCCCAGGTCACGGGCTTTATGGGCGGGGACAAACTCAAGCTCCGCGCCGGCAAAATCCTCTTCCATGATGCCGTACTGTTCGTGAAGCAGGCTGAGCAGTCTGAGTTTAACCTTATCTTTGGCTTTGGGGTCCTTGAAGGGCCGGGACCCCGCGAGGATGTCCAACCCCTCGCCGTCGATAAAGTCCGACGCCTTCTTCGCCATCTGCTCTTTGGCAAGATGAGGCAGCAGGTCGGTGATACAAAAAACCGGGTCATCCTCATCTTCCCCTATACATATCTTCCGCCGGAAACCGTCTTTGCTTATCACCGTGCCGTGTATGGCCAGGGGGATAGTGAGCCATTGGTAATGTTTTATCCCCCCATAATAATGGGTGTCCAGCATGGCTAACTCGGTATCTTCGTAGAGGGGGTTGGTCTTTAGATCGATCCGGGGAGAATCCACATGGGCGCCCACAATATTGATGCCCTCGGGGAAGGGCTTGTGACCGATCACTGCAAAAACCAGGGACTTGCCCTTGATATTCTGATACACCCTTGCACCGGGTTTTAGCCTCCCTGTTTCCTTTAATAAAACGTCCATATCCTTAAAGTCCAGATCCTTAAGGAGTTCCAGGGCGGCTTCCACAAATTCCCGCTCGGTCTTTCCACGATCCAGAAATCCCCTGTATTTTTTGGCAAAGGACTCAATTTCCTTAAGGGCCTCTTCGGATGCGGCGTCCCAGCAGTTCTTTATATCAAAACACAGTTTCTCCGAAAGCAGCTGGCCTTCGGTTTTTTTATCATCATCGTTGGTTCCCATGGATGCTCCTTTACAGAAGCCTATTTCCCTTTTCGGAAAAATTCAATATAGTAACGGTATGATTATCAGAGACCGTTACGCGCCATCCCCCACGGGGTTGCAGCATATAGGGGGAATACGAACCGCCCTGTTTAACTACCTTTTCGCCCGTTCCGGGGAAGGGCGGTTTATACTCCGCCTGGAAGATACGGACCGCGCCCGGTATGACGAAGCTTTCGTCAAAAACCTCTACGATACCTTTGCCTGGCTGGGCATTCATTGGGACGAAGGCCCGGACACCGGCGGCCCCGCGGGCCCCTATGTGCAGTCCGAACGGTTTGGGCTGTATAAAAAGTACGCCCTTGAACTGGTAGAAAAAGGCCGGGGCTATTACTGTTTCTGCTCCGCCGAACGGCTGGACAGGGTACGCGCGGAACGGGAAGCGGCCCATTCCAGCAACGCAGGGTACGATCGTCACTGCCGGGACATTCCCCCGGCGGAAGCGGCGAAAAGGGCTCAGACCGGGGACCCCTGTACCATACGGCTCAAGATACCCCTTGGGGAAACGACTAAGGTCCGGGATCAGATCCTGGGGGATATGGAGTGGAAGAACGATGACGTGAGTCCCGACCCGGTGCTCCTCAAATCAGACGGATTTCCCACCTACCACCTGGCCAATGTTGTGGACGATCATCTTATGGAAATTACCCATGTGCTCCGTGCCCAGGAATGGCTTTCCTCTACCCCCATGCACATAATATTGTATAACAGTTTCGGCTGGGAGCCCCCGGCGTTTTGCCACCTCCCCATGGTGATGGGCCAGGACGGCAAAAAGCTGAGTAAACGCCACGGCGCCACCAGCATCGACGAATTCCGCCGCCAGGGCTATCTGCCGGAGGCGCTGCTCAACTACGTGGCCCTCCTGGGCGCCTCCTACGAAGAGGGCAGGGAAATATACACCTTGGAAGAACTGGTGGAACGTTTCAGCCTGGACAAGCTCAACAAGGCTCCCGCGATCTTCGACTACAAAAAGCTGGAATGGTACAACGGCCAATATATGCGTATGAAAAGCGATGTGGAGCTTGCCGCTTTGACCCTGCCATACAGTATTACCGCGGGACTTTTCGGCAATGGGATAGATCCCACGGAACCCACTGCGGAACAACGGAACACTTTTACTGCCGCCATGCCCCTGATAAAGGAAAGGCTGGTCTTCCTCCATGAGGCCCCGGAAAAGCTGGGCTATCTTTTCAGCGAACCCGCGATCCCCCCGGCGGAAGAATTCTTCCCCAAAAAGTCGGACCTGGAGCGGACGATCACGCTTTTAAAGCTGGGCCGGAAACTGGTAAAGCCTATGGCCGAATCAAATGACGAGGATGCGGAAGCGGTTGCCAAGGCCGCATCGGAAAAGGCGGAGATCAAACTGGGGGATCTCCTGATGCCGCTACGGGTAGCCATTACCGGAGCGCGGGTCAGCCCTCCCCTTTTCGGTTCCCTGCGTATACTGGGGGCGGAAAAATCTCTGGCGCGGGTAGATAAAGCCCTTGCGGCGCTGGGGGCCGCGGATAGTTCTATATAATCGGCATCCCCAGAACCAGTCCGAATGCGAAGGATCGGTAATTCTCGTCAAAAGCATCGGTCAGCACAAAGTCAAAGACAAATTTGTATTTAGCCAAGGCCGGAATGGAGCTAAAGTTTAAGCGGAGGCCCGTATTTAGGGCTCCCCGGTACCACGCATCCGTCCCCCAGGGATTGGCGGAATAGGAAAAGTTTGAATAATCTATGATCCAATGAAAAAAGTCCGGTATGGCCTTGGGAAATAACACTAAATCAAAGCCCATACCATAGTCAAAATTAAAGGCCTGCTGGGAAGCGTCATGATCATTATTAAAAGCAAAGGTCTTTCCCAGCACCACCGTGGTTTCCGCGGGCAGGGTAAAAAAAGTACCCGCATAGGTGACCGCCGCATAGAGCTGAAAAGTTTGGTAGTTAAATTCATCGTTTCCCATGTTCAGGTACTGGAAATTTCCCCCCAGAGCTATGTCGGTGGCGGGAGACTTGACCGGCAGTTGAAATTTAAAGCCCGTGATCAGATCGTTGTTACTATCATTATCATCTCCGGGAAGATCATACTGAGGCTGGAAGTCAAACGCAAAAAAAACTTCCGCCCACTTAGAAAAGCCGGCGCTGATCTTTGGTATATGGTTCAGCGCATAATCATCATCATCGGGGATACGGTAATTGGCACCTGAATGGTAATTATGCTCGCTTGCAATGATGGTGTGGTATCCAACATCCAAACCTATCTTTGTATCATTCGTCCAGCCGATCCGTCCGGTGGGAACTGTATACAGGCCGGTCGATCCGTTCAGGCTCATGGTGTTAAGAGATTCAGCCATAAGCGCCGGGGAAATACCCAGCAAAAAAATTATTAGGGCATTCCGTACAAACTTCATCGTTAGTTCCTCCGTAATTATAATAATTGTGAAAGTTCCTCAAAGACCTCTCCCAGGTCCTCAAACTTCATCAGGGCATATCGATCCATGGGGGTTTCCATATTATTAACGATAACTAAATCGCCGCCGCTACGCTGGGTAATCTGGGGAATGGCGGCGGCGGGATAGACCGTAAGGGTGGTTCCCAGAACAAGCATAAGATCCGCCCGGGAAGCGCCGGACTCGGCCGCCTGGAGCGCCCGCACCGGGAGGGTCTCTCCAAAAAAGGTGATCGCCGGTTTCAGGACCCTGCCGCACTTTTTGCAGCGGGGCAAATCCCCGGCCTTGACCAAGACGGCAACCTCGTCAAAGCCCATGAGGTCTCCGGCGTTTTCCGGCGCCCCTGCCCCCGACGCGGCCAGTTCCTCCACCCTGGAAAGGTTGGAACAACTCAGGCAATAGTGAACCGAAGGGGAACCGTGGATTTCGATTACCCGGCGGCTCCCTCCTTTCTGATGAAGAAGATCAATGTTCTGGGTGATAAGGCTCTTCAGAAAGCCTTTCTGTTCAAGCCTGGCCAGGGTTTTGTGCACCACGGAGGGTTCCCTTTCATGGATATTGTAAATAAAGTCCGCCGAGGACTTGTAATAGAAAGAAGGGTCCCGGCGGAAATAATTAATATCAAATATCTTTTCCGCATCCTGATCGTTGTAGAGGCCGTTTTTCCCCCGGAAGTCCCGAATACCCGAAAGGGTACTTACTCCGGCGCCGGTGAGGGCCACAAAATACTCCGCGGTGGATATCCGTTCAAAAAGCCGCTTAACGTTGCTTTTTATTTCCCTGGGCATGGTTTCTCCTGTTTTTCCGGAGCCGGCGGGGCATAGGCCGCAAAGAGTTTGGCCATTCCAGATCGGTTAAAAAGGGCCGCATATTTCCTGGCGCTGGCCCCGAGACTGTCGGGATCGTCCGCATTGGCTCCAGCCTTAAGGAGCAGTTCCACCGCAGGCTCGTCGTTGAGCCCCACAGCAATGATGAGGGCGGACTGACCGTCCTTGGTCTTAACATCGGTATCCGCCCCCACTTTAAGAAGATCCCCAAGAATATCAGAGTACTTTCCCAGGGCGGCGTCGATAAGGGCGGAACCGCCCCGGTCCCGGGCCGGGAGATTCACCGAGGCGCCGTTCTTGAGGAGCAGCTTTACGATTTCCCGGTCACCGGACCGGGAGGCAAGACAGAGCAGGGGAACCCCAGTCTTGTCCAGGGTATCCGGCGAAAAACCTGCCTGAAGAAAGAGAGCCACCGCTTCGCCGTTTTTTTCCGCAATGCAGCGCCCCAGGTAATCCACCGTAACCGGCATCCCCCTTTCCAGCAGACTGCTACGGGCTTGTTTTAGGGTATGATCCCGCTTCCACTCCTCCGCTTCCCGGACCATGTAGGCGAGAAATTCCGCATCGTTTGTAAACTGAGAAAAGTTCTTCACAAACCGCGGAGCCAGGGAAGGGCTGCCTTCACCATAAAACACCAGGGGCAGGCAGGCGCCCAAGGCAAAGCCCGCGGCAAAACTAAACAAGGAAAGACCGGAAGGGCCAGAACCTACGGGATTGGAAAAAACCGCTATCACATGAGTGGTATCCGCCAGAATCTCTCCTATATAGGATTCGGCGGACTCCCAGGCCCCCTCTAAAAGCAGGGTTTCCCCGTGGATACTCTGTTTTTTTATCGTTTTAAGCAGATTCCCGGCAATTTCCCGGCTATCTCCGTCATGGAGCAATATGGCTTTCACCTTAACTCTCCTTGTATTACAATACGTCTTATATCCCCCGATTGTAGAAAAGCCCCGCCCCTATGGCGGTGGTGTATTCGGCATCTGCGGGATATTCAAAATACACCTTGTACATACCGGTTATGACATCCAGAATTTTTTTACCAATGGGGTTGTGACTGCCGTTTCCGGTAACGATAACCCGGTCGGTGTGCTTGCTCTTGGCCGCGAAAACCGAAAGCATGCCGATAACCTGGAACACCAGGTTCAGTATTCCCATAGCTATATCTTCGTTCCTGGCGGTATCCAGCATCTTCCCAAAATTAGATACCGTGCTCTCCCGGTTCAGGAAGCTCAGGTCCATGTCCATGATATCCTCCATGGTCAGATCCACCTGGTTCAGATTTCCCAGTTCCGCCTGTTCCATGATGCCGTTGAAGTCCGATGTGGCGATCAGCTTCTTTGCCAGGCCGAGGATGGTCCCCCCCCCTACTCCGGAACCTCCTATGTGGGTTATGGAATCCTTCCGGGCGCCGATAACCGCCGTACCGGTGCCGATATTGGTGATCACAATATCATCCTTTCCGGAAAGGAACATCCCCCCGATACCAATGGCCTGTATCTCATCCACCCGCTGGGTGGGGATCCCGAAAAGGTTGTTTTTAATTTTTGAGGCCCCGGTGCCGGTGATCATGATCCGCTGGATGTCCCCTATTTGGTAATCATTCTCCATCAACATTTTTCCGAAGGCGCCGGTGGCGGAGGTTACCGCATCTATGGCCTTGGTTTTTATCTTCCGGATCTTTCCGTCGGCGCTGATGGAAACCGCCTTTGTGGTGGTACTGCCTATGTCTATCCCTATAATCATACAGTATTATAATAAAAATTCGGAATATATTGCAATTAAGCAACCGGTACCATATACTCCCCTTGCTATGGTTTTTTTGCTCTGTTTCTTTCTTACCCTATTCTCCTGTGCTTCCGCGCCTGGACTGCCGGACAACGAAAAACCAGCGGAGGACTGGGGCAATCCGGAGAAAAGTGGGGAGGAAAATGAATACTTCTCCTACGGGAAAATTCCGGAGGGCGCCGAGAATCTTCCGGTGCTGCACTTTACCGAAATATGGGGATACCTAGTGGCAGGCCGGGAACAGGCGCTCAAGCTGAATTACCCCCTGTCGGACCTGGTTTATTTTGGGGCTGAAATTGATATCTATGGCAAGCTTACGGGCGTTCCCAGCCAGCAAAAGCTTAGCCGTTTCCCCGGCCGGCTTCACCTGGTGGTTGCCTGTAACAGCCGGTCCCTGGCTCACTTCATCCTGGAACCGGGAAGCGCGGTCCGCCGGCAGTTGGTAACGGATCTCCTAGCGGCTTCCGAGCCCTATGACGGTTTGCAAATAGACTTTGAACTTATCCCTGCCAAGGATGGGGACAACTTTCTTTCCTTTTTAGAGGAACTGCGGAATGGTCTGGGGGATAGGATGTTTACCATCGCTCTGCCGGCCCGGTTCAAGACCCTAAGGGACGATGTCTTCGATTACGAAAAGATTAAGCCCCTGGTAGATCGAATATTTGTGATGGCCTACGACGAGCACTGGTCCACCAGCGAGCCCGGTTCCATCGCTTCCCTGGACTGGTGCCGTTCCGTAGCGGAGTATGCCCTAGAAACCGTGGGACCCGAAAAGTTGATCATGGGGCTGCCCTTTTACGGCCGCACCTGGGGAAGCTTCAACCCTTTCCGGGCGTATTTCCACTCCGGCATCGAACGGATCAAGAGCGAAAACACCATTGCCGAGGTCAGCCGGGAAAACGGCATCCCTACCTTTAGCTATGAAACCACGGTAAAAGTTACGGTCTATTACGAAGACATCTATTCCCTCAGCCTCCGGGGCAGTATGTACCGGGACATGGGGGTTAAATCCATAGGTTTTTGGTCCCTAGGCCAGGAAGATTCAAATATCTGGAATTTTCTCAGGTTTCCCGGCATGGAGCAGTAATTTTAACCATCAAACACACCAACAGCACAGGCTGCACCTAACGATTAGGCCCCGCCCCGCTTTTCCCCGTAAATATGAGCGTATTCATGGAGCAGTTCCAGTGCCTTTGCCTTGCATTCCCCTTTTCCACAACCGGTACCTATCTTGGTGGCCGCCTGAAAATCCTCCCAGAAGCGGGCGCCCTTAAGGTAGGCGTTTTCCAAGTCTTTGTCGGTTATACCCAGGCAAGTACAGATCACCGTGGAGGTCTCCTTGAAAAGGCCGGGGCGGCCGGTTTTGGCGAGGTAGTCGTCAATGGCCTTGCGCAGGGCCTTGTCGCCTAGGACGGAACAGTGGATTTTATTGGCCGGAAGACCGCCCATCTTTTCCACCAGCTCCTCGGGTTTGACGTTGTAGGCGTCCCTGATATTCATACCCTTGATTGTCTCGGAGAGCACACTGGTGGAGGCGATGGCGCTGGCGCAGCCATAGGTCTTCCAGCGGACATCGGTGATGATATCGTCCTTGATCCGCAGAAGCATCAGCATCTGATCTCCGCAAATAAGGTTCCCCGTCAGGCCCCGGGCATCGGCGGGATAGCTGGACTCATCTTCCATGAGTACGTTCCGGGGGTTGGTAAAATGGTCTTTGACTGTATCGGAATATAACCAGTCGGACATACTATACCTCTCTCATAACGGTACTATTGACGGCGTTGATGAAACCGTGGACATGGCCCGGAACCGGGCGATGATGGGCGGCACCGTATCTATAATATACTGAATATCTTCCTTAGAGACACCCCAGCCGAGACTGAAACGGATGGAACCGTGGGCCAGCTCCGGCCCTACCCCTACGGCCATAAGTACATGGGAGGGTTCCAGACTGCCGGAAGCGCAGGCCGAACCAGTGGAAGCTTCAATACCCTTAAGATCCATGCCCAGTAAAATCGATTCCCCTTCGGCGCCGGGGAAGGACACGTTCAGGGTATTAGGTAATACATCCGTGGGATGGCCGTTGATAGTGATATTCGGCACATTGGCTAAAAGGCCGTCCCGTAGCTGGTTCCGCAGGGCCCGTATCTCCCGGCCATATGCTTCCAGGTTTTGCTTAGCCAGCTCTGCGGCTTTGCCGTAGCCCAGGATGCCGACGTTGTTGTAGGTTCCCGCCCGAAAACCGTTCTCCTGGTGGCCTCCGTGGATCAGCGGAAAAAGGGGCGCCCCGGAGCGCACATAGAGGGCGCCGATGCCCTTGGGTCCGTATATCTTGTGACCAGACATGGTCAGGTAGTCCACCTGGAGGTCATCCACATTAACGGGAATCTTCCCGGCGGCCTGTACCGCGTCGGTATGCATCCAGGCCCCGGCGGTTTTTGCCAAGGAGGCTATTTCCTTTATATCCTGGATGGTCCCGATCTCGTTATTGGCCATCATCACCGAAACCAGGAGGGTATTTTCGCTCAGGGCCTTCCGGTATTCGTCCATTTTGACTTTGCCGTATTCGTCTACCGGCAGGAAATAGACCTTAAAGCCCAGAGATTTAAGGTAGGCCGCGGAGTTGAGCACACAGGGATGCTCAATGGCGGTGGTGATTATTTCCCTCCGGCCCTGGGTAAGAGGTTTCCCGTATTCGCCGGAGGTGAGGCGCCATATAGTCTGGAATACCATATTGTTCGATTCCGAGCCGCCGGAGGTAAAAATCACCGTTTTGGCGGGGGCCCCAATCAGATCCCCCACCGCCTTTCGGGCCTGCTCAAGCCGGGCATGGGCATGACGGCCGGAGCTGTGCATACTGGAGGCATTTCCATAGATATCGAAATCCTCTATCATCTCGGCTTTGACTTCTTTGTTTAGAGGGGTAGTCGCATTATAATCTATGTAGATTCTTCTTTTCTCCATTTTTATACTCCATTTTTTCGTCATGAGGTTATTAATCCATATCGTTTACATAGTATTAATATACTATAAATTCTTTCCCTTTGGCTACCTTATAATATACCTTTTCAGTCAGTTAAATGCAATTCCTACTATAGCCTAAGGGTATTTTCAGCTATAGCAACAGAAGCAAAAAACAAGTACACTAGCTAACCATGAATTTCCAAGTGGATGATCCCGGCATACGTGAGTCCCTGCTTAACGCTGCCCTGAGAGAGCTGATCCTTTCACCTTCAGGCTGGCGGGGGATTTTTGCCAAAGACGGACATGGGGAAAGCGCCGATACGGATATTTCCCCGGCCCATACCCTTATCGCCGCTGCTGCAGCCTCGGTCTTTGCGGATTATGTAATAAAGAAAACTGAAAAATCCCCTACGGTACTTGTGGGCATGGATACCCGGCCTACGGGACCGGCTATAGCGGATGTGATAATTCGATCCCTTCTTGCTTCGGGCTGCCGGGTCCGGTATGCCGCCGTCACCGCCGCCCCGGAAATTATGGCCTTTACCCGCAGGAGTAAACCCTTCGGATTTATATATATTTCGGCAAGCCACAATCCCATAGGGTATAACGGTCTTAAATTCGGCCTTAACGACGGCGGGGTCCTGCCGGGTTCCGAAGCTCTCCTTTTAATCGAAGAATTCCGGCGCCGTATGGCCTTAGTGGATCGTTGTAATCAGACAATAGAACTGATGAACCGCGGGGATGCCAAAGCCCTGGAGGAAGTATACGCCGAAGCGAGCCGGATTAAGCAGGAAGCATATCAGGCTTACTTTGATTTTACTCGGGAAGTAACCGCAGGAGCCGCCGCGGAGGGTATCCTGGGGCTCATTTTCCGGAGTATTCAGCACCGGCCATTGGGCGTGGCGGCGGACTTTAACGGTTCAGCCCGGACTCTGTCCATTGACAAGGAGTTCCTTACTTCCCTGGGGATAAGCGTTCACGCCATGAACGGCAAACCCGGAGAAATTACCCATGACATAGTCCCCGAGGGGAAGGCCTTGGAACCCTGCCGTCTTTTTTTGGAGAAAACCCACGAAAAGGACCCTTCGATGATCCTAGGCTATGTTCCGGACTGTGACGGTGACCGGGGTAATCTGGTTTTCTGGGATGAGGGGCAGAACAAGGCCCGGGCTCTGGAAGCCCAGGAGGTCTTCGCCCTGGCCTGTGTTTCGGAACTGGCCCATATGGTGTGGATCGGAAAACTAAGTTACGACAATAAGGGTAATGCCCTGAATAAGGCGGCGGTGGCGGTAAACGACCCCACATCCATGCGTATCGACCGGATTGCCCGGGCCTTTGACGTGCCGGTGTTCCGTGCCGAAGTGGGGGAAGCCAATGTGGTAAGTTTGGCCCGGAAGCTGCGGGAACAGGGCTATACCGTCCGTATCCTTGGGGAAGGTTCCGCCGGGGGAAATATTACCCATCCTTCGGCGGTGCGAGACCCTATCAACACCGTACTTTCCCTGGTAAAACTCCTCACCATACGAAGTGAGGGGGATCGGAAGGGCTTCTTTGAACTCTGGTGCGATCTTTCCGACCAAGCCGAAACCTACCGCCCGGACTTTACCCTGGCCGACATTATCGCCGCTCTCCCCGCTTTTGTCAGCACTGGAATCTCTACCCCCGAGGCAATGCTCCGGGTAAAAACCACGGACCACGGCCTCCTAAAAAGCCGGTATCAGAAAGTATTTTTTCGGGACTGGGAAGAAAAGAAAGAATCCCTCCTGAACCGCTACGGCATCACGGGCTGGGAAGCCGCCGCCTACAACGGTATTGTAGAAAAGCGGGGCATCACCGATTTCTCCACCGCCGGGAAGGGGGGCCTCAAAATTAGTTTTATTAACAGGGCTGGCCATAAAGCGGCCTGTATTTGGATGCGGGGTTCCGGTACCGAGCCAGTATTCCGGGTTATGGCGGATGTGGAGGGCTCGGACAAACGGATCGAACGGGCTCTCATCGAATGGCAGCGCAGGATGGTCGGCGAAGCGGACAATTATTCAGGAGCATAGTATGGGTATACGGGGAGAACTATTTTCAACCAAGGTTGGATTACAAAATAGAACCTACTTCTTCAACGTGAAGGAAAACCGCATGGGAGACCTTTACCTCAATATCGTAGAAAGCAAAAACAAAGATTCGGGCGGCTTCGAGCGCCAATCGGTGATCCTCTTTGCGGAGGACCTCCCGGAATTTCTTAAGGGCTTTGACGAATCCCTGCGGGTACTGGAAAAAGCGGTCAAGGAAAAACGCCGCGCCGGAAGCCGTGAAGACCGCCCCCGCAAAGAAGCTCCTCAAAGGGAAAACAAGGAAGCCTCTCCCTACGGCAAAAAACGATACGCCGGGAAATTATCCGTCACCGCTCCACGCTCAGCGTCACACGCCAAAACAAAGCCGGAAACCGGCAAACCCGCCGACCGCAGGCCCCAAAAGGTGGTGGTGCGGAAACGGGACAGAAGCGAATAACCCGGCACATCTCCCCCAGTGAATCGGCAAAGGCGGGCCGCTGGAGAATATCCCCGGCGCTCGTGTGCATGTGGCGCCTATTACGGTTTTAACTCCGCTCCCTACCGTTAGCGAACCGGCCGATGGAACCGTGTGTCATCGGCTTATATTTGCTTGACGTAATGGCCGACTTTCCTCTATTGTATAATTATCGGCAAAGGAACTATTTTGGCAAAACAAAAAATACCTGCTACGCCTTCAGTACGGCGTCTACCGTCTTATTTAAATATTATACGACAGATGCAGAAAGAAGGCAGTAAATATATATCGGGGACTCTAATAGCCCAGGAACTGAGTCTAGAGCCCATCCAGGTAAGGAAGGATCTGGCAATTACCGGAGTTATCGGAAAACCTAAGAAGGGGTATCCGGTAAATACCCTGATTGACGCCATTGAACGTTTCCTTGGGTGGAATTCGATGCAGGATGTGATTTTGGTGGGAGCGGGGAATCTGGGCAGTGCCCTTATGGGGCACCAGGAATTCCGGCTCCACGGCTTGCATATTGTGGCGGCTTTTGACAAAAATACGCAAAAGGCCGGAACCACCATTCATGGAGTACGAGTGTTTTCCATGAATGACCTGGAGACCGAGGTCCATAAGCTAGGGGTAAAGGTAGCTATTCTAACTATCCATTCCCCCGCGGCCCAGGAAACGGCGGATATCCTGGTTAAGGCGGGTATCCTGGGGATCTGGAATTTTACCGCGGCGAAACTCAAAGTTCCCGAGTCGGTAGTGGTACAAACCGAGGATCTTTCATCGGGGTATGCCATGCTCTGTGTGACCATGCAGTCCCGTCAGGATGCGGATAACGGAAGCGCCTCTTAAAACAGCCGCCCAGGCTGAAATGCTAACGAACCGGCTGAAAAAACGGTACCGGCATCTGCGGAAATGGGCCCGGCGTATTAGAACCGACGCCTTCCGTCTTTACGACCGTGATATCCCCGAAATTCCCCTGATTCTAGATCTCTATGGTGATGCCGTGGCGGGCGCCATCTACAAACGGCCCTACGAAAAGGAAATCGCAGAGGAGGATCACTGGCTCAGGTCTATGGCAGAGGCAATTTCCCGAGCCCTGGACATCCCCCTGAATCGGCTCTTCCTGAAAGAACGAGGCAGGCAGCGCGGCAAAGCCCAATACGAAAAGATCACCGGCTGCCATGAATTTCAGGATGTCCACGAAGGAGGGTTACATTTTCGAGTAAACCTATCGGATTACCTTGATACAGGGCTCTTTCTGGACCACCGCAAAACCCGGTCCCTAGTCCGGGCCGTAGCGCCGGGCAAACGGGTCCTAAACCTATTTTGCTATACCGCATCCTTTTCAGTGTATGCCGCCTCTGGAGGAGCCAAGTCGGTAGATTCCCTGGATATGTCCAATACCTATCTGGACTGGGCGAAAACAAACTTCACCCTGAACAACCTAGAGGCCCGGCAAATCATCCCCCGGGACCTTACCGGTAACGAAGCTGCCCTCCCCCGCTGGCGGCTCATCCGTGCGGACGCACTCCGTTTCCTGGAAGGCGCCATTCCGGCGGGCTTAACTTGGGATATCATCATCTTGGACCCCCCGGCCTTCTCAAACTCCAAAAAGATGACCGCCACCCTGGACTTAAAACGAGATCACGGGAATCTTATTGACCAATGCCTAAAACTCCTCTCCCCGGGGGGCAAACTCCTGTTCAGCGCCAACGCTAAAAACTTCACCCTGAACCGGTTGGATTTCCCGGAAACAGAAATAAAGGACTTGCAGGAAAAAATCCGCGACGAGGACTTTCTGGGAAAACGGCTGCCCGCGGTTTATAGCTTTGCGCTCAAGAAGGCATAAAAGATGTATCCCGCTTTTCTTCCGCCCGCTCTTTTTCCTTTACATCCTTAACCTTTTCTTTCTCTTTGATTATCTTGGTTTCCAGTTTACCCATCAGTTTATCAATCGCGGGATTGAGTTCAAAATCCGTCTCTTTCAGATGGATTGAGACCCCCCACCGGAAGTTCACCTTAACTTCCGCGGCAAAGTCCTTGGCCTCCTTGGTCAAGGTAATAAGCAGATCGACGATCATATTTTCCGCATTGGGAATTCGGGCGATTTTACGATCCAGGTACTCCCGGACGTCGTCCCTCAGGGTGAAATGGACAGCTTTAACTTCTGTGTTCATGGTGCCTCCTTAGTTTGTCTATACTTTTATCGGGTATACGATGATCCCAGATCCAATTCACTGCGATATTTAGCAACCGTGCGCCGGGCCAAAAGGATTCCCTTCCTGGAAAGGATCTCCGTGATTTCTTTATCCGAAAAATGCCGGGCTTCTGTAGTGATAAGCTCCTTTATTATCTCCTTAACCCCCTCTTTGGAATATTGCGAACCCCGGGAACCGGCGCCGCTGATAGAATTGGTAAAGAAATGACGAATTTCAAAAATCCCCCACTCGGTTTGCATATACTTGCCCCGGGATGTCCGGGAAATAGTGGATTCATTAAGCCCCAGTTCCTGGGCTATGTCCCGCAGGGTCAGGGGGGCGATATATTTGGGACCATTCACAAAAAATGCGCGTTGAAATTCCACTATTGCCCGGGAAACCCGGAGAAGGGTATGGTTCCGCTCGTTGATCGACTGGATAAACCACCGGGCTTCCCTAATGTTTTCCTTGACAAAGTCACGGACAGGTTTACCCTTTCCACCTGGCGTTCCGGCAATTTTCATAAAGAAGGGGTTGATCCCAAGAACCGGTATCTCCTCATCGTTAAGGATGATGACGAACTCCCCCTCTTTTTTGATCACCTGAACATCGGGAACCACATACCGGGTAGTATCGGCGGCAAAACGCCGGCCCGGGAAGGGGGAAAGCTCCTTGATACGTTCAAAACAGAGGCGCAGATCCTCTTCGGTACGGCCCAACTCCCGGCCGACTTCCCCAAATTTGCCCCGCTCAAGCTGTTCCAGGTAGCCCAAAACATCGATCATCCCCGGAGGGGCGTCAGGAAGGAGTCCTGCCTGAACCCGAAGGCTTTCCTGGTAATCCGCAGTACAGGCGCCCACCGGGTCCAAGGAGCGGATAATAGACATAGCTTTGACAATAAGGGCGGGATTCTCATGTTTAAGGAGCAGATTCACGGGCTCTTTGTGGAAACCGTCTTCGTTCAGGTTCTGGATGAGCAGTTCCCCGATCCGGCGGAGCTCATCATCCAGGGGCTCAAGTTTGAACTGCCAGAGGAGATGTTCCTGGAGGGTTTCGGGCCGGGAAAGAGCGCCTTCGATGAATTTGTGCCGCTCCGAGCTCTCCTCATCCCCCCCTTTACGGACAAAACCGGAATCTGAACTGGTTTCGAAATAATCATACTCCTCCTTCCGGGGAGTATAGGCCTCATCCAGGGAGAGTACGGTATGATCTTCAAAAACCTCAAGAGCGGGGTTCCGTTCAATTTCTTCCTCTATTTTTTCCCGTAAATCAACGACAGGGAGCCCCATCAGCTTGATAGCCTGAATTTGCTGGGGATTCATCCTGAGACGCTGCTCTTGAACAATAGACGGGCGCTGAAGTTGCAAGAATTGACTCCTATTAGAACTATATTCCAGTATAGCCCTTTGTCAAGATAAATCCAATAAATCCAATAAACTACAGAATTCTCAGTTTACTCCCCCATCGTCGATGAAATCCTCACCCCGGACAAGAGCAAAAACTCCCCCACGATTCATGCAAGGCATAGCACAGGGCGGCCTGCATAGTGATCTATAAAGTCTGAAGGAGTGGGACCAAGGGCACAAGAAGATACTATGGGGTGCAAATCCCCTAAGATAACCTATCGGAGAAGCCACTCCTGGATAGTTACCCTGGTCAAAATCGTGCTCATCCGGGGAAACGGGTAGTTTAGCCCGCCCTGTCGCGGTTCTTTACTTCTCATTCTTTTCTTCCCCTTCCTCTCCCCACTCCGCCAGTTTCCGGTGCAGGGTTTTGCGGCCCACTGCGAGGACCTCCGCGGCCTTGCTCTTGTTGCCCTTATGAGCGGAGAGGGTGTCCCGGATGACGATACGTTCCGCTTCCTCCAAAGTAGAGCCCAGGGGGATTCTGATCCAGCTTGAATCGTTTTGGGCCCGGACCGTGGGGGGCAGATCCTCCGCGGTTATCACTGCGCTCCGGGTCATGACCACGGCGCTTTCCATGCAGTTCCGCAGTTCCCGGACATTACCGGGCCAGTCGTAGGCGTAGAGGGCGGCCCGGGCTTTGTCGTCTATTCCCTCCAGGGTTTTACCGTTTTCTTCGGCAAATTCTCGCAGAAATGCGGTGATGAGCAGGGGGAGATCGTCCTTGCGTTCCCGCAGGGGGGGCACATGGATATTGACCACGCTGAGACGATAATAGAGATCATCCCGGAAATTGCCCTTTTTTATCTCCGCCTTGAGATCCTTGTTAGTGGCGGCCACAATGCGGACGTCTACTTCGATGGTTTCTTCCCCCCCTACCCGTTCAAACTTTTTTTCCTGAAGTACCCGCAACAATTTTATCTGAATGTTCTGATCGACTTCGCCGATCTCATCCAGAAAGAGAGTCCCCTCATGGGCAAGTTCGAAGCGGCCCCGGGTACGGGCTACCGCGCCGGTAAAGGCCCCCTTCTCATGGCCGAAGAGTTCACTCTCCAGAATGCTGGCGGCCAGGGCGGCGCAGTGGACTTTGATCAGGGGCTTGTTTTTCCGGGGGGAGAGATCGTGAATGGCGTCGGCCACCAGTTCTTTCCCTACCCCGGATTCACCGGTGATGATGATGGAAGCCTTGGAAGGGGCGGCCCGGTTTATGGTATCAAAGACATGGCGCATGGGGGCGCTGGTACCAACCATGGTCCGGAACTGTTTCCGGTGTTCCAGTTCCTCCTCCAACCGCCGGTGGCGAAGGAACAGTTCCCGGCTCTGGAGCGCCCGCTTTACGAGCAAAGACAGGTGATCCAGGTCCACAGGTTTTGTGAGGAAGTCGTAGGCGCCGTTCCGCATGGCCGCCACGGCGTTTTCCACCGTACCGTGACCGGTGAGGACAATCACCGGAATACCCGGTGTTTCCGAATCCACCCGTTTGAGCAGTTCCTCTCCGCTCAAGCCCGGCATCCGTAAATCGGTGATGACCATGTCGATGTCGCCCTTCTGGAAACGCTTGAAAGCCGCATCACCGCCCGCGGCGGTTTCGACAAGGTACCCGTCCATCTCCAGTGATGCGGCGAGCCCTTCCCGGATATTTTTTTCATCATCAGCTATCAGAATTTTAAACTGCATTTTTTCCGCCTTCAAAGGTGATGAGCCGCCGTTCCTTCTGGGGTATAGGCAGGGTAATTTTGAAACTGGCCCCCTCCCCTTCCTTTGATTTTACGGAGATCTCCCCCCGGTGTTCCCGGATGATCTTAAAGACCAGGGTCAGCCCAAGGCCGGAGCCTGTTTCCTTGGTGGTAAAATAGGGTTCAAATATTTTTGGAATGTTTTCTTCGGATATCCCTATACCGGTATCCGACACAATGATTTGGATTTCCCCATCCCGGCCTTCGGTTTTTAGGGTCAGCCGTCCCCCCCCGTTCATAGCGGCCATAGCATTTTTTATAAGGTTAAGCAGGGCCTGTTTCATGTACCGCAGGTCAAAGTCTACCCTGGGAAGGTTCTTGTCAAGTTCCAGAACACATTTGATGTTCGATTCTTCCAACTCGTAGCGGACAAACCCGGCCATTTCTTCTATAAGTGAATTAATATTCCCTTCCCGGAATTCCATGTTCATTGGACGAACCGCAAACAAAAAATCTACCACAATACGGTTAAGGCGATCCACTTCTTCGTTTACTACGCTGATGTACTTGTCCATTTTTTCAAAATAAGAACAAGAATCGCTGCTCTGGGAGTCTGTTCCCTCTGGGCGGGCGGTGTAATAGACTTCTTTGTTTGCCTCCATGGCTTTCTGGATCAACTGGATGTGTATGGAAAGGGATCCAAGGGGATTCTTAATCTCATGGGCCACCCCGGCAGCCAGGGTGGTAAGGCTGGCGAGGTTTTCCACCCGCCGCAGCTGCGCTTCTTTACTCCGCTTCTCGGTTATATCTTCCACATAGATGAGGGAGCCCGTAACCTGGCGATCTTTTACCAGGGGAAGCACACTAATACTGAGAAGCCGGGATATTCCCTTGATCTCCACGTCGAATTCCCGATCTTCCACCCGGTCCCCGGTTTTTAAGGTGATTTCAAAAAAATCCCGTATCTTTTCGTCCTGGACCATAAGCCACAGCGGCGTCTTTCCCTGCTCTTCCGCGTTGATGGGAAGCATCCGGTTAGCATATTTGTTGGCCAGTACCAGGTTGTGTTCGGTATCGCAGACCAGAATACCCTCGGTGATAGAATCCAGTACCGTTTCCAGGCGGTCTATTTCGCTAGCGGCGGAATAAAGCAGCTCCCGAATCTGCTCCCCGGTCATCTTGTTGAGTTTTTGCAGGGCTCGCTTAATAAATTCTCTCATATCTGTACCAATAGTACCGGAGTTTCCGGGTACAATACAGCTATTTGTTTCTCCATAATGTCAATATTGATGATCATGAGAGTATTGTCAATATTACAAAAGACAAAAATTGGCCGTCCACAAGTGGACCCGCTCCTTTGCCGGGCCAACGCATGGCACGCCGGGCTAATTCGCTTTTTTCCTCGTCACATTTGATAGCGCAACAGCCAGAATAATGATTACCCCGCGGACAATGGTTTGCTGGCTGACGCTGAGTCCGCCCAGTATAAGGCCGTTGTTTATCATTCCCATCAGGAGCGAGCCTATCAGGGTACCGATAACAAAACCGGTCCCTCCCGCCATACTAGTTCCCCCAAGGATTACAGCCGCAATTGTGGACATTTCATCTCCTTCGCCAAAGGTGTAACGCCCCGCCTGCATTCTGCCGGCGTAGAGAATTCCCGCAAAAGCTGCGAAAGCGCCGCTCATAATAAATGTTATTAATTTGACCCTGTTGGTATTGATCCCCGTAAAGCGGGCTGCGATTTCATTTCCCCCCGTTGCAAGTATCTTCTTGCCGAAAGGTGTTTTGTTGAGCAAAATAACGCCGAATACGACAAACAAGACCGTCCAAATAAGAAGGACAGGAAACCAGCCTCCAATATTTCCAACGCCAAAAACAAAGTTAAACGTCTCATTGGTAATGACAATAGCCGCCATATTGGTTATCCACATTCCAATGCCGCGGATGATACCCATCATACCTAAGGTTGCCAAAAATGCCGGTATACCCAATTTGGTTATTAAAAGACCGTTAATCGCGCCTACGGAAACGCCAACCGCGACAGACGCGGCAAGAGATAAAACTATGTTATTCGTCGAACGCAGGAGCAGGGCGCATACCAGGGATGAAAGGGCGACAATTGATCCGATTGAAAGGTCGATTTGGGCTGTCCCGATTACAAAAGTCATAGCAACGGCCATAATGGTTATCATAGATGTCTGCCGCGTGATATTCAGTACATTATTCACCGACAGGAAACCGCGCCCCCCGAGCCAAATCGAAAGGAAGAGAAAAACGACAACAAACGCGATATAAACAATATATCTGCTCCAATCAATCTCTTTTAGGGAACTAACCTTGAATTGCATGCTGAATAACCCCCTGATTATTTATTTCATTTCTAGTAAGTTCTTGGGTTTTTCTTCCATTAACCAAAACAATTATTCTGTCACACATCGCCACAAGTTCGGATATTTCCGAAGATACAACAATAACACTCTTCCCTCCGGCGGCGTAATCTTCGATTATTTTAATGATTTCACCCTTCGCGCCAACGTCAATTCCTGCCGTTGGCTCGTCCAGAAGCAGTATCTTTGGATTGTTTTTCAGCCACTTGGCAATGACAACCTTCTGCTGATTCCCTCCGGAAAGATTGCTTATCAGTGTATCTATGCTGTTTGTCTTGATATTAAGGTCTGCTATGCTTTCTTCAGAAAGCTTTTTAATCTTGCTGTCGTCAATTAACAGCCTGTTTTTTTTTACTTTGTCAAAGAGTGCAAGCAGCAAATTGTTTTTAAGGGTATGGGTAAGTACCAGTCCCTCCCTGCGCCTGTCCTCGGGAACAAGGGCAATGCCGTACTTTATCGCGTTTTGGGTGTTTTTTATTTCAACCGGCTTACCCTGTATAGTGATTTTACCTTTGTGTATTTTTCTTATTCCAAAGAGGGACTCAAGTATCTCCGTCCTGCCGCTACCCATGAGTCCCGCCAAACCTACGATTTCACCTTCATTGACATGAAATGAAACATCCGTTACTAGATTATCAACGCACAATCCGTTCACATCAATCATAACGCCCGGGGTTTTGGTTTTCCGTCTTTCGTGATACTCAAAAGCATTTCTCTCGGTATCACCGAGCATATAGTTGATTATACCGGCAATGGTCAGGTTCTTTGCCTCGCCGGTGATGATATGCTCCCCGTCCCTAAGTACAGTCACTTCATCGGAAATCTCGAGGATCTCATTCATCCGGTGTGATATATATACGATGGAAACGCCTTCCGATTTCAGTGTTCTCACAATGTTAAATAAGCGCGTTACCTCGGTATCGGAAAGGGAGGCTGTTGGCTCGTCCATAACAAGAATTTTTACTTTTTTGGAAAGGGCCTTGGCAATTTCTATCAATTGGCAGTAACCAACGCTTAAATTTGCGATTTTTTCGTTTACCGGAATATCGATTCCCAGCCTCGCCAGAAGTTTTTCCGCCCCTTCCTTCATGCCTTTATCGTCATTAAAAAGCCCTTTCCTTTCTTCATGGTTCAGATAGATATTTTCAACCACGGTCAATGTGGGGACTACGCTGAGTTCCTGAAATATCATGCGAATCCCGACGGATGTAGCGTCGGAATAATTGGAAAAATCAACCTTTTTACCGTCAACAAAGATTTCACCGGAATCTTTTTTGTAAACACCGGTCAAGATTTTCATCAAAGTGGATTTTCCCGCGCCATTTCCGCCTACAATTGCGTGTACATGACCCTTTTCAAGATTAAAACTCACATTATTCAAGACATTGTTGCCATAAAATGATTTGGCGATGTTTTTCATTTGCAGAACAGATTCATTCATATCAAACATATCTCCGGTCATATCTTTTCCGGCTTACGACGCCCGTCCATAAAGAATAAACCGCCATATCATCCTCCGCAAGGGGATGATATGGCGGCGGGTTTCAGCCGATTTTTCCGACTTTTTCCCATTGACCGGAAGCTGCCGACTTAAATGCGGCTTCACCGATCAGCTCGATATTGTAGCCGTCCTCGAATGAGGGGGAAACGTCTTTTCCTTCTGTAACCGCTTTGATAAATTCATACATCTCAACAATTTTTGTTTCCGTATAACCTATACCAAGTGCGGGGATGGGCCAGAGGGCTTCTCCGTAGGGATGCGCGGGTCCGGTATATACCGTTCTGAATCCGCGCCTGTCGCCGGGATCATCCGCAAAACACACCTGAAGCTCGTCCCTTCTCTCGTAGTTGAAATATAGGGAGCCTTTTGTCCCGTGAATCTCAAACGTGATGTAATTATTCCGGCCCCAGGCATTCCTGGTTGCCTCAATGGTGCCAAAGGCGCCGTTCGCGCATTTAACGGCCAAACAGCACTGATCGTCAACATCTACTTTTTTTTTCGGAACACCCGCGCTGCCCTTCACGTTACCCAGACTGTCCGCTGTTCCCGTCTGTATGGGCCTTTCTTTTATGTATGTAACCATACGGGCGTTGATCTCCGAAAAATCGCCGATGAGGAAACGGAGCATGTCAACAACATGAGTAGCGATGTCTCCAAAAGCCCCGCTTCCGCAGATGTCTTTTTGGAATCTCCAGGAAAGGGGCGAATTGGGGTCCGCAGACCAATCCTGTAAATAGGTACCGCGGAAGTCCAGAATGTCCCCGATAGACCCTTCGTCAATATACCGCTTGGCAAGCTGTACCGCGGGGGTCATCCGGTAATTAAAGGCCAGCATATTCACGACCCCCGCTTTTTTGACGGCCAGGTACATCTCTTTGGCCTCTTCTACGGTTCTGGAGATGGGCTTTTCGCAGATGATGTGCTTTCCGGCTGCTGCCGCAGCAATCGCTATTTCCGCGTGAGCATTGTTCGGCGTGCAAATGTCAATAATGTCAATCGACGGATCCTGTATGATGTCCTTCCAGTTTCCTGTCCCTTTTTCAAATCCGAACTGCGCGGCTGCCGCATCGGCCCGTTCCTGGGTTAAATCTGCGATTATCTTCTTGTTTACGAGCGCCGGAGCGGGCCAGAAAAAAATAGGCATTCCGGAATACGCAATGGCGTGGGCCTTTGCCATAAAACCGGCGCCTATCAAACCAATGTTGTATGTTTTCATAATACCCGCCTTATTTTTTATACGCGTTTCTTATATCCACCGGAGCGTCAACATAATAGATGCCTTTATAGGCTTCCAGTACATTCTCGTGGGTAACCTTGTACGGCGGAAGCGCAACATAGCCGGGCGCTTTCTTGCCGACCAGCGCATATCCGACAAGGATGGCTTCCGCCACACCTTGATCATAGGGCCGCTGGGCGCCCAGGCCTTTTACAATTCCGTCTTGCGCGAGTATTCTGGCGACATTATTGCCCAGGTCGATGGTAGTTACAATAATGTCATTCCTACCATTTGCCCGAAGTGCCGATACAACGCCTTCTGCCGGGATGTCCCAGGTAGCGTAGATCCCGTTCAGATCGGGGTGTTTGGTGATAAGAGCGCCGCCGACCTCAGCGCCCTTGTTGACGTCGTTAAAACCGGCTTCCTCAACAATCGTGATACCGGGGAATTTTTCCCGGATTGTTTTGCGGAAAGCTTCGTCCCGTTGGTTGGTAACAAAGAAATTCGCGTCATAGTATACCATCGCAATTTTTCCCTTACCGCCGAGTTTTTCGCCCATTATTTCCGCCGCCGCGACGCCGTTGCCGTAGTTGTCTGCCGAAACGACGGAAACGTAATCCGTACCGGCTATCATATTATCCGGACAATTGTCCATAAACACGATTTTAACGCCTTTTTTCGCGGCATCCTTGAAAACAGATTCCGCTGAAACGACATCGACCGGTATTGAGACAATCGCGTCAGGATTCAAGGCCAGGACGGTTTCAATATCGGCCTTCTGCTGGGCGGCGTTAAAATTGGCAGAAGTAACCGCGACAACCTCAATACCCATTCTGCCGAACTGATCCCGCAGACCTTTTTCCTGCGCTGCCGACCAGTCGTCCCCGTTGTAATGGAAACAAATAGCGGCTTTGTATTTGCCCGCCTTGATTTTGGCAAGTTCATCCGCGGTCAGCGAAAGATCGGAAGCCGGGCTTGCCTGCTCCCCGTGGGGACCGGTACTCATAACCGCGCCTGACGGAAGCACTACCGGAGCGGACGAAGCCGCGGGCGCACTTCCCCCGCTTGACTGCTGACCGCCGCCGGCAAAGACAAATGACGCAACGAACAGTACACATAATACTACCAACAATCCTTTTTTCATACTGTGACTCCTTCAAAAAAAATACTTTTGTATGAGAACCAGTTTTTGGCCTCACACTATCGGCGTAGAAAACTTCCGCACCGTTACTCATCCCCCCGAGAATCAGGAGAAATTAAGTTTTGTTTTAAGATAGTTGAAAGTAATTTCCGCGCCTTTCTTGGGATCGCCGTTCCAGCCGTCACACTCAATCGCATATAAAACATTTGGATTGCTTTTCTTAAGGATGTCCACGATTGACAGGAAATCAATGCATCCTTCTCCAAGCGGACAAAACATTCCCGCCTTTGTAACATCCTTAAGGTGGATATATTTAATCCTGTCCGTATATTTTTTGACTATAGCGACAGGGTCTCCCCCGCCGAGTACAACATGTCCGGTATCGGGACACAGGCAGATGCGGGTATACGGTATAACCTTGTCCAATTGTTCGGGGGATTGCACAAGAGACCCCATGTGTGGATGATAACTCGCGGTCATTTCCAGTTCATCGGCTATGTCGCATACTTTGTCCAGGGCCGCGGCGAGTTTTTTATAATCCCCTTCTTTTATGCCATCGTACCTTGTCGCACCCCCGCCCAAAGCAATCTGGGTCGCGCCGAAATTTTTCGCAAAGGCCGCCGCCTTTTTTATTCTGAAAAATTCTTCCGGAAGTATTTCGTCGTAAATAAAGTTCGCGGCGCTATAAACGGCCAGTAGCGAAACACGGTTCACCCTGAGCAATTCCTTAAATTCTTTTTCCCGGCCTTCATAGGCGAGCAAGTTGCCGTCAAATATCTCGATTTGCTCATACCCGGCCGACGCAATTGCCGCAACCGCCTCGGCATCTGCCCCTGTTGAAACATAGTAAGCGCCGTTCACATTATTTGCCGCGGCACAATGAGCCATGACCGCCCCCCAGCCGTTCGTCATGTACGCAACTTTCATAAAACCGCCTCCAAAAAGGATATAATATATTTACGTAAAAATTTATATATTTACGTAAATATATGTTCAAAAGTGTATATTTCTTTGGAACACTAAAAAATTGTAACATTGCGAATTTGTTTTGTCAAATATTTTTTGTATTTTTTTATGTAATTCTTTTTATTGAAACATATCGATAAAAAATTTACGTAAAAACGACGTATTTTATGATAATTTCCAATCTATAGGGATGGGGATGTGGAAAATATCCTCCCAGGCTTTAAGTAATTCGTTTTTTTGTACTATGTAGGGAGAAACGCCGACGTACTTATATTCCCCTTTTCCAAGGAGCGCTTTGGCAGTTGCCAGCCCGACGGCTGTTCCCTGGATATAAGGGCGTTGGGCAATAAGCCCTCTGACCATTTCCTCTTTTGCCAAATAGGTTCCGATCTCCACGTCCAGATCACAGGTGAAAATGGCGATATCTTCCCTGCAGAGTTCCTTCAGCGCCGTAATCACCTGAAGAGCAGGTACGTCCCACGAAACATATAAGCCTTCCACTTCCGGATGCTCTCTGATCATTTCCCTGCATACCTCGTAAGCGCGCTCAATCTTGTGGAAGTACTTTACTGAAACTATTTCAATACTAGGGTAGTTTTCACGGACTACCTGCTCCGCCGTTCCGTCACGTAAATGTGTTCCGTAAAACGGCGCCCCGTGCGAGATAAATCCGATATGAACTTTATCACGATTTTTGAAATATTCACCCAAGAGAACGCCGGCGTTATAACCGCCTTCCCGTTCGTTTACGGAAACACAGGACGCGTATTCGTTCGTTTCCATACCCAAGGGAATATTACTGATAAAGATTAATTTCACTTCCTTTGCCAGTTCCTTAAATTTGGCTGCTGTGACAACATCGTCGGAGGGAATAGCAATAATGGCATCGGGTTTCTGCATCCGCAAACCTTCCAGTTGGGTTACCTGAAGTTCAGGATTAAAATGGGCTTCGGTAACAGAAAGGATTCGTACGCCATATTTTTCCAGGGTATCCCGTATTCCGTTCTCATGCAGCCGTGTCCAGGCAGTCTTGCCGTAATGAAAGGAAATGCCGATTTTAAAATGACCGTTCCGCAAATCCTCTATTTCTTTCTCTGACAGGGCTAATTTTTCAATGGGTGCGGCTTCTTCCCCAAAAGGCCCCCGCCCGATCATCTGTGTTGATTTTCGAAGCAAGAAGCCGGTCTGTATCCGCTGTTTTTTTACTGAAAGCGGCCTGCCGGACGAAGTGATCTTGTCAATGATTCTCGCCGCCACCGCAGAACCCATGGTTTCAAAATCTTCTTCGATAATAGTGACCGGAGGATCGATGAGTTCTGTCCATTCTTTATTTCCAAAGCCGATAAATGAAAGCTGCTTAGGGTACTCAATGCCGTGATCGTCTAAAAAACGCAGTACCTTGGGAGTAAGCCTGTTTACCCCGGATATTAAGGCAGTGGGTTTTATTTTTTCGTAAAACCCATATAGCAGTTGCTGGGTGATTTCTCCTTGAAAACTGTCGGCTGTCAACACCAATTCGGGGCGATAGAGGATATGATTTGCGGCCAAGGCTCTTTGATATCCTGATACTTGTTCTCCGGCGAGGCTGCTGTTCTTTCTTCCTGTTATTATGACGATTCTGTCGTGTCCGCATTGAATCAGATAAACAGTACTTTTATATAAAGCCAATTCATGATCAGTTGTAACAGAATCAATATTATTATTGTCAAGAAAACGATCTGCTAAAACAAGCGGCATAGTCCGGTTCAAAATTGTTTCGTAATAATCAGAATTGTTTGCGGCGGGTACCAATATAATACCCTCCGTTGATTTATTGCCGAGGGACGCCATTAAAAGCTGCTTCTCGGTATTAATATCATCATTTGTTATTGATACTGATAACGCATATCTAAATCGTGATAAATTTCTGGAAATGGCATCAGCCAATGGGGTATAATCTTCAAAACATGGAACAAGAAACGCAATTTGTGAACGTCTACCTACGGTAATAGTTTCCGCTATATTTTTTTTGTAGTTGTTCTCTTTTATAGCTTTAATTACCCGTTCTGCCAGTTCGGGGCTTACATAACGGGTAGAGTTGATAACATGTGATACCGTTGCGATGGAAACGCCGGCACGCTGGGCAATATCTTTAATGGTGACTTCTTTCATATTGCTCCCCATGGCGGTACATGGGCGCACTTGCAGGAACGGCGCGCCATAATGGGCAGGGGGTCCCTGAAACGCTGTTTCCAGGCGTCGGCGGTGTTAAGGAGTTTTTCAGGAAAAATATCTTCACCAGTGGTAAGGCTGGCGAGGTTTTCCGCAACGGCGGAATACGGCAGCTCCCGGATATGCTCCCCGGTCATCTTGTTGAGTTTTTGCAGGGCTCGCTTAATAAATTCTCTCATACCTGTACCAATAGTACCATGGATCTCCTGAGCTCCAAGGCCAACCGGTCCAGGGCCAGGGCGGGGTTCAGGTTGTAGGTACCTACGGCGATCTCCGCCTCCCGGACTGCGGTGCGCCAGATATCCCGATAGGCTATGGCATCCGTGTCCCCTGCGTTGAGACTTTCCCCAATCAGGGTGAGAAGGAACTGTAAAAATTGGCTAAACCGGCTGCGGAGCTCAAAATTTTCCGCGCCCTCAAGGACAGCGGATACCAGGGACTTTGTATCCTCCAAGGGCCGCCCAAGGCCGGCGGCCTCCGCAATGGGGGCGGTATATTTCCCCAGGCTGACCAGAGAATCATTCAGAGCCGCTCCGGATCGCTTTAAGGCAATTACCGAACCCATGGCAACCGAGGCGGCGAAGAGAGCCGCCAGGGGATACAGGGTTTCTCCGGAAACCGGAAGGAAGGAATCAAGATACACGCCGATGGGACCGGCATGCCCCCGGCTTTCCCGGAATATCTTGCGTATCACAGTTGCCTCCACCTCTTTGTCCCGGGCAATAAAGCGGTAAAGCCGAAGCCGGGATAAAATAGTGGGAAGCAGCGCTTCGGGATGCGCCGAAGCAAGCACAATAGTTACTGTTTTCGGAGGTTCTTCCAGTATTTTAAGCAGAGAATTACGGGCTTCGTCCCGCATGTGGTCGGCATTTTCAATAACCATAAGCTTCCGCTTCCCCTGGGGCGCCAGGCGGCTCCACCATGCTGCCCGGCGTATTTGGGATACGGGGATCAGATCCCCAATACCTTCGGTCTCAAGTTTAAAGCTGTTCTTCAGTATCCCATCCACCGTCTTTTTAATGGCCTCGTTGTCCGTGATATTCAATTCATCCAGATCCTCGTCCAGGGACTGAATGTAAGGATTTAGTTTTGCTATTTTTGGTTCATCTTCCCATAGGACAGGGGAAAAACGGGCCAGAAGTTTACGGACCGAGCGGATAAAGAGGAACCGCGCTGCCTGAGCCGAAGGATCACGCAGAAAAGCTGCGGCGGAGGCCGCAATCTCCGCAGAAAAATTCCGGGGTCCCAGGAGAAGGATATCCCGATGGACAAGTTGACGGTGACGGGTACAGGCCGGGCAGGAACAGTTCCAGGCGCTTGATTGTTCACATGAAAGGATACGTCCAAGCTCCAGTGCGGCGCTGCCCTTGCCCGAAGCTAAAGGCCCGGAAAACAGCATGGACGGCGCCAGGGTTCCCCCGTTAATATCCGATGACAGCAGGCTTATTACCGGCTGGCCCAGTATATTTTCAAACACTGTCTTCTACCCCCAGCACGGGCAGCCGTATCTCCCCTATCAGAGGGTTAAGAAGTTTCGCAAAAAAACTATTTTCAAGAAGAGATTCTGGATTAAACAGCGGTTGTATACTGAGGGCGAAGAGGATCAGGCTTACCAGGAGCAGGCCCTCCAGAAAGCCTAACACAAGCCCCAGGGAATGATCGATCCCCCCCAAAAGGGTAATCCGGGAGATAATATCCTGGATGATACGCTCCAGTATCTTAATAACAATGAAAACGATTATCATAAGGGAGACAAAGGCGATCAATTCCGGTAATACCTCCACATCCTCCAGTATCTTAGTCCGGACAAATGCCGCCCCGGGTTTGTAAAAAAGAAGGGCCGCCAAAAGCCCCAGCACCACCGAAGCCATGGACATGACTTCCCTGACGAACCCCCGCAGGGCACAGCGGAGGACCAGGATAAAAATCAGCACAATAAAGATTATGTCGATGATCGCCATGTTCATACTTCTCCCGTAACAGCCGACAGTATTATTCGGGCGATCAACTCCGCCCCATCCCGGTTCCCAATACGCTCCGAAGCGGCGGTCATGGCGTTCCGCAGCTCCGCGTTTTCCGCAAGCTCAATAATGGTACGGGTCAAAACAACTGCGGTTTCCTTCAAGCTGCTGGCGTTCCCGCCGATTACCACCGCCGCGCCGGCCTTTTCGAAAACCCCGGCGTTTTCCACCTGATCCCCCCGGGTACCTGAACCCCGGAGCGGAATGAGTGCCATGGGCTTCCCCGCAGCGGCGGCTTCCCAGACCGTACCGGCGCCGCTGCGTCCCAGGACCAGTTCCGCCGCGGCCAATACCTGGGGCATCTCCTCCCGTATATACGCATAGGGCCGGTACCGTTCTGAAGCGGGCAAATCCCAATCCTGGCCGGGACCGGTCTGGTGTACCACGGTATAATATTTGGTAAGAACAGGCAAGCATTCCCGGATCAGTTCGTTGATCTCCCGGGCGCCCTGGCTTCCCCCCAGGACCAGCAGGACCCGTTCCTCCGGGCCAATCTCCATGAAAGCCCTTCCGGCGGCGGCATTGGCATTACGGAAGCCGGGCCGTACGGGGTTGCCCACGGCGGTTACTTTTTCCCGAAAGGCCGGGGCAAAAAAAGCCGCCGTATCCTCATAAGCGGTGAAGATCCGCCGGGCAAACCGGGCGTTAATCCGGGTGGCAAGCCCGGGGCTGTAGTCCGACTCGTGGGTAAACACCGGGATACCCAGGGAAGCTGCGGCAGCGCAGGGAGGAACACTGACAAAACCACCCTTGGAAAAGAGCAGCCCGGGCTTTTCTTTTTTAAGAATACACCGGGCTGCCCAAAACCCGGCGTTTACTTTTATGATATCCGAAATATTTTTTAAGGAAAAATACCGCCGGAGCTTCCCCGAAGGTACGCCGAAGAACTCAAATCCCGCCCCTTCAACGATGGACCGATCCATTCCGGCGGCGGAACCTATCCAAAAAATCCGGCCCGGTAGAAGTTCACGCAGGATCATAGCCACGGCCAAACCAGGGTATATATGCCCACCAGTACCGCCTCCGGTAAAGGCTATAGGTATCATAAGTGCAGTATACCCTATTTTACCGGGAAAGGGCAACTAAGTTCTGACAGGGAGAATCTCCCTTGAAAAATTAAAAAAACATGGTATATTTATCCGATGAATACTGATACGGTCCTTATTGAAGTTCCCTATGGTACAAAAAAGCTATCCTGTACTGTTCCGGCGGAACGTACCGTACGTGTGCTCCGCCCCGCCCCGCCTCCGGAATCAGGGGCATCGGAGCTTGATATAATCAAACAGGCCCTTTCAACGCCTATCGCTTCCCCTCCACTGGCTGTTCTTGCCCGGGGCAAAAAGAATATCGTCATCCTGACCAGCGATCACACCCGGCCTGTACCGAGCCACCTTACCCTGCCGGCCATGCTTGAGGAAATACGCCGGGTTTCTCCGGAGGCGAAGATCACCATCCTTATCGGTACCGGATGCCACCGGGCCACAACCCGGGAGGAAATTGAAAAAAAATTCGGCGCCGAAATAGCACTGAGGGAAACAATCATAAACCACAATTCCGAAGACCCCTCATCCCTGGTTTCCCTGGGCCGTCTGCCCTCGGGGGGAGAATTGGTGATAAACCACCTTGCCGCAGAGGCGGATCTCCTGGCGGCGGACGGTTTTATCGAACCCCATCAGTTCGCGGGTTTCAGCGGGGGCCGTAAAAGCGTCCTGCCGGGTATCGCCAGTTTTACTACGGTGCTTGCCAGCCATAACGCCGAATTTACGGTCCATCCCAAATCCCGTCCCGGAAGCCTGGATGGCAACCTCATCCATGAGGATATGCTCTATGCGGCGCGGCAGGCAAAACTCGCCTTTATCTTGAACGTTGCCCTTTCTCCGGCTAAACGGATTATTGCGGCCTTCGCGGGAGATATGGAGCAGGCCCACCGCGCGGGCTGTGACTTTGTTCTGAAACATTGCGGAGTAAAGTCTCCCGTCGGCCCCATTGTGATCACCTCCAACGGAGGATATCCTCTGGATCAGAATATCTATCAATCCACCAAATCCATCATGCAGGCGGATCTTGTCTGCGAAGAGCGGGGGGTTATTATTTCGGTTAATGAATGCCGGGATGGACACGGGTCTTCATCTTTCTACCGGATTTTCAAAGAGTCCCCTTCCCTGGATGAACTACTGGGGAAGATTGAAAAACGGGGACGGGAAAAAACGATTCCCGATCAATGGGTTATTCAGCTAACCGCAATGATACTGCGGAAAAGGACAGTCATATTTGTATCTTCTGCTGCTCCGGAGATCATCGCTTCCCTCCACATGCGCCATGCCGCAGGCCTGGAGGATGCGCTGACCATGGCGGATGGAATTATTGGCAGAAAAAACGCCCCCATCACGGTGCTACCCGATGCGGTATCTCTGGTGCTGCAGTAATTATTTTTCGGTCAGGGTTACTGCGCCGTCCACGGGTTCGCCTAGGAGGCTGTATTCTTCAATCCGTTCCAGATAGAGCTTGGAAAGATAATCCCCTTCATCTATTTGCAGGGCGTTGTTAAAGTAGGTCTTGGCGGTTTCCCACTCCTTCATATAAAAAAGCCTAAGCCCCTTTTCATAAAAATCAAGAAACGTCCGGTCAATAACCAGGGCTGAAGCAGCATCCTGAAAATCTTCGGCCCCCGCTTCTCCGGCATAGGCAGCATATACCGCATAGAGTCCCACGGGACTGTTTCTTCCCTTTACCCGAACGGTATCGATTTTCCTAAATATAAACTGGTCCCGGGCAGCCTCAGACATATTTTCGGAAACAATAATCGGGTGGCGGTACATTTTAGTAACCCCCTCAAGCCTGGATGCGAGGTTTACAGTATCGCCGATTACGGTATAGTCCATCCGGTCCTGGAAACCAATATTCCCCACAACGCATTCCCCGCTGTTAATGCCGATTCCTACGGCAAGGCCTTTTTCGGGCAGGATGAGTTGGGTGGTATCCACTTTTGCCAGGGCTTTAATCATATTCACCGCCGCACGAATTGCGCAGGCGTGGGCATTCGACAGAGGGCGGGGGGCGCCGAATATGGCCATTATGGCATCGCCGATAAATTTATCGATATGTCCGCCTTCGGCGATTATTTCATTTCCCATGATCGAAAAGAAAGTATTCAAAAAACCCACAAGTTCATAGGCGCTTGAGTTTTCTGATATCTTGGTAAAATTCCGTATGTCCAGGAAAAATACCACCACATTTCTTGTTTCACTCTGGATCGCAGTTCCGAATGATCTATGAATAACTTCATCAATCACATCCTCGGGAACATAGCGGGCAAAGGCTACCCTAGTTTTCTTTTGCAGTTCCTCCATCTCCAGCATGGACAGGGCGTTTGCAATAATCGGGGAAGCGGCCTTCAAAAAAACATCCAGGTTCTCCATGATGAGCGGGGAAAAATATTCTTTTATTGAATTGCCAATATGCACGGTAGCATATTTCTGTCCCCCGGCCAAAAGGGGAACCCTGATATAGGATTCGATCCGTTTTTTCTTATCCCCCGGAGGATAAAAATCCTTTGTTTTTCTTGTGACAACTTGAAAGTCAGGAAACAGGTCATCAAAATCAGCAATGCTGATGGCGTTAAAATCTTCGGTAGTCAGATCATTAAAACCTGCACTATTGGAGGAATAAACAACCAGGGAATTATCCTCACTCTTTATCATCACCATTACAATTTCCGCTTCGCAGACATAATTAAGTAGATCAAAAAAGCCTTTGACTATATCATCCAGGGAGCCAAGTTTAGCGGAAAGTTCCGCTAACATACCAATTACCGTGGTCTGAAAAAGCTTGGCATCCAGGAGATTGTTTACCGTTTCTATCAGGGCATTATCATCGATCCGCTTTCCTTCGTGCTCAATCACCGCAAAATCCGGCTCCGGCGCTTCCGCTAAAAGCCGGGCTATGCTATTTTGCAGCTCCGCAAAATTTTCCGGTGATTTTTCGATATAAAAATCCGCCCCGGCCTGGGTTCCCCAGAATTTATCCTTAATTTCACTAAGGCTCGTGAACATAATAATAGGAATAGATTTGGTGCTTTTCCGGGATTTCAACAGGCGGGTTGCCTGGTAGCCCTTAAAGAGAGGCATCTCCACATCGGTTATAATGATGTGGGGTTTATAACTGTATACTGCTTTGATTCCCTCAAAACCGTTTACCGCCCGTCTCGTTTGATACCCATGGGCATCGAGAAATTCCAAAACCATATCGGCAAAAATATCCGAATCCTCAAAAAGAAGAATCCGTTTATCCTGTGAAACAGTACTATCCATTGGCATCTCCGATAAGTTCCTTAACCGCCGTAAGCAAGTTGTAGTTATTAAATGAATTTTTTATAATATAGCGGTTTGCGCCAAGCATGGCCGCCCGCTTCTGGTCCTCTTCACTCTCCCTTGAGGAAATAACAATAATAGGAATTCGGGACAGGTCTTCATTCTTACGCACATTTTCGGTAAGCATAAAGCCGTCCATTATGGGCATATTAAGATCCGTACAGATGAGATCGTAGGACCTGCTCTTTGCCGCTGCCAGGGCTTCCGCTCCATCCGCTGCGGTATCTACCTTATAGCCCTCGGATCTGAGAATTTCTCCTTCAATGTCCCTGGTGGGCAGAGAATCGTCCACCACCAAGACAGATTTACGCATTTTCTCATATTCAATATGTCTTTTCTTCATATCAATGGTCTTAAGACGTTTTGCCATTCGTATTACCGTTGGCATGTGGAGGGCAGGTACCATCTCATAATCTTCGCTTAACACCATCCCTGAAAAAACGGGGATACTCTCCATAAAGTCGGGCATTGATTTAAGGATCACCGACCGCATACTGCTGATGCTATCGATTACCAGGGCAATAACATCATCGTAGGCATGGATGATAACCACAAAAAGGGCCCGTCTGCTATTCTGATCGCCCTCGGTCTTAAGATGCAGTATCTGGTTAAGATAATACAGTTTTATAATCCTATTTTCAAATCTTATCCCTGGCCTATCGACAACCGTAATAATATCTTCCTGGCTTATAAGAAGGATGGTATCAACAAAATTTGAGGGGATTATAAATTTCATTCCTCCACAGACTATAGGAAAGCCCATAAGAGAAGCGATGGAAAGGGGAACAAGGATCGTAAACACCGTACCCTGACCGGGAACACTCTCCACCAGGATACTCCCCTTGAGCTGCTCTATACTGGCGCGTACCGCATCCATACCTACTCCACGGCCGGAAATGCTGTTAATTTCTTTAGATGTGGTAAAGCCGCTTTGGAATATAAAACCGGTGAGATCATCCTGGCCCAGAGAAGCTGCTGTCGCGGCGGTTACCAATCCCTGGGCCACCGCTTTTTTCCGTATGGCCTCAAGATCAATGCCACGGCCATCGTCGGAAATTATAATTTTCATATTTCCGCTTTCACGGGTACAATTAATTACAAGCTGCCCCGCTTCATCTTTTCCCAGAGCAAGCCGATCCCCCGGCGGCTCAATACCATGGTCTATCGCATTACGGATCATGTGGAGGAAAACATCAGAAAGTATTTCGATAATATTCTTATCGATCTCGTTTTCACTCCCCTCGATGCTAAGCTGTACTTTTTTCCCAAGCTCCGCGGACATTTCAAAAACATAGCGGGGATACGTTTCTAAGATTGTAGAAAGCGGCAGCATCCGCAGGGATATTACTCCATCGTAAGCATTCCGCGTATTATTTCCCACATCAATGGAATAATTTCTAAGCTTGGAATTTATTTTACCGCTGAGCTGCTCCACATTTCTAAACTGATTTACCAATACGGGGTCCACCATTTTAGACGCCTTAATGGCCCGGGAATATGCTTTTATCAATTCATGCAATATTTCTGTTTCCATGGAAATAGTTTTTGAAGCTATCTCCAGGGATTGCAGAGAGGCAATGCTTTTAATTATGGTATCTATCTTTGAAAGGGAAATCCTGATGCTTTCCGATTTCGCATCCTGCTGCTTCTCCCTCTTTGCTACCTGACTACCCGCTTCTCTTGAATCCGTTTTTTCTACGGAACGGCTGCTCCGTTCTTCAATAGCCCGGCTGCTGACAACAAGGTTTTCTTCGCCTTTCTTCCTTGTTTTCTTTCCATCCGTCGGGGGCTCAGGGGCCGCATCGGCCGCCGCGGTTTTCTGATCCGATATATGGGGCGGTTTTTTTGCGTCACCCTCGGCATCGGGACTTACGGGCACCAGGAATTCCTCGTTGGACGCCAGAGCCGCAAGTTCCTTTTCAAAGGCAAGGATATCAATATCGTCATCCTGGGTCTTTTGCACCGTCCCCAGTCCCGATTTAAGGGTATCCAGTGCCGCCAGGGCAAGCCGCATGGCATTATCCGTAAGGTCGATGCGCTGCTCCCGGACTGCCACAAAAACTCCCTCCAGGGCATGGGTAAGGGATTCAATTCGCTTAAACTCCAGCATCCGGGCAGATCCTTTAAGAGTATGGAGAGCCCGCAGCAGAGTTGCAAGATCATCATCCATCGAAACACCGTCTTTTATTTCAAAGAGCAGCGATTCTACAACCCTGATGTTTTCAACGCCCTCATCGATAAATTTACCGATGTATTTTCCCCTGTCAATTGCCATAAAACGCCTTAATTGTTTTTAGTCTCAAGGATAGACTCCAGTTCCCGGATCATCTCCGTAAGTCCTTCCGCAGAAGATGTAGCCACCTCGGTTGAGTGAATAAAATTATTCAACCCCTTTGAAATATCCGAAATGGCTATATTGATTTGCTCCGAAGATTTTTGCTGCTTCTGGGTCGATACGGTAATGGTCTGAGCCTGTGCGGATGTCATCTCCGCTCCGGATCGTATTTCCTTAAAAACATCCTCAAGGTCCTTAATCAACTTGAGCCCTTCGCTGATCTTATCCGCTCCCTCCTCGCTGGAAACTATTAGGGATGAGGAGGAATCCTGTATTTCCTCCACCTGGTCCCGGATCTGTTTGGTGAGGGCGGCAATATCGTCCGCGAGGCGGTTTACCTCGCTGGCAACCACGGCGAACCGTTTCCCCTTATCCCCGGCGCTTGCCGCTTCCAGGGCGGCGTTAAAAGCTATTACCTTAGTCTGGTCAGTTATGGTATTGATGGTTCTGACTATATCCCGTATTTTAGCAATTTTGTTCCCCAGGTTTATGATCCCGGAAATTATTCCGTCGTTTTTTTCCTTAATATCTCCCATCTTGTTCACATTGTTTTCAAGAACTGAAAAACCCTGTATAACATCCTCTTCCATTTTTGTAGCGATGGTAGCGACGCTGCCGGTCATTTCCGCAATATACGTTGCAATCTGGGTATTCTCATTGATGGTACTTTCAATCTCCTGCACACTGGCAGCCTGGTTGTTGGCGGTGGTGTAAATATCCTTGGAAGAGAAAAATATTTCATCTGTGGATTTCTGTATAGCCCCAGCGATGTCCTTGGTCTGGGTAACCGTGTGGGCGGCGACGGCGGCGGCGGCGGATTCGGATTTTATCATATTATTAAAGAGCGCAAGGTGCCTCCTGCAGGCCATGCCGGTAACAATCCCCACAAGGGTAAATCCTATGAGCCTGAAAGCTTCGTTATAGAGGGGAAAAGCTACCTGAAGGGCCTCGCCGTTGTACAGAGCTATATAAGGAATATCAATAACATTACGGTGAAAGAAGATCACAAAGCCGTAGGTTATGGATGCCCAGATACCGGAAAATATGGCACAGGGTATGTTATAACGGAAGGCGCCCAGGACAATAAGTATCATCAGGATAAGCGCCTGAATGGAAAGGAAAGATATGGGGAGACAATTCTCCGGGTAAGTTGCGGTAACAAAAATACCTGCGGATACAATGATCATATCAAGGATGACACAGACAAATTTAAATTTTGAGGATAACAATTCTTTTTTTCGCAGATAGAAAAAAAGTACTATGGAATAGGCCACAAACACCGATGTTCCTATATGAGCCCGCCAGGGGATATAATCAAACCCTTCCATTTTTCTGACCAGGGAAATTACCCCCAGCCCAATCATATAGATCATTGCCAGAGAAAAACGAAAGTAATTAATAATAACCTCTCCGTCCCGTTCATCCCTGCTGATACGTTCTTCCATATTTGTCATTTTGAATCTCCTGTATTGGTACGGTACAGCCCCACGGTTTCACGAAGATCCTGGGACATGACATTAAGATTATCCGCTATTTTTGATGCAGAAGCGGTGGCAACCACAAATTGTTTGACCCCGGCGGATATTTCCTGCAGGGTGGCGAATATTTGCAAGGAAGCATATTCCTGTTGTTTACTCAGATCAGAAATTTGCTGGGAACGGATGGCCACATTCTCAGAATTAACCACAATATTTTCAAATACCTCTTTCTGTTCAACCATCCTATCGTAGCCTTCATCGATCTGAATTGAACCGTTATTAGCTTCCATAATCAAAGTTTTGGAGGCAGCCTGCACTTCTTCGATCTTCTGCTTTATCTCTGTGGTGGAATCCACCACATTATCGGCAAAACGCCGTATTTCGCTGGCAACCACGGCGAACCGGGCTCCCGCTTCACCTGAAGACGAAGCTTCCAGAGATGCGTTAAAGGCAATGAGCTTAGTTTGATCCGCAATGCCGTCGATGATACCGATAACCTCGCTGATCCGGCTGAGCATGTCCGCAAGGTTTTTTATCTCTTCGATAATTTTATCATTCTGGTCCCGGATATCCTGCATCATATCCTGATTGGCATCCCGTAATTCTGTCCCCCGCCTACTTAACTCCCGGGTCTTCACAGCGAGGTCCGCCACCTCCGCGGTTTTTCCCGCCACCTGGCCGGACATATTTTTATTGTCTTCCATGGTACTGACAATTTCAGAAACACTGGCGGACTGTTCATTGGCGGTGGTGGTAAGCTCCTTGGCGGCCGCGGAAAGATCATATACCGAAGTTGAAACCCGGGAAGCATCCCGGTTAAAGGAAACAAAAGCGTTTCGCAATTTACTGAGGAAACGATTAAAGGCGGCCGTCAGTTCTCCGAATTCGTCCTGAGAATGAACCGTCAGCTCCAGGGAAAGATCGTTATTATCCAAACTCTTAAAGAGCTGTTTCAGGCTTCTGGTAGATCTGGTTATAGCAGCGGAACTGAAAATCACAATGATAAAAGCGATAAGGGCAGTGAGGACCGCGAATATAAGGGACTTGTATAATGAATCCCGGTATCCGCTGATCCTTTGCTGCAGGAGAACATCAAGCTGATCCAGGGCCCCAAGCCACACACGATACGTAGCGGTAGAGGCCTGGACCGCGGCGGTTAGTACTTCGGCATAGTAAAGCTCCGTGGAAGTTATGCCGGTATTTTCCGGTATTTCCAAAGCTTCGGAACCTTCCGGGGTCTCTAAAACCTTCGGCTCTTCCCCGGCAAGGAACAGTTCAAGAATTCCGATAAATCTTTCCGCGGAAGCGGTGTAGGTATCACCCCTTAAAACGAGTTCCTCATAGGGAAGAGGGTCCTGGCCGGGACGATTTTCAATCTGCGCCAGTCCCGCATTAAAGGAGGATCGCAGACGGGGGGTATCGGACAGGCTGAAGAGGGTTATATAGGCTTGTAATTGTTGACGATCTTCCCGGGATATCGTTCCCCGGGTATGGGATATATGCACCAGGTTACTTATCTGAATGAGCCGTTCCTGGATTCGGGGAAGGACATCAAGGCTGAGTTGGATAAAATAATAACTTTCCAATTCCGGATCCCCCACAAGATTGGAAGCATCGCCAATGTAGGCAAGCAGATCCCACAGGTCCCGGGTGAAGGCATTGTATCTTGCGAGGGCGACACTCTGATCGCCCCGAATTTCCCGCATCTGGTTCCAACTGTTTTCAAGATCCAACCCGGAAACATAGCGCCGGCCGGAAACATTTCCTAATTTTGGCTTATCCCCGGTTTCTCCAAGATTTGTAATTAACTCGCCAAGTAAAAGGGCGATCTCCTGATCAAGACGGCCGGCATCCCCGCCGGCTGGATTCTGTTCCAATACTGCCCTGAGGTGCATGGGCACCATCCTCAGCAGACCGGCAATAGGACGCAGGCATCCAATTCCCATCCGCTCGTTGCTGCCTTTTCCTATGGACAAATCAGCGTTAGAAATTATAAGAAACAACATCAATGCGATGGGCAGAATAAATACGGTGCTTGAAAAAACCAGCTTAGTGGTAATCTTCAAGTTTTTATAGATCATATCCGCTCCTTATCAATCGTTTAGGCGCTTTTTGAGGATGCGCCGATAGTAATCCGGCGAAAACCCCCCAATGAAACATTCATAAGAAAGTTCCTTACCCAAATCTATGCTTTCCAGGGCCTTTTTTATCTTATACTCATAAGCAGTACGGTTCCCTTCCGCCGCCAAAAGGCTCATTCTATAAAAACCGGGCCAAAAAGCGTTATCCGAAGCGGTAGTTTCTTTGTAGTATGTCTCCGCCAGAGCGGTTTTATTTGAAAGGTAATTATATTCCCCCCGAAGGAACTTAGTAAAGACCGATACCTGTTTTTTCTCGGCAAAGGAAAGGACCGTTTCTGCCCCGGCAAAATCCTCCAGGCTGAGAAGGCAGATGACCGCCGCAATGAGCTCGTCCTCCTGAGGCGCCGCTTTTCCCTTCTTAATGGCTTCAAGAACCCGCTTCGTCATGGTTTCACCCTGCTCAAGGAGGGTTGAGATGTTTTTTGCGTCTCCGGTATGATTTGCATCCCCGGCAAGTACCGGTAACAGAGGGGATACTTTCGCTGACTGGGGAAATACCGCGCCGGACACCCTGGGCGGCGATTCGGCGCGGCGGTCTCCGGCTTGGGATCTCCGGTCGAGGATACCGGGCATTCGGTCCGTAATCCGCCGATATAGCTCACAATCCCTCCGATCCGCGACCCTCCGGGCAGCGGTTCTCCGATCCGAGCTCCGCCGGGATTCCCAGGGAATTTCCATAAGAATATCTACACCCTCCAGGTCCGTGACGGCGGATGTTTTTTGAAAATAAAATGTATCCAAAGTACGTTTATTCTCTAGAAAAGGATGGCTCACCGACGGGGTTTCCGATATGCCAAAGAGCAGGACTCCCCCTTCGGTAAGGGCTTTCACCAGGGAATCAAGTATCCTCCGGCGGCCTTCGGGAGAAAAATAGATCAGGGCGTTTCTGAACAGAATAAGATCAAAGGAAAGGGGCTCCATACCGTCCATAATGTTATGGGGGAAAAAATGTATCCGCTCCTTCAGGCTCTTGTCGACTATATAATCCCCGCCATCCGGCGTAAGGTACTGGTCCAGGATATATCTCCAGCGGTTTCCGTCATTCCTAAACGCATTTTCCGAATACCGTCCTTGCCTGGCAATTTCTATTACCTCCCGGTTCACATCAAAGGCTTCGATTTGAAACTCCAGTTTTTCTACGGTCCTGCTGTAATAGTCCATCAGCATAGCAAGACTGTAGGCCTCGCAGCCTATGGATGTAGCCGCGGAACAGACCCGCAAAGTTTTTTTTCTACGGGCAAACTGCGGCAGCAATTTCTTGAGCAAAAGATCAAAATGAGGTTCTTCCCGGAAAAAGTAGGTTTCATTAATTGTAAGAAAACGGGCAATATTGAACCGTTCTTCGGGGGAGGAAAGGAGCAGCTCAAAAGTGCCGGAAAGGTTAGATGCAGCAGGGTTTAGATTTTCTTCCAGATAAGCCCGGAGTTTTTCCAAAGCATCCTCCCCCGCTTTTATCCCCAGGGCTTTTTCCGCCCAAGAGGACAGTTGGTCCAATACGTTGTCGCTCATACTTTGGTTAATTCGACAAGGCGATGGGCTATACAGTCCAGAGGAAGGACCATATCCACGCAACCGGTGCCAAAGGCTGCTTTTGGCATACCGTATATCAGTGATGTGCTCTCATCCTGGGCAATGGTAATGCCGCCGGCGTTCCTGACAAACCGGGTTCCTTCGGCGCCGTCAGCGCCCATCCCGGTAAGCACCACCGAAATAAGACTCTGACCAAACAAAGCGGCGGCGCTCTTAAAAAGCAGATCCGCCGCGGGTTTCTGGTTGTTTACCAATTCTCCGTCATCAAGAGTAAATCCTTTGGCATCCAGGATAAGATGCTTATCCGTGGGGGCCACGTATAATTTCCCGCTGTGGGGAAATTCTCCCGCTTCGGCGATCTTTACTTCCAGGGGGGTATAATCGTTAAGCCACTGAACGAATCCCCGGTCAAAACCCGATGTATTATGCTGAACCAAAATGAGGGGTACCGGGAATTCCCCGGGAATGGCGGAGCACAGCCGGGTAAGAGCCTTTGGCCCGCCGGTGGATGACGCGATAACTACGGCAAGGATCGTCCGGTTTCCCACGGTTTTTCTCCCCTCGTACCCGGAGAGCTCCGCAGCCATGGGACGGCGGTTTCTGGTTCCCGCAATCTGTTTAAGGGCTTCGAGGATCTGAAACCGCTTGAGCGGATTCATTTTAGCGGTAAAATTATCCTTGGAGTAAAATTCCATGGCCCCCTTCACCGTGGTCTCGTAGGCCATCTTTGCCGTATTGTGGGTGCTGATCGCCACAACCGGGGAGGGCAGTATCTTTCTGATTTCCTGCGTCGCCTCAAGGCCGTCGGGCATCTCAATATCCATGGTGATAAGATCCGGGTTAAGCATCCGGGCTTTTTCAAGCCCTTCCCTGCCGTCCTTCGCTTCTCCGACCACGGTGAATTCACCATCGCTTTCCAGGAAATCCCTGAGAATCGAACGTACCACACTGCTATCATCCACTATCAGCGTTCTTATCACCGGCCTCACCCTACCCTTTCTCGGCCGAAAGCATCCGCTGAACAAGTACGGCCGGATCCAGAAAAATATTCATCAAAGGACCGCTAAAGTTGACTCCCGAAAAGAAAGAGACCCTATTCCCCAACGAGAGTACGGAGGGCAGGGGCTGTATCTCCGCCCGGGGAAAATCCATTTCCTTTTCTACCGTCGTTACCAGTAATACGTTCCGCCTATCCGCAAAGCCGTTTTTCTCCATAACCGCTTCTATGGAAAGGCCGAAATTGTCACCGTTCCCGCCGCCGATGAGGGGAACCTCCTGAACCAGCGGCTTAAGTATAAGGCCATGCCGTATCTCTTGATGCCAGGACTGATGATCCCGGCTCCGGAAGAAATGGGGGATCGAAAAGTAGGTGTTTTCATCCCGGTCCCGGTCAATCATCTGTTCCACTTCCCAGGGCACGGTTATGAGCGAAGAAACGGCATATACCGGGACTCCCAGGGAAAAAGCTCCAAACGCACATAAAAAGAACCTCATGCGCCGGCCCCTAAACCCTGAATTCGCTTACCACCCGGCTGATAATCTGCCGGATATTAAGAACGAATACATTAGTATCATGCCACCCAAAGGAAGCTTCGATGATATCCGTGGAGTCGTTTACCTCGACTCCCTGTTCGACTTTTAATAAATCGGAGTGACCCACATCGACAATGTCCACCACATCGTCAATAAGGAAGGCTATCTTTTCTACCGTCTCCTTTAGGACCACAACCTTAGACTGGGGGGTGGGGGTTTTTTGTATTAAAAGACCTATATCGACCAGGGCATAAGGCGCGGAATAGCGGTTTATGATTCCCATTACATATTCCGGCACCAGCGGCAGGGGGTAGACCGTATCAAAAGCGGTAACTTCGCTGATTATCCGGGAAGGGAAAGTATAGAATTTCCCCAAAATCGTAAATATCAGGTATTTTTCCCCGTTAAATACTTCCGATCCTTCATTTTCGTCCGGCATATCCCCACCTCGGTATTAAGTATAACAAAATACAAAAAATCAATCTATCTCCCCGGCCCCCCCTATGGACCCTTTGTTTGGTTTTCGGGAACGCACGGGAAGGGGTTAGGGGGTCCTGTCAGGGAAACACGCCCAGGGAACCCCCCGGGGGTCCCCCCTGGGTGTGTTTCCCTGCCACCCCCGATAACGCTTTCGGGTGCGTTCCCGAGCCGCTTAGAAGGGTCCATAGGGGGGGGGCTTTGTTTGCGGGGCTGGGGTTTCACGCTGGGTGAGCTTTGTTCGCGGACGGGGTTTCAGGGCTGGGTGAGCTTTGTTCGCGGGGCTGGGGTTTCACGCTGGGTGAGCTTTGTTCGCGGACGGGGTTTCAGGGCTGGGTGAGCTTTGTTTGCGGGGCCGG
>JAITBG010000004.1 GCA_031283725.1 Treponema sp. | reverse complement strand
GTATTTATTTCATTAATAAATATTTTGTTACTTTGCAGATCTATAAAAAAATCTATTCTGGCTACTCCGTTGCATCCCAGAGCCTGAAATGCCCTCCGCCCTAAATCCCGGATTTCCTCTATTCTGTCTTGTTTGGAAAGTAAATGCTTTTGCCCTGGAAACAGATGGCATGGAGCGATGCTATTTTGAGCGGCTGCTGTTTCATTCGCCCTTTGCGTCTGAAACCCTGCCCGAGACGCTTCCATCATAATTTATATGCGCTCGCCCTGAGTAGGCTCCCCTTGGTTTCGTATAACGAAGCCCAGCTCTGTCAAGCGCGCCGAGGAACACATCACGTTTTTTTGTATACAAAGCCAAAAGCCCGGCATAATAATTTTGCGGAAATCCCAAAGCGGTAACCGCGGCTTCCATAAGGGGAGCGGCGGCGCCAACGGTAAGAAAGTCGTGAACCTTGCGTATAACGTCCGTCGTTTTTTCATCGGCTATTGTGTAACCCAGACGCCAGCCTGTTATCGAATAGGTCTTGGAAAGGGAAGAGCAGCTTATGGTCCGTTTCTCCATGCCGGGAAGCGCGGCAAAGTAAACGTGGCCGGCCGGGCTGTCGTTATACACAATATGTTTGTAGACTTCGTCGGTAATAACCCGCGCGTCAAACTCTTCGGCAAGGCCCGCGATATACTCAAGCTCTTCACGGCTAAAAACCTTGCCGCTGGGATTGGACGGATTGCAGAGGATAAGGGCTTTCGGCTGCAGCCTAAAAGCTTCGCGCAGCCGATCCCGGTCAAAATCAAAATCCGGCGGAACAAGAGGCACGTAGACTGGCTCGGCGCCCGAAAGTATCGCGTTGGCGCCGTAGTTTTCGTAAAACGGCGAAAACACAATTACCCTGTCGCCGGGATTGACCACGCTCATCATTGCGGCCATCATCGCTTCGGTGGAACCGCAGGTAACGGTGATGTTCTTTTCCGGGTCTATGGGAATCCCCATAAAACGCCGTTGCTTTTCCGCCAGGGCTTTGCGAAAATTCGCCGCTCCCCAGGTTATCGCATACTGATGCGGACCCTTCGCGGCGGTGTCCGCCAGGGCGCGGGTTAGATCTTCGGGCGGATCAAAATCCGGAAACCCCTGGGAAAGGTTGATCGCCCCGTGTTCCAAAGCGACACGGGTCATCCGGCGTATTACCGATTCACCGAAACCCGCTGTCCGGCTGCTTGTAGCGGGCATGTTTTCTCCTTAAAGACGCTCAATGTACGACTTGATCACCGAAGCGGAAGCGTCCAGCGCCGCGCGCTCTTCCGGAAGAAGCCGCTGTACGACCTATGCCGTACTCTCCAATAATACCGAAACCTGATTGATCGGAAAAACCTCTGGCAGATGGCATTTCACAAAACCCGGACTTTGTGATAGGATTCGGGTATGTCCTTGTTTTTCATCAAAAACCGTAAAAATTACCGGGAGGCGCTGGTGCTTCTGGTTGGTTTGCTTTGCTTCGCGGAAAGGGGTTTTGCACAGACTGCTCCGGATAGGGGGGAAACGGTCATGAAAGCCCTGGCGGCGGCCTATCCGGGACGTGTTGGGGCGGCGGTATTCCGCAGAAATTCGGCATCGGCGACAGATACGGGGGACTGGGTGGTCCAGGTCGGCGGGACCTGGTTTTACTATGCCCATGGGAGATTGCTCCCGGAGGACCTCCGGAACCGTTACGCCGAATATGATCCTCAACCCTTCTACAATTACCCTGCGGAATTGCCCGCCTGGAAGGACCCAACCCCGGAAGAAACAGAACGATTCAGGGATACCGCCGGCAGGCGGGCAAAAAATCCGCCAAAACGATCCCAACATTTTTATGACGCCCTCTGGCGGGCATCCACTAGGGAAGAAGCCTACGACCGGGTAAAAACCATCCGCTTCCTGGGCAGAAGTGTGATGGTCCATTACGCAATCATGGAAGAGCTCGCCATGGTGGAGGAACAAATCCTCTCCGCGGCAAAAACCGATCCTCAGGTACAGCAGTGGATGAACGGACTTGATAGCCTGACCGGGTGGAACTGGCGGAGCATCGCCGATACCCAAAGCAGAAGCTTTCACGCCTACGGTGCGGCAATTGACCTGCTCCCTAGATCCTACGGGGGACGGCAAACCTACTGGCTCTGGGCCGCCGAGAACTATTCCGCTTGGTGGGCTATACCTTACGAAAGAAGGTCTCACCCGCCAGAGGCGGTGATAAATGCCTTTGAGGAATTCGGTTTTATCTGGGGCGGAAAATGGCTCTTTTTCGATACTATGCATTTTGAATACCGGCCTGAAATACTGATCCTGAACGGTTTACCCTTCAGAATTGCTAACTAGACTTTTTTTCTGAGACTATTCAACCAAACTATTAGTGACACAGTAAATCCAACGGCTATTTGCAGCGACATCAACTTTTCATGGAAACTTCTTTAAATGGCAGACAATATCTTTGAGGCCGAAATAAAGGCTATTTTGGGTAAAAACTTAAAACGCTTCCGGGCTAAGCGGAAACTTTCCCAACTACAACTGGCGGTTAAAGCCGGGTTAACTCATAATTTTATTAACGACCTTGAAAACGGCAAGAAATGGCTTTCCCCAAAGACCCTGGGTAAACTTTCAAAGGTGCTGGTGATGGAACCCTACCAGTTCTTTGTTCCCGAGGCGTTACTGCCCGTACAGGCGGCAACAGCTCTAATAGAACGCATTGACGATATGACCGACGATTATCTCCAGATGGTGAAAGACATTAAAGCCCACTACCTTCAGGATACCACCGGAGAAGATTGATATTCCTCTATCAGCGTCTTAAATTCCTTCTCGTCCAGGGTTTCTTTTTCCAAAAGCCGGGCGGCGGCGGCATCCAGCAAAGGCCGGATCCGGTTCAGCGTTTTCGTTACTCCGGCGTAGCGGTCTTCTACGATCTTGGCGATTTCCTCATCGATATATTGCTGGGTTGCTTCGGAATACTCCCGGTGAAAGGCTGGTTCCTGGGGTGCATCGCCGGGGAGCCGCATCCCCCGGGATGTAAGAGCCACATTTTTAAACCGGTCCGACATGCCATAATCGGTTATCATCTTCCGGGCTATGTCCGTGGCCTTAGTCAGATCGTTGGACGCGCCGGTGGAGAATTCGCCGGACACCAAGGCTTCCGCAACCCGGCCGCCAAGGAGCACATCTATCCGCCCCAGCAGATCCGACTGGGTGATGGTGTAACGATCCTCAATGGGCATTTGCAGAGTATACCCCAGGGCGTAACCCCGGGGAATGATCGAAATTTTCTGTACCGGATCGGATCCCGGGGTAAAGGCGGCGACCAGGGCATGCCCCGCCTCGTGGTACGCGGTGAGTTTTCGCTCCGCCGGTTTGAGCACCCTGGTCTTTTTTTGGAGCCCCGCCACGGTCTTCTCGATAGCCTCGCTAAAGTCCCGCTGTTCTACCACCTTCCTGCCCGCCCGTACTGCCAGCAGAGCCGCCTCATTCACGATATTGGCAAGGTCCGCCCCGGAAAAGCCCGAGGTAATCCGGGCAATGGCGACAATGTCTACCGCGGGATCGAGCTTTACCGCCTTGGAATGGATACGGATGATGGCCTCCCGGCCCTTCAGGTCCGGCCTATCCACCAGGACCTGACGATCAAAGCGGCCAGGCCGGAGCAGCGCCGGGTCCAGCACGTCCGGGCGGTTAGTAGCCGCCAGGATGATAAGGCCGCTGGTAGCGTCAAAACCGTCCATTTCCACCAGGAGCTGATTCAAGGTCTGTTCCCGCTCGTCGTTGCCCCCGCCGATATTGTTGATCCGGCTCTTGCCGATGGCGTCCAACTCGTCAATAAATATGATACAGGGCGCCTTTTCCCGGGCCTGTTTGAAAAGATCCCGCACCCGGGCCGCCCCAACCCCAACGAACATCTCCACAAAGTCGGCGCCGCTCATGCGGAAGAAGGGTACCCCCGCTTCCCCGGCCACTGCCCGGGCCAACAGGGTCTTTCCGGCTCCCGGAGGCCCCACCAGAAGCACCCCCTTGGGTATCTTCCCGCCTATGTCGGTATACTTTTTGGGATTTTTCAGGAAATCCACCACCTCCACCAGTTCATCCTTGGCCTCGTCCACCCCGGCCACATCGGGAAACCGGGTCGCAATATCCCCCTCGGCCACGATCACCGCCCGGGAATTACCCACGGAAAGCACGTTACCCCCCATGTTGCCCAGACGCTTCATCAGGAAACGCCAAATAAAAAAGAAAAAGGCGATGGGCAGGACCCAGCTAAAGATGAGGTTGAGCACGGTGCTCCCCTCCCGGGAAACCGCATAGTAAGAGACCCCCTTTTCATCCATCATCTTGATAAGTTCCGGATCGTTAATGGGAACCGTTCGGAAAACCACCTCGGGAGCCGCCGTGCGTGAAGGCCTCCTGCCGAGCAGCGGCGCGGCAGGAGGATTCAGCTGCTGGAAGGTAGTATACCCGGTAAAATAGGAATCGGTGAGCTCCACCCGCTTAATTTCCCCGGCGGCGATCTTGTTCTTAAACTCCGAAAAGTCGATGGTGGGGTTAACCTTGTTCAGAAACACATAGTTAAAAAGGCTCATCCCCACAACCAAGATAAGAATATACACTATTGAAAACCGCCAGCCCCCAAAACGTTTTAGGTCCGGCAGCTTAGGGCCGCCAAAAGGGAATTGGGGGCCCCCCGAATTTTTGGACTTTTTCTTATCGTTTCCGGGTCCACCGGATTTGCTATCACTCATCTTACAAATATCTATCTTTTTCGGGGAATATTCAATATAAATAGCGCTTGTTCCAAAACTTCAGTTTTGGGAAAGCCTCTAAATACCCCCCATATACAGTGTAGGCACGGTATCGGCAGCACCGTATAAAGCGTCTAGCCCGCTCCCCGGTTCAAAAAACATACTCCCCGCCGTAGAAGGCGTACTCCCCGCCGCGGAAAGCGGAATTTCCGCTTTAGAAATACGTATTTCTGTCGCTCAGATACTTATCTGTGTTCATCAGAGACTTATTTCTATCACTCAGAGACTTATTTCCGCCGCTCAGAGACTTATTTCTATCGCCCAGAGACTTATTTCCGCCGCTCAGAGACTTATTTCTATCGCCCAGAGACTTATTTCTATCGCTCAGAGACTTATTTCTATCGCCCAGAGACTTATTTCTATCACCCAGAGACTTATCTGTATCGCTCAGAGACTTATTTCTGCCGCTCAGAGACTTATTTCTATCGCTCAGAGATGTATTTCTGCCGCACAGATACGTCTCTGCGTTCCTCAGAGATGTATTTCTGCCGCTCAGATATGTCTCTGTGTTCCTCAAATACATATTTCCGCCGCGGAAAAATCTCTTTCTGCCGCAGGGGCATTTCCCAGAAAACCGGTTGGTACGAACCGGTGGTTCGACGGGAAATGCTCTCAATCTAAGGGCGCTGTTCCAAACTTCATTTTTTGGAATAAGCTCAATAGTATACGGCTTGCGCCTTATCGCTTTACCGGCCGCAGGGTTCCCGTTATGGTCAGGATGTTGTTTTCAAATTTTACCTGTAACGTTCCGTCCCAGTTGAACATGGCCATCATATCGCCGTAGTCGTTTTGAATGGGTCCGGTAAGGGTATTGCTGCCGGAAGCCACCGGCCTGCCCGAAGGGGTTGCGGGGTTCCATACTTTTTGCCAGTCTATCCCGGCGGCGGTCCCGTCGGAGGAGAAATCCCGGGAAATAACCTGGGGATCTTGCCCCTGGATGTACCCGATGGTCCGCATCACATAACCGCCCCGGGGGAAGCTGATGTTGCCGTTTTTATCGGTCTGTACACGGTAAGCGACCCCCCGGTGGGCATATTCCATGATGATGCTATCCCCCTCTTTGTAGACATGGAGATTGTCCTCCCGGCGTACGTTGTCGGAAGCCACGGGGAAAAGCAGGAGCCCCCGGAAACCCTGGGAAATGGTGGCCCGTCCCATGATATCCGTCTGAATGGGGGCAAAGAGGGAGGTGGATTTCTGCTTTGAGGCCCCGGAAACCGCGTCGTAGGAGTCCTTTTCCGCGGCAATGTAGCGGATGGCCGATTTGTAGCTCAGGTAATTGTCCCCGTCTGGCCTGGCGGGATTGAGACGGTAATCCACGGTAAAATCCTGGGCGGAAAGTATCCCTCCCAGGGCTAACAGAAACAGCCCTGTCAAAAGGCCGGAAAATTTGCTTGGCATAACACCCTCCTATACTTTGAAGGAACCGATGGTTCTTTCCATGATTTGAATGTTCCTGTGGGTATCCTTTGCCAGTTCCAGCACCGCCTCAGCGGCCTTGCTTACCTCCCCGGCGCTGTCCCCCATGCCGATGATACCCTCGCGGATTTCCCGGACTATGCCGGTAAGCTGCTCCATTTCATGCTTCACCTCATCCATGTGTCCGGTCATATCCGCGCCGGTGGCCTGCACCCGGGAAGCGGCAGCATTTATCGCCTCTAAAGCCTCCTGAATCCGGGCGGAAGCCCCCTGCTGGGCTTCCATGGCGGAGCTTATCCGCGTGATAAAGGCATCGGTGGCGTTGATCTGCTGGGACACTTGCTGGAAGGATTCTTGGGAAGTGCCGGAAGCCTTTACCGAATCCTGTACCGATTTGGCTATGCCGAAGAGTTCAGCCTTGATCGTCTTGGACTGAGCTTGGGCGTTTTCCGCCAGGGCCCGTATTTCCTCCGCTACCACGGCGAAGCCCTTTCCCGCCTCTCCCGCGTGGGCAGCCTCAATCGCCGCGTTCATGGCCAGCAGGTTGGTCCGGGAGGCTATTTGGGCGATGACCAAGTTGGCCCCCACCAGGGATTCGGACTGGGCCAGGATGCACTGGATTTGCTGATCCACCGCGGCTTGCCGCTCCTTTCCCGTCTCCGCCACCGCGATAAGGGCCTTAAACTGTTCGGTAAGGTCCAGCGTGGCGGCCCGGACCGCGTCAATCGTATTCGCCATCTCCTCCACCGAGGCGGAGGATGCGGCAATGGCCTTACCCTGCTCGCCAATCAGCTCGTTGAGGCCCCTGAGAGCCCCGGCGGCGTTTTCCAGCACCTCATTAGTCCGCCCCAGGGACTGCTCCTGATGCTCGGTCTGCCCCTTAATCTCCAGGGCCACGCCGGTGATCCGGGCATTGGCGCCGGCGGAACCTTCGGAACGGGCGCTAAGATCCTCCCCAATAACCTGGAGCGACGCCTGGGCGTCCTTCAACTGCTTTATCAAAACCCGCAGGGAAGCAATGAAGCCGTTGATGCTCCGGGTAATAACGCCAATCTCATCCCGGCGCTTAACCGGTATCTCGTAGGTAAAGTCCGCCTCTTTGGAACTCAGGTTTTCCGACACCGCCGCTGTAACGGACGCCGTCTTTTTTAAAGGAGTTATGACGATCCGCTGCAACAGGAGGACAAAAATCGTCAGGAGCAGGGCGATTCCCCCGCAGAGCAGGGGGATCACCACCCGACCGATAATCTGGACCGTGCTGTCTACCGCCGCCATGGGAAGGCTCATGGAAACGATCCCCACCCGGGAGCCGGAACCATCCTTTAAGGGGAAATGAATCCCGTAATAGTTCACCCCATCCACGCGGTATTCTCCCCGGTAGATTTCCCCCAGTCCCAGAACCGTGTCGATCATCATGTCGTGGTCCGACGAAAGGCTGCCGGTAAAGGGGGTAATCCAGTCCTTCCGGTTCCGGGAAAGGGGAGACATGCCGGAGGAACTTTCCCGGTACAGCGGCCCCTGGTACAGATCGATCTCACACTGGGTAAGGGATTGGAGGCTGTCCACGAATTTGGAGGACTGGAGGCTATATTCGATGCAAGCGTACCCCGCCAGCGCCCCCCCTTCAAACACCGGGATTGCGGAGATAAGTTCCAGGGTATTGTCCAGGGAGTACATCCGGGTAACGCAGTTTTTGTCCTCCGTATAAGAAGCGATGGTCCGTATGTACCGGTCCCCCTCCGCGTGTCCGCTATTGATAAGGAGATACCCTTCCCGGTCCGCCAGGGCGATCCCGTCCAGATCCAGGGCGCCGACCATGGCGTCAAGTTCAGCCTGGAACCGGGCTTTGTAACCGGGCCCGCCTTCAGCAAGGCCGGAGATAATTCCCTCCGCCCCGGCATATTCGCCAAACCACCCGGCTTTTTTTTCCAGCAGCACCGTCTGCTCCTCAATAAGACTGTATACCAGCTTGTCCTTTTGGTTGATCGACTCTTTAAACGACGTAGCGGACGTGGAGGTGGTAAGCAGGATAATCGTATACATAAGGCTTACGCCGAAGATGATGAAACACAGAAAAACAGGGATAAACAGCTTGACGCCAATGGAAATCAGCTTATTGCTCATGAACTAATAGTATGCAGTTTTTTCAACCCTTCCACAAGGTCTCCCGAACCACACGAACCAATCCGATGAATCTCCCCATCGTAAACGCTCAACTTGATACCTATTCTAAAGAAGCCCTCGAATCGCCTGTTCGTGTCTGTTCGGGCGGGCGGATCATAGTGTTCTGTTTATTAAAATCACGAAGCTTTACCCAAACTTCGGCTTTTAGAAAACTGCTTTGGATATAAAAGAACGGCCTCCGACCGTTTTTTCGGAGGTTTTCCTAAAGTTAACCGGGTTTTTAAGAAAGCGCGTTATTTTCAACGTTTTCAATATTATTATCATATACGATCAACATCTTTTCGATATCGTCTTTCGATAGATTCGACTGCTCAATCATGGTGTTAAGGGTCGATTTAATGCCGTCATATTCCTGGAATGCGGTCTCAAGGGAAGCCACATCCCGGTTTACCGAATCAATAAGAGAGAGTTCCTGGGTATTGGCCGATACAAGATTCTGTATTCTGCGTTTGGCTTCTTCAACTTCAGCCTTGACATTTTCCATTTTTGCCGAGAGCGCATGTATGCTGTTTATAAGGACCTGCATATTACCCGATATACCCTACCGCGCTTTTGGTGGTCGCGGCGTTTTTGCGGATTTCCGACGCGACCACGGCGAAACCCTTTCCCGCGGCGCCGGCCCGGGCCGCCTCAATGGCGGCGTTCAGGGCCAAAATGTTGGTTACCTCCGTAACGTCGTTGATGGCGGAAAGATTTTCCGACGCTTTTTTTGCCTCATCCTGGAGGGATTCGGTGATAAGAAAGGATTCGCTGAATTCTTTGTCGATAACGTTAAAGCCCTTGTCTATGCTGCCTATATCCCCCTGGCTATTGGTAAAACTCTCAAGAAAATCGCCGGTGCTTTTTTTGAACGCGACGGTTCCCTGCTTCATATAATCAGACACGGGGCCAAAACTGTCGTTAAGGTAGGTGATGGTTACATTGAGAAGTTCGCTTCGGGAGATGATCTCAAAAATGAACCTGGGGCTGTGAAGTATAATTTTTCGGTTTTTTTAGTATAAAAATTCAAAAATAGGATCAAAAGGGCTGCCTTTTTGTATTTTTATGCACTGAAAGTGAATAAAAATTCGGCTTTTTGAACTTTTCGGACATCTCCTAT
>JAITBG010000161.1 GCA_031283725.1 Treponema sp. | reverse complement strand
CGGGCCGCCTGTTGTCCGGTATCCGCCCGCATATCCGTCCAAAATTGTCTATCAATTGCTTAAAAAGTTTCCCACCCATACCCCATTTTAGCATGGTTTTTTGATACTTTGAATTCCTGCGCGGCAACTCACAATCGAGCGCGGCTACCGCCGCCGGGGTTACCGGCGGCGGTAGCCCGAAGCAGCCCATAGAGGCAACGCGATACCTTGACAAAGATACCTCCATTTTATAGGTTAAACATATAGATGAAGGGTTCTGTTTTAATTCGTATTTTTGCGGCTCTTACTATCCTAATAGCAGTTGTTATCGGCGTTGGGCTGGGGCTCTCCCTGGCAGAAACCAACAATATCAAGAATCAGGAAAACTTTGTCGAGTTTGCTCCCGCGCTGCCAACCAAGATCGTGGATATCAACGGGGCGTTGATTACCGAATTTTCCGCGGATGAAAAAAGGGAGATGGTTTCCCTGCATGAACTGCCCCGGCACCTCATTTACGCGGTGCTGGCGCGGGAGGATCCGGATTTTTATAACCATAAGGGGTTCAGTATCCGGGGCATTGCCCGGGCAGCTATGGGGAAGATCATCGGGCAGCCCCTGGGAGGGGGATCTACCATAACCCAGCAGGTAGCGGGGACCCTTTACACTGACCGTACCGAATACTCTTATACCCGGAAGCTTCGGGAACTCTGGTGGTCCCTCCAGATGGAGCGGCGATATACCAAAAACGAAATTCTCGAAATTTACCTTAACTACATGTATATGGGGCCCGGAACCTACGGGGTGGAGGCGGCGAGCAAATACTTCTTCGGGCACAGCGCCAGAGATATTACCTTGGCGGAGGCGGCAATCCTGGTGATCCAACTGTCCAGCCCTTCGCGGTACAACCCCCTGGATAACCCCAATGTCGCCCGGGACCGGCAGCGTGCGGTGCTGGACCGGATGATCGAGTTCGGCTATACCACACCGGAAGAGGCGGAGGCCTCATTTAACGATTATTGGGATAACTACGATTATACCCGGGCGTCAACCTCTGCCTACTATAGCCGGGAGGATGCCGCACCCTGGTTCAGTGAATATGTCCGTCGGGAACTGGACACCATGATGTACGGGACCATGGACTATTACCGGGACGGCTATACGGTGCTCACCACCCTGGATCTGCGGCACCAGGCGGCGGCGGCAAAGTTTATGGAACAGGGACTGGTTAAGGCGAACAGGGAGTATTCCCGGTCCAGCTCAAACCGGCTCACCGAAGCGGAAAGGACATACGTGCCGGTGATCGACATGCTCTCCCTTTTTTTTGACTTCGCCGATATCCACGCATCCTCGGAAGCGGTGAATGAACAAAAAGCCCTGAACAGGTACACAAAGGTAATTAACCCCGTGGCGGATATGGCCGCCCTCATGTTTGGCATCCAGGACTTAAAGGAGATAACCACCAGCGCCTTTGCGGAACTCAAGAGCAGCACCGAGAAAAATGTAGTGGAAGGGGCCTTGATCGCCATCGAAAATGAAACCGGTTATATCACCGCGTTGATCGGCGGTTCCAAATACGATGAATCCAACCAGCTCATCCGGGCAACCCAAGGAAGTATCCAGCCCGGAAGCTCCTTTAAGCCCCTCTATTACTCTGCGGCCATTGATTCCCGGATTTTTACCCCCGCCAGCCTGATCTACGATCTGCCCATCGTATTCCATAACGAAGACGGTACCCCCTATATCCCTCTGAATTTCCGGGGAGAGTGGAAAGGGTCGGTATTACTCTACGATGCCCTGGCTAATTCCATGAATGTCCCGTCCCTAAAAATCCTGGACACCATCGGCTTCGACGCCGCCATAGATCGCGCCGCGACCTTACTGGGTATCAGCGACCCCGTGGTGATACGCGAGACCTTCCCCCGGGTCTATCCCTTGGGGTTGGGGATCATCTCCGCCACCCCGCTGCAAATGGCCCGGGCTTTTGCGGTGTTTGCCAACCAGGGCCGGGACGTTTCACCCATCGCCATCCGGGCGGTGGAGGACCGTAACGGCCGGGTGGTGCTGGACACGGAACGGGAGGTACGGCTCCGGCAGCGGCGTATGGGCAACGAGATCCAGGTTATCAGCCCCCAGAACGCATACGTAATGACCAGCATAATGAAAAAAACCGTAGAAATGGGCAGCCTCTACGCCCCCTCCGAATGGGGAGCCAAGTTCACCTATAGGGACGAGGACGGCAAACGGTACCACATGCCTATGGCGGGAAAAACCGGCACCCCCCAGAACTGGTCCGACGCCTGGGCGGTGGGCTACTCCCCCTACTACACCGCCGCCATCTGGTTCGGCTTTGACAAGCCCGGCAATTCCCTGGGAGTAAACCTCACGGGCTCCACCCTGGCGGGCCCGGTCTGGGCGGACTTTATGCGGGAAGTCCACCAGGGCCTGCCGTTTAAGGACTTTGCTAAACCCCCCAGGGGGATCATCGACGTAACGGTCTGTACCAAGTCGGGGCTGCTGAAAACACCGGGCTGCCCCGCTGATGTTACCCTACCCTTCCTGGAGGGAACCCAGCCTACCCGGTACTGCGATATGCACGATAGTACCGCCGCCAGGGCCAATCAGGTAAACCTGGAGGGAATGCGCCAGGATACCATGCTCATAGACAGCGGTTCCCTGCTGGGGGAACTGAAGCTGCCGGAACTGCGCCTGGACCTGCTTCCGCCGGAACTACAGCGCCCGGAACCGGTAAACAGGCCCGCATCGAACCGCGGCGGAAACCGTACCGGTACCCCGGCTTCGGCAGGACCGGCGGCCCCCGCTCAATCACCCTCCAGGAACACCCGGAGCAACCCCAGCGTCCCGGTTGACGAATTCGGGCTGGAACTTCCGGACTATAACCCCCTGCTCGATTAAATCCTTAAAAAGTGGTACATTTTGTATATGAGGTATTCCGGTGCAGATCCCCTTGGATGAAATTATTGTAAAAAAACGTATCCGCAAGGAAATGGGAGATATTTCTTCCCTGGCGGAGAGCATGAAGCGTTTCGGCCAGATGAGCCCAATCGTGATTAACAGCCGCAATCAGTTAATCGCCGGGGGCAGGCGGCTTGAGGCGGCGCGATATCTGGGGTGGAGGACCATTAACGCCGTGGTGGTGGACATCAGCGACAGCCTTTCAAAACTGGAATACGAGGTTGAGGAAAACCTCCAGCGCCAAAATTTTACCGCCGAAGAAATCACCCTGGCCGCAAAAAGGATAAACAAACTCCGTAACCCCGGATTTTTCCGGCGTATCTGGAATGGGATACTAAATTTTTTCAAGAAGCTCTTCAGAATCGAGAACTGATAAGAACAGGCTGCTAAAGCGTTGAAAAACGCCATCGAGCGTTTTTCGCGTATCCCTACCGTTCCGGCTTCTTTTCAAAGCGGGAAAACACCATGGTAAAAGTAGCCCGGCCCTGACTCACCGAACGGAGGGAAGTCATAAAGCCGAACATCTTCGCCATAGGCGCCAGGGCCCTTACCTCGTCGGCGCCGATCTTGGAATCCATGCTCAGGACCTGGCCTCCCCGTTGGGTTACAAGGCTCATCACGTCCCCTACAAATTCCTTGGGGGAAACAAGATCCACCGCCATGATCGGTTCCAGGAGTACGGGCTCCCCTTCCCGGCAGGCTTCGTAGACCCCCCGGCTGGCGCAGGCTTCATAGGCAAATTCCGTACCGGTGAGTTCCGAGTATTCCAGCCCCGTCAGGGTGACCCCCACGTCTATGCAGGGGTAGCCCAGGACTATGCCGGAAGAAAACGCCCCCTTCACGCCCCGCTCTATGGCCTCGAAGATCGGCCCCGGGACATTCCCCGGTTTTGCCGCGTTGGTGTAACGGTTTCCGGAACCTGAAGGAAGGGGCTCAACCTTAAAGCGTAGTACCGCCGCGTTTTCTTTACCCGCCATAAGTTTTGAGAATTGCTCCTCATGTTCCACCGTCCGGGTAATCGATTCACGGTAGGTAACCTGGGGGTTCCCCACCTTTGCGCTGAGATTGTACTCCCTGGTGATCCGGGTAACCAGTACATCCAGGTGAAGTTCCCCCATGCCGGAGATAATGAGCTGCCCGGTCTCCTGGTTATCCTTGGTAGTAAAGGTGGGGTCCTCTTTGGCGAGGAGCGCCAGAATATCCCGGAGCTTATCCATCTCCGACATGGTCCGGGGCTCAATGGAAACAGAAATTACCGGTTCCGGAAAATCCATCTTCTCCAGTACCACCGGCCAGCCTTCGCCGCCAACGGTGTCTCCGGTCTGGGCAAGCTTCATCCCGATGATCACCCCAATGTCCCCGGCGGCCAGTTCGTCCATGGGCTCGGATTTGTTGGAGTGCATCCGGAGTATGCGGTTGATCCGTTCCCGCTTCTTCTTCCCCACGTTGAAGACCGCGCTGCCGGGTTTGAGAATACCGGAATACATACGCACGTAGCAAAGGCTCCCCGCCTCCCGGTCATTCTGTATCTTAAAGACCAATCCCAAAGGCAGCCCATTGGGATCGCAGGGGAGGAGCACATCCGTTTCTTTCTTAAGGTGATGCCCCACCGCAGGGGTAACCTCGTCTGGCGCGGGGAGATAGTCTACCATAGCGTCTATCACCGGCTGAACAGCGATATTGCGTCGGGACGCGCCTGAAAGCATGGGCAGCAGGGAACGGTTTAGGACGGCCCGGCGCAGTTCCCTGCGGATAAGAGCACCCTCAATTTCTTCCCCCCCCAGATACTTTTCGGTGATCGCGTCGGAGACTGCCGAAAGAGCGTCGATGAGCTTTTCGCGCCATTCCAAAGCCAGGGCCTCCCGCTCAGGGGCGATGGGAGCGGGGATTATCGTCTCACCGTCGTCGCCGGCGTCCCAGCGGAGCTCCCGCATATCCACCAGATCGATGATCCCCTCGAAGGTATTTTCCCTGCCTATGGGTATCTGGAGGGCCATGGTTTTGGCGCCCAGTTTTACCTGGACATCCTCTAAAACCTGGAAGAAATCCGCCCCTACCCTATCCATCTTATTCACATACCCTATACAGGGCACCTTGTAACGCTCCGCCTGGCGCCATACGGTTTCGGTTTGAGGCTCCACCCCCCGGACGGCGTCAAAAATCGCCACCGCCCCATCGAGAACCCGCAGGGACCGCTCCACTTCGGCGGTAAAGTCCACATGCCCCGGGGTGTCGATGATGTTTATCTGAAACGTTTCCCCGCCCCGGGTCCAGTACGTGGTGGTGGCGGCGCTTTGTATGGTGATTCCCCGCTCCTGTTCCTGCTCCATCCAGTCCATGATGGCTTCGCCGTCATCCACCTCGCCTATCCTATGGCTTTTTCCGGTATAGTACAGTATCCGCTCGGTGGTAGTGGTTTTTCCCGCGTCGATATGAGCCATAATGCCGATGTTACGCATTGTTTTAAGCATGGGGACAACTCCTGGATATAGTATAGCCTAATAGCGGGTTTTACGGAAGCGCAGTTCTCCGGTTCGCAGAACTGGTGTTTCACGCTGGGTGAGCTCTGTTCGCGGGGCGGGCGGTTTACGCCGGGTGGGCGGAGTGAGGGGGCGCAGCCCCACACCAAGCTTACCCAACCTGACACCTCGCGCTGAACGGTTTGTGGGTGCGCTTCCGTACCTCGTCGGCGCACGGCTCCACCGTCCGGTTCGCAGAACCGGTGTTTCACACTGGGTGAGCTCTGTTTGCGGGGCCGGTGGTTTATGCCGGGTGGGCGGAGTGAGGGGACGCACTCCCCTACCCCGCCTACCCAGCCTGACACACCGGCTGCGAGGAAAGTTGGAGCCATGCGCCCTTACGCGGCACGAAGCGCACCCACACACCGTTCAGCGTGGGGTCTCTGCTAGGCCCCCACTGATCCGTTTGTGCGCTTCCGCAAACCCCATAGGGCGCATGGCTCCATTATGGGATAATCGCTGTGATGATGGGGCAGAAGGGGCCGGGTTCGCCTTTGGCGTTTTCACGGGATATGCTGATGCAGATGGTCTTGCCGGAGTTGCCCGACAGGTCCAGGCGTTCCCGGCGGCGGCGGGTGAACAGGTAGAAGGGCAGCAGGCGGCCCTCGTCGGACGCGGGAGGCGCGTCGATGTGGTAGGGGGCCGTGCCGCCCACGATGCCGAT
>JAITBG010000119.1 GCA_031283725.1 Treponema sp. | reverse complement strand
TCCGTATAGGCAAAATCAGTCATGGATACCGGCTTGATCTGCGGCGCGGTTGTACCCAGGTTTATTTTGTAATAATCAATATCGTTCTTGTGCAGATAGGACATAATTTTATCCGACACCTTTATTGCCGTTGCCGCATTTTCAGTATCGTTGCTCTCATAATTACCAAGATCGGTAAAGTCGGTAAAATTACTGTCCGGTGTTACATGGACGCCCATCGAATAGACCGCCTCGGTATCCGCGGTTGCCCCTGAAAAAACAACCAAATACTCACGGGTTGACCAGGGCATGGTGAGAGACGAAGACGTGCCGGAAAAGGTATAGGCCCTTGCGTTGGGCGTAATAATAACGCCGGAGATAACGCTGTCCGCCTTGATATTGAAATTGACCGGCGCCTTGTTGAATTTCAGGGAAACCGAATCTTCCCAGATTTTATGCTCAACGTCGGTAATGCTGATGCCTATTTTCTTGAATTCGTATTCCGCCTGAACGGGTTGACAGCTCAGGGTAACTTCAATGGTTTTACTCTTTCCCGGTTCAATGGTACCCAGAATCTGGGAAGCGGGTGTGGAGATCACTCTGAGGCCGCTGTCAAAATCAAGGGCGTATGTTGGGGCGAGACAATCGGCCGTACCGGTATTCTGCACGGTTATAATAAACGTATATGCGTTGAGATCGGCGTATAAACACTGCATATCAACAGAGCTTGATTGGGGTTTGATGCTTGTCTTGAAATTGGCGCCGCCGGTAACGGTAATGGTAATGGTTCCCACATCGTCGCCGTTAGCGGCGGGAGTTACCGTGGTAGTCTGGTCTTCTACGGTTATCTTGTATACATCCCCGGGAATCGCGCCGTCAACTTTAAATTTGCCTTCCCCGTCGGTGGTTGCGGTTAATTCGTTTGCCCTATCGTTTAGATTGGTTACGACTACTTTTACGCCGCCAAGGCCGCTGCCGAGCGCGCGCTGTACATTTTTGGCGGGATCGGTTCCAACGGAGGCAATTTTCCCGGTAAAGCTGGCGTTGGCAATACGGGATGCGTAGAGGTAATATTTTCGGGAACCCTCGCGTACTTCAATTACCCTGTCGGACTGTTTGGATAGGGATACCGAGCCGGGTGAGTCTTTTGTTATTATGGTGCTGCTGGATATATACCAGGTATTCCCCGTATCCATACGGAGCCATTCCCCCCAATACTCCTTGGCATACTTTGAAGCCGGAACTGTTGGTTCTGCTGGTTCTGTTGGATTGGTTGGTTCTGTTGGATTGGTTGGTTCTGTTGGTTTGGTTGGTTCTGTTGGTTTGGTTGGTTCTGTTGGTTTGGTTGGTTCTGTTGGTTTGGATTCCATGGGACAGGCGGACAGCGCCAGACACAGCATCCCTGCTCCAATACTCAAAACAAACTGTTTCTTTTTCATGCTCGTCTCCTTAATTTCCGGTCTTTTTGACCGTTAGTAATGCGTATTGCCTTTTATTCAGGGAAGGCGATTCGGCATCAAACCGCATCCAGTCAAAGGCAAAGCCATACCCAATTTGAAAAGACACCCCTCCCCCCAGGGGTAAAAGGGCGGAACCTTCAATTTTTAAAGACTGGGAAAAAGTTTCCCGCTGCGGGGTCCGCCACTTGAACTGTTCGTCAAAGTCTACCGTCTTGTATGCCAGATGGACAAAATTATAAAGCGCCGCCACATTGAAATATTCAAACAGGGTGCAGTCAAGACTGGCGTAAAAATACGGGCTGTCCCAGGTGGTTTGTGCATAATCCGCATAATCCGGCTCAAGCAAGGGAACCATTGTCATTTTTTGGGTTGAACTCAGCAGGAATACCGGAATCACTCCGCCGGTAAGTTCCAGGGCAAACCACTTTCCTGTATATTCGAAGCCGCCCTCCACAAGCGGTCCGAATACGTGCATGGAAAAGTCGTTGGTATATGCGTTAACCGGCTCCTTATTCAGATTTTCCAGGGCCGGCATATTAAAGAAGCCTTTTTCGGTTAAGTCATCATATTCATAATACGCCCCGCCCCCAAGGTAGAATGTATACCTTTCTGCGGCAAGCAATGAATATTGAAGGGGCAGAAAGAAGATTTCAAAGATATGTTCGGTTACCGCATTAAGGGAATCGGCGGCGTCAAGCAGTTCCGTGTTTTCGGTTATTGCCGTATACCGGAAATTCACCGCCCCGCTCAGGCGATCCGTGTATGTAAGATTGAAACCAAGATCGGTGATAGAACCTTCTTTAAGTATTTTGGGCGCAAACGTAAAACCGAAATTGCCCAAACTACCCCCGGCCTCCTGGGCATACCCTGAGTTGCTTATAAGCGCTAATCCTATACCGCACAGGAAAACCGTCAAAGGCCGCCAATCGTTACTCTTTGCCATCTTTACTTCAACCTCCTGCCCCTTCGCTTTGGCATCCCATCACGCCTGTTGATCAAGCTTGGCCGCCCAAACCACTAAAAACCGTTTTTTCATCGCAAACGCCTTTTGGGGCTTTTGCCCCATGATTACTCATACGGACTTTTAGTCTGATTTCAAGGGATGATGGCCGACACTACCGGCCCCCAGTTCCCCGCCTCGCCTTTCGCGTTCTCGTAGCGGCAGCACACGTACACCGTCATGCCCGCCTCCTCCGCGTCGAACACCAGCTGCTCCTTCCGCCGCCGGGTAAACCGGTGCTCAAGCCCCTCCCCGTCCTTGGGCGGCTCCATCAGGTAGCGCTTCTTCGACGCCGCCTGCTCCGGCGTCGCCCCGCCGGGGGGCATGATCCCCATGTAGAGCGCATAGCCGTAATCGCTCCGGGGGTCCAGTTCCCGGGTCCCCGCCAACGGCCCCAGGCGCGCGGTCACGGCGTGGGGCCCCCCGGGATAGCTCAGGGCAGCCGCGGGCGCCCCTTCAGGCGGCGGTATGGGCGAAGGATCGTCCTTGTCCCGGAAACCCAGGGACGCCCAGTCCGTCAGGGTAAGCGGCGGTATTTCGAACCGCCGGGCCGTGCGTTGTAACGCCAAAATCAGGCAGTGTAACGCCGGAGTCAGGCAGTGTAGCGCCGGGGTCAGGCATTGTAACGCCGGAGCCAGGCATTGTAACGCCGGAGCCAGGCAGTGTAGCGCCGGGGTCAAAAGTTGAAACTTTTGCGGTAAAAGTTTGAAATTCCGGCTCAGAAGTTTGAAATTCCGGCCTAGAATTTTTAACGGCTGACTCAGAATTTTTAACGGCTGGCTCAGAATTTTTAACGGCTGACCCGGAAGTTTTAACGGCTGACCCGGAATTTTTAACGGCTGACCCGGAAGTTTTAACGCCGGAGTCAAAAGCCGCGGCGGATGGGGTGAAAACCGCTCCGTATGGGGTATGGGGTGAAACAACTACACTCTAAGTGGGGGGGGGGGGGGGGGTAAAAGCGAAGAGTGGGGAAGGAACAGGTGAAGAGGATGCGGGGCGTAAAAAGAAGCAATCCTGTTATCGCCATACGTGTATATACCATAGAATATTAAACTACGCTTTTTTTCGGTCTGTCAAGAAAACGAATCGCAAAATGGCGGAAGGAAAGGCGCGTTTCGTGGTTTCCCGCTTCACTCGATAAAAAACGGCTCGTCCGCGGCGGGGATTTCCTCTTCCGCCCGGGCCCTGTTTTCCTGGACTATGTGGAATACTTCCACGAAGGGCTCTATGCCGTTGATCATCTTCGGCACCGAAAGGATGTACATATCGTCCTTTATGGGGAGCTTGAAGGCCCCTTCAAAGGGAGCCCTCCCGTCGGAAAATTCTATGCGTATCCGGTGGTTGGTCCCCCCCAGGCTGTAGCGGTCACGGTCGCCCCGGAAAAATTCCAGGGGATAGCCGCCGTCAATGGAAACCGTTATCAGATCCGGGGCGCGGATGCCTTCGTCCTGGAGGTTGTGGTTGTCCACCAGCAGGGAATGGCCCCGGTGGAAGACGAAAAGCGCCGCTCCCAGGAGGAACCAGACCAGAACCAGGGCCAGGCGGATGGCGAGCCGGCGGCGCTTCATAGGGAAGCCCCTTTGCGGGCCCGGACCTCCCCGGCGGCGCCCCGGAGTCCCGCCCGGGCGGATTCGGCGTTGGCCCGTTTGCGCCAGGCGTGGATCACCAGGGCCAGGGCGATGACGCCGTAGCTAAAGGCGTCCCGGAAATATTCGCCTATCATGGCGTTGCCGAAGAGGTTGGTCCCCGCCCTGGGTACCACGATGTACATGAGGTGCATCAACACGGTGCCGATAAACACGTTGGGGATGGTTGCCTTGGTCACCGACGCGCCGCCCACCAGAATCGCCGCGGCGGCGAAGAAGCCGGTCTGTTTGTGGGCGTTGTAGGTGGCCACGTTCCCCATGTTCTGGAGGAAGATCAACTGGCCCAGGCTGGCCAATACCGTGGAAATGACGATGGCGAGGATCCGGGTGCGGTCCACGGGGATGCCCGCGGCATGGGCTACCTGCTGGTCCTGGCCTACCGCGCGCATGTCCTGGCCGAGCTTGGTTTTGCGGAACGCGACGATGAACAGGCACAGGACGCCGATGATGAGGTAATTCGCCACGGGGATGGTGAGCCCGGCGATCCGCAGGGGGATGAGGCGGTCCAGGGACTGCCGTACCGAATCCAGGGTGAGGGTATTGCGGATGCCGTAGCCCCGGCTCAGGGTGATGTTTAGGGAATGGACCGGGATAATGGGGCCCATTAAGTAGAGCACCACGAATTGATAGAAGCCGTCCATGAAGAATCCCAGGATGTAGCCGGTTACCATTTCCCTGCCCCGGGCGCGGTTCAGGATCTGCCCCGCAAGCCATCCCAGGCCCGCGGCTATGGGCACGCCGATAAGGCCGGCAAAGATAAGTCCCGGCACGCCCACGATGTTCCAGTCCACGGCGAAGATTAGGCCGATCTGCCCGGCCATGGCGCCCAGGACCATGCCGAAGTTGATCCCCATGCCCGCCATGATGGGCAGGATCAGGCTGAATACCAGGAAGCAGTTCCGGCCTATCCGGGTGAATATCTCCTGGGCGATGGACGGCAGGGACAGCCCGGAAATGGGGGTGGCGGTCAGGGTGATCGCCACAAAAATGATGACCACCATGTTGTCCGCCGCAAAACTGCGGAACTTCTCAGAATCTTTCATTTGGTCACCTTCGTTTTCCGGGTAAGGGCATAGATGATCATTCCGTTGGAGATGAGTATCCGAATGACCTCGGACATATCGGTTCTCAGGATGCTGTTGATCACGCTGGGGGTCATGGCGAGGATGCTCTGAAACAGGAATGTCCCCACCACTACATGGAGTATGGTGGCTTTATTGACCGAAGCGCCTCCCAGCAGTACCGCGGCCACCGCGGGGAAGGCCATGAAAAGCGGCGCCTGGTAGAGTTGGATAAAGCCGAAGCTCTGTTGGTATACCAGGATGCCGACGGCCCCGTAGACTGTGGACACCACTACGCTGATGACCCGCATCCGGGGGACGGAAACGCCGCCGGCCCGGGCGAAGTCCGGGTTGGACCCCACCGCGGTGAGCGCCGTGCCGGTGCGGCTGCGCATAAAGAGCCACATGATGAACGCCATAAGCGCGAAAAACAGGACGGACCCTGTGGGGAACTCGAACACCGGGCCGATTTTGACGGCCAGGAAATTGTTGAGCGTCCGGGCCCAGTAGCCGTCCAGGGTGATGGTGGTCCGCAGGCCCTGGCCGGTGTAACCCCACACCATGGTTGGGTTGGTGAAGGGGAGGATCAGCCACATGATGGCCATGAAGGTGACTGTGGAAAAGCCCACATACATGGCGATGGTCATTTCCTCGCCCTTCACTTTGTTGAGGAGCATCCCGTAGAGCAGGCCGAAAAGAACGGCGAAGGGGAGGCTGAACACAATGGCCATAAAGAAGCCCGCGAAGCCGGTCAGGTGGAGCTGCATTGCCAGGGTGGACCCCAAAAGCCCGGCGATGATCCCTACGGGAAGCCCGAAGTTGAGCCCTGCGCCGGCCTGCATCATAGGTACCATGGCCAGCACCATAACGCCGTTTTGACCGAAACGGACCAGCACATCCTTGAAGGAATTGTCCACCCGGACCCCCACAAAAGGAGCGGTGATAAAGAGGGCTACCACAAAGAAGAAGATGATCAGCCGGGGCCAGCCAAAGTCGGCGGCAAACTCCCGTATCCGCCCGTTCAACGTGTTGCCGTCGCTCATAGTTTTCCCCCCGACATGAGGATGCCGAACTCCGTTGCGGGCCGGTCCGGGGTTAGTATTCCCGCGATCCGGCCTTCGTCTACAATGGCGATACGGTCGCAGATGGATCGAAGCTCTTCCAACTCGCTGGAAACCATGACGATGGTGGTTCCCCGTTCCCGGTTGTAGGAGCGCAGGGTGTCCAGCACTATTTTCTTGGCCCCCACGTCGATGCCCCTGGTAGGCTCGGACACAAAGAGTAGTTTGGGGTCCAGCGCAAAGGCTTTGGCGAGGCATACCTTTTGCTGGTTCCCCCCGGAAAGCTCCTTGGCGCTCTGCCTGCCCCCGGTGCATTTTATTTCCAGCTTTCTGATATATTCCTCCGCCAAGGCGGCCATGGCCTTTTCGTCCCTGAGTTTGAAAAGGCCCCCGAAAAAGGACTTGAGGTAGGCGCTCTTGGTCTGCATGGCCCCAAACGCGATGTTCCAGTCCAGGCTTTCGTCCAAGAGGAGCCCCACTCCCCGGCGGTCCTCGGAGACAAAGGCCATGCCGGAGTTCAGGGCCAAGGCGGGTTCTCCCAGGGTCACCGGGTAGTTGTTCAGCAGCGCCGTCCCCCCGGCGGGAAAGAGCCCCATGATGCCGTTGGGTATGCCGAGCTTGCCCTGTCCGGCAAGTCCGCCGATGCCGAATATCTCCCCGTTCTTTACCGTAAAGGAAACGTCCCGCACCGTTTCCCCGGGCATATCCACCCAGAGATGGTCAACCCGCAGCGCCTCTCCCTCCAGGGTCTGTTCCCGGACGGAGTGGTGGGTGTCGGCCATTTCCCGGCCTACCATCCAGGACGCGATATCCAGTACGGAAACATTGTCGTTGGGGGTGTCCTTGATAATGTGCCCGTCCCGCAACACCACCACCCGGTCGGCAATTTCCGTAACTTCGTGGAGCCGGTGGGATATGAAGATGATGGCGATCCCCTCGGAGGCCAGCCGTTTGAGCGATCCCAGGAGTATGTCCGCCTCGCTTTCGGTGAGCACCGCGGTGGGTTCGTCCAGCACCAGGAGTTCCATCCGGTCCCGGTCTATTTCCCGGGCAATTTCGGTGAACTGTTTGTGGGCTACGGGCATTTCCGCCACCACGGTATCCGCGGCAATCTTGACCCTCAGCTTTTCAATAGCGCCCCCTGCGCGGCTTCTCATCACATCCCGCTTGAGGGTGGCGAGCCTTTCCCCAAAAACCTCCACCGCCGGGTTGCTCCGGGTGGGCTCCCGGTTGAGGAGGATGTTTTCATAGGCTGCAAAGCCGGAGATGAGGGAAAACTCCTGGTGTACCATGCCGATTCCCGCGTCAATGGCGTCGAAGGGGCTTTTGAAGGACACCGCCGAGCCTCGGAGGTAAATCCTGCCCCCGAAGCCCCCGGTGTCGGCAATGACGGGCATCCCAAAGAGGATCTGCATCAAGGTTGTTTTGCCTGCGCCGTTTTCCCCCACCAGTCCAAGAATTTCTCCCCTGTTCAGGGAGAAATTCACGTCGGACAGGACGGGGGTTCCGTAAAAATCTTTTGAAACCCCTTCCAAACGCAGAAGGGGTTCGGGCTTAATGTCCTCTGTGTTTGCCATATGCAAACCTTTGGGCGTCTAGTTGCCGCCCTGGAACTTGATATTGTAGTACTTCTCCGGAACAACCTGCTCGGTGGTGGGGAGGTAGCCCTTGCCCATGATGTAGGTGTCCATGTAGATCAGGATCTGGTTCCGGGCGCGGACCCCGGTGTTGGCGTCTACATAGTAGCCGCCGTTCCATTTGGCGCCGGGGGTAAATTCGCCCAGGGCTGCGTAGAGGTCGGAAAGGCTGTCCCGCTTGGCGCCGCCGTCCAGGATCCGCTTGGCGAATTCGCCGAGGCCTGCGCTGGCGGTAAAGCCGTAGGAGAAAGCCCAGGTGCCAAACTTACCGGCGCCGCCCTTGGCGACCACCGCTTCCTCAACTTTCTTGAGGATCGCGGGGAAATTACCCGCCTCCGCAGAAAGATCGATGCCCAGCGCGCCGGGATAGCCCATTAAGGGAGAGGGCAGGTCCGCTTCTACAAACATGCCGCCGTAAGCCAGGAGCTGCCGGAGCAGGGGTTCCGTGTGCGCATCGTTAGTGCAGAAGAACACCGTGTTTTTGCCGTACTGCTGAATCCACTGAGGGGTCTGTTCCAGGATGTACTGCTGGGCGCCCGCGACTCCCACGTCGGAGGTCGGGTCCGGGGCGGTCACAAAAACGAACTTGAGCCCCAGGTCGTTACAGGCTGCTTCAAAGATCTGCCTTCTCAAGCCAAGGGTTTCGTAGGACATGTGCCGGGGGAAAGAGATGTGCACAAAGGTGTCCGCTCCAAGCTGCTTGGCCGCCCAGATGATGGTATAGCCCCGGGAAATGAAGTCCGCGCTGATGGCGAGGTCCGCGGCCTGCTGAATGACCAGGGGATCTTCGTGGGACTCGCCGGCGAAGAGCATAATGTCGGACCGCCGCTCCCGGACCCGTCTAAAGGCTTCCGCGGTACCGGGCACACCCTGGTTCACAATGATCGCCTTCATCAAGGGATCGTCCGCCAGAGTTGTGATCTGTGAAATGGTCACTTCCTGCTGATCCATGAAGTTGTCAGGATAGGTGACGTGCTGGATAATGCCGCCGCTGGAAACGCTGCCGTAACGGCGGATCAGTTCTTCCGCGCCCCGCAGATCGTCTTCGGACTGGGAAACCGTGCCGGTGACCATGCCGATGTGATAGGCCGCGCCAGTGGATTGTTGCTGCCGTCCGCCTCCAGCGAAAGTTAAGGCGGCGCTTGCCAGCAAGACACACAAAAGTATCATTCCTCTTTTCATTTTCGATATCCTCCAAAAAATGTAATAACGGGGTTAATTACTCCCCTGGTATTTAATGTTATAGTAC
>JAITBG010000091.1 GCA_031283725.1 Treponema sp. | reverse complement strand
GGCACATGTGCATACTCATGATGAAATATATTGCAAAATTCCCTGATGTCCTCGCCGTTTTTCTCTTTACTGTGGATCATGACGCCATCCGCCCCGGCCTTAACATAGGCTCTTGCCCGTTCCAGGGCATCGGATACCGGAAAACCCGCAATAAGACTTTCCAGCCGGGAAATGATCATAAAGTCCCGGGTTATCTGAGCCCGTTTTCCCGCGCGTATCTTCTCGCAGAATTCGATGGCAGAAGCTAACTCCTGGTTTACATCAGTACCGAAGAGGGAATTTTTTTTAAGCCCCGCCTTATCCTCTATGATCACTGCGGAAATGCCGTTCCGTTCCAGGGTCCGTACGGTAAACACAAAGTGTTCCTGTTTGCCCCCGGTATTACCGTCAAAAATAATCGGTTTGGTGGTACATTCCAGGATATTAGTTAAATCCTGAAGCCTGGTTGTTAAATCCACCGCCTCAATATCGGGCTTGCCCTTACTGGTAGAATCGGTGAGGCTGGAAGACCACATACCGTCAAAACTGTGGGTTCCGTCATCCTTGCTAATTTCCAGATTTTCTATGATCAGCCCGGAAAGACCGGAATGGGCTTCCAATATACGCACCACCGGTTTAACTTCGATGAGCCGTCTCAGGGCTTTAAGCCGTATATCCGGGGTGGTGCCTATAGAACGCTGGGCTTCGTTGATGGCAGTGGAATTGATCCCCTTGGTATAGGGGATTTCTATTACGGCTCCTCCCTGCTCCGCCATTACGGTGTATACTTCTTTCCGTATTTTGCTTAAAGGGCCGGTTTTCCAGTCATCACCGTGGATGATAAAGTTGGGCTTGTATTTTTTTAGATTTGGTATGTAACTCCATTCTTCCTGGGCTACTACCCGGGCCACACCTTTTATATTTTCTACCACCGCTTTTCTCTGATCGTAGGTAAGGTACGGAATCCGTTTATGGGCGGCAATGGCAGAATCGGTAAGGAGTCCCACCAGGACATCGCCGTGTTTTTCCGCTTCTTTAATAATGTTAATGATCCCCGGGTGGATGATATCCCCGGACATGCCCAAATAGACGGTTTTCATTATTATTACTATCTCCCTACAGAGAAATACCGCAGGCCGGCCTCTTCAACTTCTTCCCGTTTATAGATATTTCTGAAATCAAAAAAGAGGGAACGAACAAGCAGTTTTTTTATTTTTACTAAATCAAGATTTCTGAACTGATTCCATGGGGTAAGGATAACCAGGGCATCGGCGCCTTCCATGGCATCGTATTCCCCACTGGAAAAAAAGACCCTGTCCTTTATAGCCCCAAGGCGCCACGCCGCTTCCTTCATTGCCGCGGGATCCCAAACCCTAAGCCCGGCTCCGCGCCTTACAAGCCCTTCACAAATGGCAATGGCCGGAGAGTCCCGCATATCATCCGTATTCTGTTTAAAGGCCATTCCAAGGATGGCGATGATTTTACCGGTCAGAGAACCTGGTCCGCCAAAGCCGGCCTCAACTTTGTCTATCATTTTAAGCTTTTGCCGTTCATTGGCGGCTATGGTTGCTTCCACCACAGAAAGGGGAGCCCCCGCTTCCCGGCCTATACGGGCCAGGGCCTGGGTATCCTTTGGAAAACAGGAACCTCCGTAACCGGGACCGGGATGAAGAAACTTGGAACCTATCCGTCCGTCCCGTCCCACCGCCTTGGCGACATCCTGAACATTGGCACCTACTTTCTCACAGAGGTTTGCTACTTCATTGATGAAGGTAATTTTTAAGGCCAGAAACGCATTGGAGGCATATTTTATCATCTCCGCCGATTCAAGGTTTGTTTCGATGTAGGGAGTATCATTAAGGTATAGGGATCGATAAATATCCTTCATTATCTTTCGGGCATTATCACTGTTACTGCCTATAACAACCCGGTCAGGATGGGTAAAATCCTGAACCGCCGAACCTTCCCGGAGGAATTCGGGGTTGGAAACAACATCGAAGGGTATATCCAATCCCCGTTTAACAAGCTCCTCTTTGATCCAGAGAGAAACCTTGCGACCGGTTCCGATGGGGACCGTGCTTTTATTTACCACTACCAGATAACTGTCCATGGCCGCCCCAATCTCCCGTGCGGCCTGTTCTACAAAACGGAGGTCGGCGCTGCCGTCATCCGCCGGAGGAGTCCCCACGGCGATAAAAGCCACATGATTTTGCTTAACCGATCCCGCAAGATCCGTGGTAAACTTCAGCCTGCCGGTCTTAGTATTTCTGTCCATTACCGTGTCCAGTCCCGGTTCATAAATGGGAATAACGCCCCGTTTTAGGCTTTCAATTTTTTCCAGATTATTGTCCACGCAGGTGACGGTATTTCCGAAATCTGCCAGACATGATCCGGAAACTAATCCCACATAGCCGGTTCCGATTACTGTAATATTTGCCATATTTTTTTCTCCGGAAACATCTTAGAAAAAATGGCCTATGCCGATATAAATTTCCTGGTAATCTCCGCCGGGAGGATGTTGTATTTTTAGCCATTCCCGCATATTCCAGCCTATACTGCCCCGGAAATATAGGCTGCGCCAGGAAAGAGGATAGACGATGAATTCAAAACCCGCGGTGGTGATCACCTGATCAATGGTATAATCATCCTTCATATACGGGTCCGGACCGTCCAGGACCGCTATATCAAAAAATGGAGAGAAGTGCACCTCAAAATCAAGGGCGCGGAGCTTGCGGTTATTAAAGGCAGCGGAGGGGATGAAAAAAAACAGCCGGAAAGGCAAGTCAATGTTGAGGGAAAGCATATAGTTGGCGTACAGCGCATTGTTTCTCATACCCCGGAGTACATCTCCCGCGTCCATGTAGGGGCTGTTAAAGTATTGCCGGTACAGGAAGCGGCTGGAAATACCAAAACGGGGACTTATGGGAAAATGCCCTACGGCGCTGAAGATCAGACTATTATCCCAGCCAAGGCTGGAATAGTTAAACTGATTGGTATTTTTCAAGCTGAGCTCAATACCACTGCGGTAGTTTCCCTGCCAGTTTATCTGTCCTATATCCAACCCGTGACTAAAAGTATTGGTAGGGCCCCGGCGGTACTCCCCGATGTCGCCGCCGGGACGGTACTTTATCTGAGCCGCAAGTTTGGCAAAATAAGCGAGCTCTCCAAACTCTCCTAATTCGAGACCCGTGGGAATATCCCATTGGGTATAGAGCTCACTGGACATATACCATGTGTCGGCGAAATAATCCACTCCGGTTTCACGCTTTTCCTTATCATCGTTTTCCTCGTTGAGCATGTAGGCCTGCTCAAATCCAAAAGTAAAAGCGGTTCTTCTCCAGGGCAGTTCCATGGAAATGCCGGTTGTGTTCTGGTAGAAGAAGGGAGCCTTCTGGGTAAAATTAATTGAATTGTCAAAATCAAAAATCCAATTATAGCCGAGGAATTTGAAGGGAATCTCCGAATCAAGGTCCATAAAAAAAGAATTTTTATTTTCTTCCAAACTATATCCGAGATCGACTGCCAGGGGACTCATGGTTCCTAAAAAATTATAGTCCCGGGCTTTTACGGTAAGGGACAGACCGGTGTTGGAATCGTATTTAGGTTCAGGAAGGGCGATGATATTCCAGGTATCCGTGACATAGATCATGAGATCCACCGGGACCAGTCCGTCTGCCCCGGCTTCGCCGATAAAATACTCAATTCGGGATTGGTCCTCCTCCAATACCCTCTGGTTTCGCAAAATTTGGGTCTTACGCCGTATATAGGTATCCAAGGACCGCAACCGTTCCCCGGTTTTTATATCCAAGGTATGCAAAAGGGCGAAGGGGAGGGTGCGGCCGGTAATGTTAAAATCAATTTCCCGTATGAAGTATACAATTTGATTCCCGTCCTTATCGTCGCCCTGGTCCGAAGGGATTTCCTGGGCAAAGAGGGGGAGGCATGTAAGGATAGTGAGAAACACTAATAAAAAAACTACGGCGAAAATTTTGCCGCTCATTGTTGTAAATCTCCGTTGATTATTTGCTCTAGAAGCCGGAGCCCTATTATATCCGCTGAAACCAATACTGCCCGTTCTGCGTCGGGAACAACAAAACTGAGTTTACCGGCTTTCTTTTTTTTGTCTCCCTCAAGGGCTTTTATAAAGGTCCTGATATCCTTCAAGAGACTATGGGGCGCCGCGGTCTCGTAGCCATAGGCGGCAATGATTTTCGTAATTTCCCGGGCCCGGGCGGGAGGGGTAATCCCCAGTGCTTGCCCCAATTCACAGGCGCGGATCATACCCCAGGCTACCGCTTCGCCGTGGGAGAGAGTCCCCAGTCCCGCGGCGGATTCCAAGGCGTGGCCGAAGCTATGCCCCAGGTTGAGGAGCGCCCGTTCTGTGCCGGTCTCCCTGGGATCCGTTTCCACCATACGGCCCTTTACCAATACCGCCCTTTCGATCAGTTCCTTCATATGCAGGCCGGGCTCCCGGGCCAGAGCGCCGTCCAGGAAGGGCATTTTTTTTGACTTCACCAAGTCCAGGGTTTCTGCGGAATCCAGTACCGCGGTCTTAATAAGCTCCGCCATGCCGGATTTCCATTCCCTGGAGGGCAGGGTTTTCAACACCTCTAGGGACATATAGATATGGGACGCAGGGGAAAAAGTTCCTACAAGATTCTTAATGCCCAAAAGATCAAATCCGGTCTTTCCTCCAACCGCGGCATCCGTCATTCCCAGGAGGGTGGTGGAAACGAGGCAGAGTCCGGCGCCCCGCATATACACCGAAGCGGCGAAGGACGTAAGATCCGTGATGACCCCGCCGCCTATGCCGATAAAAAGCCCATCCCTGCCCAGACCCACCTCTCTCGCCTCAGTAATAATGCGCTCAACCGATCCCCAGTTTTTCTGCGTTTCTCCGCTTTCAAGTACACAGGTGGGGCGGTTCCGGGAGATCTTTTTCGTAATGTATTCCGTATGGGTATCGCATACCAGGAGAACAGCAGCGGCAGAAGATGTGTTCGATTCCTTCAGAATAGTTTCCAGGGAAGGAATCTGCTCCTCTATATGAACCTGTGAAGGAGTCTGCCCAAAGGTAAAACTGTAATTTCCGTTCGTATAAATCTCCGGTATTTTCCTATACCAAAACGGATACGGACTCGGCGGTCTTTTCAATTAGCATCCGGGAAAGAAAGAGAACGTTCTTCTTTGGTTGAGCCATGGTTAAGGGGATGGTTTCGGCATATACCGCCAGAATATTTTCCCTGAGAAGTTCCCGGGCGGTATTTTCGTCCACGGTTTTAAGAAAACTCAGACCGTGGTAGTGGCAGGAATGTTCCACGATGAAATCAAGATCGCTCAGCCCCACAAGGAGCACCGCAGTGACATTCCTCCGTTTTGCCCCGAAAATAGCGTCATCAATCTTTTCTTTATAAAAAAACACATTCCGTATGGTTCGTTTAAAATAGCCATAACTGCGGCGGATTATCTCGTTCATCCCTTCCATGGTTACGGCGTATTGGATATTCCGGCTGTTGAGCTTTTTTA
>JAITBG010000061.1 GCA_031283725.1 Treponema sp. | reverse complement strand
TCATTCCGCTACGCTTCATTCCCACGGCTCACTACACCCACAGTTTGCCAGCCCTAAAAATGCTACGCATTTTTTTATTCGGGCTGTCAAACCGTCGTAAACAGCCGGAACGTTATGCGACATTTTTGCGACAAAACCGCTTGACAACGAATTCTTACTTGTGATATGATAAAACGCAAAAAAAGAATTGGATGGGTTCAGAAGTGCCGCCCTCCATGGCGGCACAGAACAAAGAATGGAGGTATAATGATGAAACAGTTTATGGTTACTCTTTTTATGGTTATATTTTGTATTCATTTTGCTTCTGCAAGAGACCCTGTCTATACAACAGAGCGTCTAGATGATGGGCGTATGGCCATAAAGTGTCCAACGGAGGATGACGCATTAATACTTATAAATGACTACAATCTCCCGGATAAATTTGTTCTTATTGTGTTGTTGAAAGGCATTTCTTTTGAAGAACCGGAACTTAATAAACTCCTCACAGAAATGAAGCTATATCAGCTCATGGGAACAAAGTTGACTCATGCCAAAGATTTCGGCTATAAACATGGTTTAACAATCATGAATGATCAGTATTTTAATGTGAACAAGAATACTGAGTATTTCGTATTTTTCAATGTTGAATTAAACCCAATAATGGAGATGTCTAAAAAATTAGGCATTGACAATCCTGATGCTGATAAGTATGCGGCTTCCATTCTGATTGTTACAGATACAAGTCTAAACCCCATTATTGGAAGAAAATAGAAGAATAACATGGACGATGATATTGAAGAATCTTTTAGATGAAAACAACCTGACTAACTGTATTTCGGTATTCGAGCAACATAGGCTGTTTGATATTGATACAGTTTCAGATTTGACAGAAGCCGATTTGGAAAAAATAGGTATTTCGGCATTGGGTGATAGAAAAAAGATTTTGAGGCTTTTTTCGTCTAAACCTGAATATTATTTCCAAGATCGTGCGTCTCAGATGCTACAACAGGTGGTAGTACAGCATGCCACAATGTGTGGTGAAGATGCATCAACCGGTTTTGGGAAAGGTTTCGGAGAAACAGTTGGTAAAAAGGCTGGTGGTTGCGCTTGGTCTTTGGGTATCCTTGTAATAATTGTAGTTGTTATTGCAATTATTTTAAGTAATCTATAATGGAGGTTATTATGTGTGAATTAGAACAGATTGTTGCGAAGTATGAAGGAGATTATTCTCCTCTTCTTAGGGATTTAGAAGTTTACATCGCAAAAAAGGCATCTGTATTGTTTTTGGAAGAAAACAATGACTATACAAGGGTTTTCCCCAAAAACGGATCCCATTACATAGATATTATACCAGACTACGGTATTGATGATAGAATATATATTGTCATCAGAAAACTGTATGAATTAGGGTTGACGAATTACTTACGAAAACTAAGCTTTCATGAAGGGACATTACGGATATGTGTCAAAACTATATATACTAAAATAGAAGTAAAACAAGAATTTGATAAACACCTAAAAGGGTGTATTAAAAATGTTCATGGCGATGAATGGAATTATGAACTTTTTGATGATTTATAAAACAAAGCCCGCCCGCCGTCCATGGCGGGCGGCTCACGTAGCAATTCTTTTTTTGCTAGGAGCAACCTTGAAATCAGGGTGTAGTATGAAGTCGCAAAAACGCTCGCATAACAGGACTGTTTACGCTTCGCCGCAGTAGCGGCTCGGCCTCCGTTCGCCTAGCTCAATCGCTTCGCTCATTCGCACGGCTCACTCCGGCACATTGCCCGCCCCCGCAATGCTACGCATTGCTTTATAGGGGGCGGGCAACGTCGTAAACAGCCGGAACGTTAGGCGAAATGCGATTTGAATATTTTTGAAAATTGAAAAATACTATTGACAAAATGTTTTTGCTATGATATAAGTAATATGGTCATATTTTGACATTGGAGGTAGGTTATGAATGAAGAATTAAGAAAATTCCTGATTGACAATGGGTTTGAAGAATATGTTGAAATATTCGAAAAAAACAAAATTTTAACAACTCGAGACTTGAAAGAATTGACTGAGTCTGATTTGGAAAAAATTGGCATCATGGCACTAGGCGATAGGAAGAAAATTGTCAAACTCGCATTTGACAGTATAAAAAGCAAAAAGGAGTTCAAAACTCTAGAGTTTCCGAATACACCTGAAGGACAAAATGAAAAAACTGTAGCGCTTGGAGGCCTTTCAAAAGAAGGTTGGAAAGTTGTCAGTGAGACCATTACGGCGGGTGAATTTAATAAAGAAAAGGCTTGCTGTTTCTTTTTAATTTTTGCACCATGTGCTTTTTTAGCTGGGCATAAAGAAGGAACGATTAATGTTACACTTGAACGTGAAGTTTTTGAAACAGAAACTTAATAATCACGGTAAATACATTCGGGAATGCTATACCATATAGCATTCCTGTAATGAAACGTAAACTATTGTTTGATTCTCTTAACTTGAACAATTGAGTTAATCCATCTGCTGATATAAATATTGTAGAGATAATAATGAATAAAATAATAAAATTAATTTTAAAAGGTAACAAAACAGGAAATAGAAAAAATCCGCAAAATATTCCAGTACATCTTGCACAAATATGGAACTGTCTTCCATTTAAAAAAAATGATCGTTCTGGCATATTGTGGCAATGAAAAATGTATTTAATATAAGTGTTATCAATAAACAAAAAAACTAAAATTGCTTCAATGAATTTCATGCACTAAAAATATATAAAAATAAGAAAATTGTCAATATAGCAAATCGCACTTCGTCTAACAGGACTGTATGCGCCATTGTATTTTGAATTTTTAAGGAAGGGCTGGAAAAATTGGGCTACGCCGTGGATCTGCAGTATTCGGATGACGACATCCCCACCCAGACCCGTCAGATTGACGACATGATAACCAAGGGCGTCAAGGTTTTGGTTATCGCCTCTATTGACGGCGGCGCCCTCTCAAACCAGCTTGCCAACGCGGCGGCGGCCAAGATTCCCGTCATTTCCTATGACCGGCTTTTGATGCAGTCCCCTAACGTGGACTACTATGTGTCTTTTGACAATTACAAGGTCGGCGGGCAAATGGGCGATATCCTGATTAACGGCCTCAAGCTCAATCAGGCGGCAGCCGCAAACCCGGTTATTATTGAATTGTTTGCCGGTTCCCCGGACGATAACAATTCCGTCGGTTTCTATCAGGGAGCGATGGACAAGCTAAAGCCGTTCATGGATAAGGGCGTGTTAAAAGTACCTTCCGGCCAGATAGACCGGACCGTTATCGGCACCCTGCGCTGGGACGCCGCGGAAGCGCAAAAGCGTATGGAAAATCTGCTCTCGGCGTATTACTCCGGCAATGTGGTGCTGAACGGGATTCTTTCCCCCTATGACCCCATCAGTCTGTCGACCCTGGAAGCCTGTAAAGCCGTCGGGTACGGCAGTACCCCCGGTAAACCCCTCCCGGTAGTGGGCGGCCAGGATTGTATCGTCGCTTCCTGCAAATCCATCCTTGCCGGAGAGCAATACGCCACTGTGCTGAAAGACACCCGCTCTCTGGGCGCCGCCACGGTTACCCTGGTGGATACCCTTATGCAGGGCAGAACCCCCACCGGGCTGGACACCACGAGTTACGACAACGGCGCCAAGATAGTTCCGTCCCTTCTTTTGGATTCGGTCATTGTTACCAAAGACAACCTCAAGGCGGCGGTTGTCGATACCGGCTATCACACGGCTGCGGAGCTTGGGCTGTAGGCGGTTACGGCGCGGACAAATAAGGAGTGAAGAGTGGGGTGAATAACCCGGAGGAGGGGTTTGGAGACTTGAAGGTTCCGAATGGAGACTGGATTACAACCCCCTTCTCCATTCTTTACTAATTCCTTATTCATTCTTGCGCCCTAAAGGAGTGTTTTATGCCGGAACGAGCTGTTTTGCTTGAAATGAAACATATCGTCAAAACTTTTCCCGGGGTGAAAGCCCTGGATAACGTTAATCTCCGGGTAAAGCAGCGTGAGATACATGCCTTGGTGGGGGAAAACGGCGCGGGAAAATCTACTCTGATGAAGGTCCTGTCCGGGGTGTATCCCCACGGCGCCTATGAGGGTGACATTATCTTTGAAGGCAAGCCCTGCGCCTTTGCCGGTATTAAGCAAAGCGAAAAGGCCGGCATTGTGATTATCCACCAGGAACTGGCCCTAAGTCCCTACCTTTCCATAGCGGAAAATACATTTCTCGGGGATGAGCGGGCGAAGTACAATATCATAAACTGGGATAAAACGCGCGACGACGCGCTTATCTATATGCGAAAACTGGGGTTGGATGAAAACCCAAATATGCAGGTGAACAAGCTCGGGGTAGGCAAGCAGCAGCTTGTTGAAATCGCCAAGGCCCTGGCTAAGGACGCTAAAATCCTGATTCTGGATGAGCCTACCTCTGCGCTTAACGAAAAGGACAGCAAGCATTTATTACAAATCCTGCGGGAACTCCGTGACCAGCATAACATTTCCTCGGTACTGATCTCCCATAAGCTCAACGAGGTCGCGGAGGTAGCGGATACCATCACTATTTTGCGTGACGGTAAAACTATTGAGACCCTGGAAGTGGAACGGGACGCCGGAGGGACTGCCTCTATCAGCGAAGACCGGATTATCAAAGGCATGGTGGGCAGGGAAATTACCGACCGGTTCCCCAAACGGAATAATCCAATCGGCGATGTCGTATTTGAAGTGAAGGACTGGACGGTCTATAACCCCGACGATCCTGAACGGAAGAAACTGGACATGGTAAATATTACCGTACGGGCCGGGGAAGTGGTGGGATTGGCCGGTCTCGTGGGGGCAGGGCGCACCGAATTGGCTACCAGCATTTTCGGCAAATATTACGGCGTTAATATCAGCGGCAAAACCCTGATTAACGGTGTGGAAGTAGACCTGAATTCGATTCCCAAGGCGATTGAACAGGGCCTTGCCTATGTAACCGAAGACCGCAAGGAATTCGGCCTTGTGCTGATTGGGACGATTAAAGAAAATACCACCCTGGCAAAATTGAAAAAAATCGCGCCCGGCAATATTATAAACGAACATGAGGAAATCCTGGCGGCGGAGGATTACCGTAAAAAACTCAATACCAAAACGCCGTCGATTTTGCAGCTTGCGGGGAATCTTTCCGGGGGTAATCAGCAGAAAGTGGTATTGGCAAAGTGGCTCTTCTCCGATCCGAAAATTCTTATTCTGGACGAACCGACCCGGGGAATTGATGTGGGCGCCAAACATGAAATTTATCTGATTATCAACAGTTTAGCTGCCCAGGGCATAGCCTGTGTACTTATATCCAGCGAAATGCCGGAAATTATCGGCATGAGTGACCGGATTTACGTGCTAAGCGAGGGGCGTATTACCGCCGAATTGTCTGGTAAAATCGCAACGCAGGAAGAAATCATGCGCCACATCTTATCTAACTAGGAGAAACGATGAATACCTTAATTGTGCTCTTAAAAAAAAATGCACGGCAGTACGGCATGATCATTGCGCTGGCGGTGGCAATGATTTTTTTCGGCATCCTGACGAACGGTATTTTTTTCCGGCCCGTGAATCTGACCAATCTGGTGCTGCAAAACAGCTACGTACTTATCCTCGCGGTGGGTATGCTGCTCTGTACCCTTACCGGTAATGTCGACCTTTCGGTTGGTTCCGTTGTCTGTTTTGTGGGCGCGGTATGCGGGGTGATGATTGTGGATATGCACATGAATCCCTTTTTGGTCATGTCCCTGGCCCTGCTCATCGGGGCGGTCATCGGCATGTGGCAGGGTTTCTGGATTGCCTTTGTGCACGTTCCCCCCTTCATCGCAACCCTGGCGGGAATGCTGGTGTTCCGGGGCCTGGGGCAGGTTATCATGCAGGGGCAGACCAAGGCGCCCTTTCCCGCGGAGTTCCAGGTATTAGCGTCCGGTTATATCCCCGACCTTTTGGGAGGGCTCAGTATCGGCACATCAACGTTTCACCTTTTCTCCATTGTTATCGGTTTGGGGATCATCGCGTTCATCATTACGCTGGAGCTAAAAAAACGGAAGGAACAGAAAAAATATAACTTTGATAGGCTTCCCGCCGGTATTTGGATAGCCAAAGTGACGGCCATAGCGCTGGTGCTTTTGACGTTCACCATTGTGTTTGCCCTCTACCGGGGGTTCCCGAATATTTTAGTTGTCCTGGGGCTTCTCATCGTCGTTTACCAGTTTGTCGCCTCAAAGACCGTACAGGGCCGTCATATTTACGCCCTGGGGGGTAACGCGAAGGCGGCAAAACTTTCGGGTGTTAAAACCGAATGGGTAATGTTTTGGATATATACCAACATGGCTATTCTTTCCTCGGTAGCCGCATTAGTTTTTGTCGCCCGCCTCAACGCGGCCACCCCGAAAGCGGGTCAAAACTTTGAGATGGACGCCATCGCCGCGTGTTACGTCGGCGGCTCGGCGGTTTCGGGGGGCATCGGTACGATCATCGGGGCGGTAGTGGGCGGCCTCTTTATCGGGGTCCTTAACAACGGTATGTCCATCATCGGCGTCAGTACCGACTGGCAGCAGGCAATCAAAGGGTTTGTACTGCTTGCGGCGGTGGCCTTTGACCTGTATTCAAAAAGAAGAAGTGCGAAATGACAACGGAGAGTAAACCATGATCAATCTGAAGCGATTCGAATTTTGGTTCATCGTTGGCAGCCAGGATCTTTACGGCGAAGAAACCTTAAAACAGGTGGCGGATCACGCCCGTGTCATGGCGGAAGAGCTTGATAAGGACCGGGCCATTCCCGGCAAGGTACTATTAAAACCCATAGGGAAATCCCCCGGCGGCATACGAAAACTCTTTGAGGAGGCGAACGCCGCGCCTAACTGCGCCGGGATCATCACCTGGATGCATACCTTTTCCCCCTCAAAGATGTGGATAGGCGGCCTCTCGATCAATAAAAAACCGCTGCTTCATCTGCATACGCAGTTTAACCGCGACATACCCTGGGCCTCCATCGACATGGATTTTATGAACCTGAACCAGTCCGCCCACGGGGACCGGGAACACGGTCATATCTACGCCCGGATGCGCCTCCCGCGAAAAGTGGTCGCCGGTTTCTGGCAGGACGGGGAAGTCCGCCGCCGTATCGGCGTGTGGATGCGGGCCGCCGCCGCGCGCGCCGACGGCGTTACTTCCGTGGTATTGCGCCTGGGGGACAATATGCGCGAGGTTGCCGTTACCGAAGGTGACAAGGTAGAGGCGCAGATCAAATTCGGCTGGCAGGTAAACACCTGGGGAATTGGAGACCTGGCCGGGAAGTTTAATGAGGTTACCGATGCGGAAGTTGAAAAGACCGTAAAGGAATATGAGGCCGCATACGAGCTTGCGCCGGAATTACGTAATCCGGGCAAAGCGCGGGCCGCCGTGGCGGGGCAGGCAAAGATAGAGATTGCCCTGCGGCGAATGCTTGAGGCGGAACACGCGGGGGCATTTACTACCAACTTTCAGGACCTGCACGGCCTCCCCCAGCTTCCGGGCCTTGCCTGTCAGCGGCTTATGGAGCAGGGCTACGGCTTCGGAGGGGAAGGCGACTGGAAACAGTCGATGCTGGTCCGGGCCGCCAAGGTCATGGCCGCCGGTTTACCCGGGGGCGTTTCGTTCATGGAAGATTACACGTACCACTTCGAGCCGGGCCGTGAAGCGGCTCTGGGCGCCCACATGCTTGAGGTATGTCCCAGTATCGCCTCCGGCAAGCCCCGCATCGAGGTACACCCCCTGGGGATTGGCGGCAAGGCCGACCCCGCCCGTATGGTATTTGACGCCGCGCCGGGGCCCTCGGTACTGGCAACGGTGGTAGACCTGGGCAGCCGTTTTAGGATGATCCTCAACGAAATTGACACCATCAAGATAGAACAAGCCGCCCCGAAGGAAGCGGCTGATATGCCGAAACTCCCCGTGGCCCGTGCTTTATGGAAACCGCGCCCGAATATGCGGGACGCCGCCGAATCGTGGATCATCGCCGGCGGAGCGCATCACTCGGCATACTCAAACGCCCTAAGCGCGGAATATTTCCAGGACTGGGCGGAGATGGCGGGCATTGAGTGCGTCCTGATCAACGGCGACACTAAGGCGGCGAGGCTCCGGGAGGAACTGCGCTGGGGAGATGCGTATTGGAGCGGGCGAGGATAAGACAAAACGCCTTAGTTCCCAGCCCGGCTTACGTGCGCGGCTTCACCGGTTCCACGCATCGAAAGCCTGTTGAACCGACTGCGCCACCTCCGTAGGGTTTTTGGTCCCCATGGCTATTTCCTGTAATCCGTCGTTGATGGGGGTGTACACATTTTCCGGAAAGACCCTGTCGATCACCGCGGTACCGGTTTTATATTCCCGGACAAGCTTAGCGGCCTCTATCTGTAAAGGGCTCAGATTTAAGCTGCCTTCATCGATATCAATGCGGCTCGGTATGCCTATTTCCCCGGCTTCCAGTAAAAAAATCTGTGTTTCCTTACCGGAAAGCCACTGAACCAGGCGCCAGGCGGCCCGCTCCTCGGGGGACTTTTCACGGATATTTTTATTGATGCCCCACCCTGCCCCGGGTATCACCGAGCTGGAATCGTTAAACTTAACGCCGCGAATCTCCGGAAACAGGGTAATCAGAATACCATCCTGCCGCCCAAGGGAGATCAACTCCCGGGCGCGCCAGTCGCCGTCGATAAGATAGGCGGCCTTGTTTTCGGCAAACAGGGTAACAACATCCCGGTAATCGATCTGAAGGGTATTTCTGGATATAACCCCGTCAATATAGAGAGATTGGATAAACCCAAGGGCCGCGGTAAAGCCGCCGTCGGTGAATTTCGCCTCCCCGGAAAGTATCCGCTGTTCCCAGGCTTCACCGCAGAAACGCCCGGCAATTAACGAGAAAAGGCACTGCTGCATCACCCAGGCATCCTGGTTGCAGATAAGGATCGTTTCATAGCCCTTTGACCTGAGTATGGGAACCTGGGCTTTAAGTTCATCGTAGGTCTTTGCCGCCGTAAGTCCCGCGCCGGCGAGTACCGCAGTATTCACATAAAGAGCATGGGTAGAGCTAATGGACCTGGGCAGTATACCCATATACCCTGCGGCCTGGGCCTTCCCCTCCAGAGCTGAGGGGGAAAAGGCCGTCCCAAGCTTGTCCCTGGCTGCCAGGGGCGAAAGATCCTTCAGAAAGTTCCCGGCATGGAGCCCCGCAGACCGCCCCGAAGGCCAGGCGAAGATGAGGTCCGGAAACTGCCGCTCCTCAACACAGGCCGCTATTCTATCGTGGTAGGATTCGCCATACAGATCCTCCCGGACTATGGCAATATGGGGATTCGCCTCTCCAAAGGCATCCCATACCCCGGCCAGCTCTTCGGCGCTGTTGGGTTGGGTCATATCAACGTAGTTCAATACCCGCAACGTTACCGGTTCATCACCCCGCCCGGAACAACCGGAAAACGCCAATGCCGCCATAAAAACCATCGCCATTGGATGAAACAATTTTGTCATAGTTTTATTATTGTCCCTCTTCTACCCAGTGTCAAACATAGCCCCCCGTGTTGCGCCAGGTAAAAAACGAACCATAGCCGAGCGGATGCGCCACGTTAAATTCTAACCATGGCTTCCAGTTCCGCGCCGGGGCGGAATGAAGCAGGCGGTCAACCGCCCGGTCCATCTGCACTTTCTGCTCCACTAGATCCGTTGCGTCTTTTAAGGCGAGGGCAGCCATCTTGACCCGCCGTTCCTCGAGCCTGTCCTCAAAGGGCTGCTCCAAAAGCCGTTGGAAGGGTGTTTTCCCCTGGTCATATGTTCTTTTTTTCTTTGCCCCGACCCGTACGCCCTTGATTTGCTTCATGCAGGGGTAATACAAGTTGAGCAGGGGATTGTAGGCGTCATAGACGGCTTGCAAGGCGGCGACCCCTACGGCGCCCTGATAGCGGAAATAGCCGACGATCTTGCGGACGGTGGCGTAATTTTTCTGTTCAACATAGCAATTGTCGTTTTTGTGGGT
>JAITBG010000059.1 GCA_031283725.1 Treponema sp. | reverse complement strand
ACAGCCACTGCAGCAAGGCCGCACTGTTCCGCATCCGTTTCAGAATCGCCACATCGCTTATCGTACCTTCACCTGAGAGACTTTTTATCGCGCTGGTCCCCCGAAAGGATCGTCCTTCTGTCAGGTACAGCAGTATCGTCTGTATCAGGTCTTCCGGTGATTGTATTCCCCGCGCCCGTTGAAACGCCTTCAGTTCCCGCGCCTTTGCTTCCCAGCCTTCCGGCAACAGTTTGAGCACTTGCTCGAAAAGATCATTTTCCCTTCCCATCTGGTCAGTATAGCTGAGGTTCTATATTTATATTAGCGCACATGGGGGTTGACACCAAAGAATTCATGGAAAAAATCAGGATTGCTGCTCCAAATTTTGAGGACAGGCTCGAGGAACGGCGGGTCAAGATGGCTGCCCTCGCCTTAAAAGACGCAACGGATTTAGTGGAGCAGAAAGTACAGATGGACCGGGCAGTTGACAGCCTGCTTCATTCCGCCCACGATGTGCCGGTACTTCCGCGGCGCGGAACTGGAAGCCTTGGTTAGAATTTAACGTGGCGCATCCGCTCGGCTATGGGTCGTTTTTTAACTGGCGCAACACGGGAGCCGGACAAGGCCCTAATAGGGATATGAATCACTTTACAGGATGATTGCGCGTTTGACCTCTACGGGGAAGACGCCAAAAAGACGGTCCAGGGAGGATGACGGGGTGTAAGATGTACCCGCCGCCTTATTGTAGAATTCCAGGACGGTTTCCAGATCCTCTGGAGCCCTGGAATAGACAGCGGAAGAGTAAGCGGCGCGGAAAAGTCCCTTTTCGGCCAGTTCACGGGTCGAAAGAGAACCGTTACGGTGCTTGGCCTGACCGTCCACCACCGCGGCGGGGCCGTCATAGCCAATGGTAAACACAAAATCTTCCCGGGAGAGCATAGAAACTCTTTCTTACTGGGGAGAGAAGCTGTCTTTCCCTACTCCGCAGACAGGGCATACCCAGTCGTCGGGAAGAGCCGCAAACTCCGTACCGGGCTTAATACCCCCGGCTTCATCACCCTCGGCGGGATCGTAGACATAACCACAGGTATCACATACAAATTTTGTCATTTCGCAATCTCCTTGACTGTTGGTCCATCAGGCTAAAGCCCCTACCAGTTTTTTCCTAAAACTTCAAAATAATCCCGGGGATGGGCGCAGGCCGGACACGCCTTCGGCGCCTCGGCCCCTTCATATATATAGCCGCAGTTCAGGCAGCGCCAGGATATACTCTTTTCCTTTTTGAAGACCGTTCCGTTATCAATATTTTCCTTGAGCTTGTGGAAACGCTTGGCGTGTTGTTTTTCCGCCACCGCGATGTTTGTGAAAATCTCGGCAATAACGGTAAAACCTTCGGCCTGAGCCACTTTGGCAAATTCGGGGTACATCTTCTTCCATTCGTGATCCTCGCCCTCGGCAGCGGCGGCGAGGTTGTCGCTTGTTTTCCCGATTATCCCCGCGGGAAAGGACGCTTCGATGGTCAAATCCCCCCCCTCAAGGAACTTAAAAAGCCGTTCGGCATGCTCTTTCTCCTGTGCGGCGGTTTCCGTAAAAATATTGGAAATCTGCACAAAACCGTCTTTCTTGGCCTTGCTGGCCCAAAAGGTATACCGGTTCCTCGCCTGGGATTCTCCGGCAAAGGCGGTAAGCAAATTCTTCTCAGTCTTAGTTCCCTTAAGATTCGGCACCGCAAACTCCTTTATTATAAAAATATAGGTTTTTAAAGAGGTCCGTTCATAACGTGTCTACATTATAAACGCTCTAATCATATCATTCACCCTTTTCAAATGATTTTCAAGTGAAATAAACAAAAATTCAATTTTTCATCACCCTCTCATATTCCGCCTCGTAACGCTTAAGCCGGGGATTGTCCGGCGCCAAAGCCAGGGCTTGTTTCAGGTAATAGACAGCCCGGCGTTCGTCCTTGTGGCTATGGTAAATTTCGAACATCGCGGTAAGGGCATTGAGGTTCCGGGGATCTTCAAAAAGGCTGGAGCGGAGATCGTTCATCGCCAATTCTTCATTGGTCTGCAGGCGGCTGCGGAGATAATAATAACGGCTTTTTATAATACCGCCTCCCAAGGCCAGGCGGGTTTCCAGCAGGGCGCCGGCTTCGGACCGCCGGCCCAGATCGATCAGGGCGGAAATATAGGCGATAATCCCCTCCTCGTTGGATGGGTCCGCTTCGTAGAGTTCCCGGGCATAGGAGAGGGCGGCGCTCTTGTTTCCCAAACCCTGTTCCACCGTGTAGGCCAGGAGTATATCCTGGGGGGAACGGCGTTCAGCTAAAAGCCGGTCCAAATAGGTCCGGGCTTCCTTCCAGGCCTGCCGGTGTACCGCATCCTGAAGCGCCAGGGTAGTTACCCTCAAAGAGGTTTCACCGGAGTTCAGGAGACGCTCTAAGATTTTCCTACCCTCTTTCTGATCCTCGGTTCGGACGGACGCCATGAGGAGCTGCGCCGCATATACCGACGCTTCCTCGTCATTCGGAAAAGCGCGGAGTAAGGCACGCAGGTAGTTTAACGCCCCATCCCGGTTCCGGTACCCTTCGGCCTGAACTCGGGCCCGGAGAAAAAGATAGAGCCGGTTATTGGGATTAATAACGGAATAGAGATCCAGCGGCGCCTGGGCCTGGATAAACTGCCCCTGCTCCACCAGAAGATGGGCCTGCATCAGAATAAACTGCTCATCCCAGTTGTTCCACTGGAGAAGTTCCGCTATGGCCGGTTCCGCCCGGGACCAATCCCGGTTGTTGTAATAGGCCAGGGCAAGCTGCCGTCTAATAGAAACATTATCGGGATACCGGACAACCATGCTCTCAAGCAGCAGTATCTCCTCCTGAACTTCCCCTTTAAAATTCAAAAACCGGGCAAGCCCCAGGGCGGCGGGGTAGAATTCCTCGGATATAGCATAGGTCTTGTTGTACTGTTCCACAGCTTTTTCCCACTGCCCAATCCGTTCACAAACGAGGCCGGTAAAATAGGGCGCCAATACCCCCCGGGGATTTATCTCCCTGGCCCGTTTTAAATCCGGCAGGGTATCCAGCAGCCGGTCTTCCCGGCTCTCGTCCAGGAGCGCAAGAAAGGGGAGGACCAGTTCAAGATAATCCTGGGAATTCCGGGGAGGAGCGTAATAATTTTTCTTCTCCGCCTCTTGCAGTATCCTGGTGTAGCCGTGGGTACGGGGAGGGTCCGCCGGAGGGAATATGACCCGTACATCGGGATAAAGCCGCTGCAGCAGGGTTATCGATATGGCGGCCATCATCCTGCCGAAATCCCCGTCCTTCAGATTCCGGCTGTCGATAAGTTCCAGGGCTTTAACCAGGGAAGAAGGAATGCCGCTTTCCACCAGGGATCGAATTTCATCCGCCACCCCCCCAGCGGGAGACCGGGAACTCATGGGCTGCTCCTCAAGGGGCGCCGCGGGGATAGGCAGGGGAGTTTCTACTATCGGTATCCGGCTTACACAGGAACAAAACATTGAGAAAAAAAGAAGCCGCAACAGCGGCCGGTAAAGAGTCTTCTTATTCAGCATGGCCTTTTGCCGTCAGGATTTTGCGGCGTCCGAACTATTTTTAGTACCCAGGGATATGAGAACCAGGATCAAGCCAGTCAGGACTACCAGGAGAGGCCACCAGGTAATCATGAAGTGCTTAAAGGAAAAGGGGGCCAGGCGGAACGAAAAAATCATCAGAGCGCAGCCCAGGATGATAAATACCACCGCGGGAACCACATACCGGCGGCGTATTGCCCCAAAACGATGCCAGCCCGAGGGGAGAAGAGCAAGCCCGGCGAATATGGATATCAGAGGCCAGCCCTGGGAAAAGGAAAAGGGGATAATACGAAGGGCGGAAAGGAAGAGGAAAAAACCCACCAGCAGAAAAAAGGTGGCAAAAAATAAATAAACGGATCGTTTATTCAATTTTATGGCAAAAAAAGCGCAAAGAGCGCCGATAATGACAAAGAAGAAAGCCCTTAGTACGGAAAAGCGGGTGGTACCTTCCAGGGTCCCCAACAGAAAGGCGCTCCCGAAGAACATCAGGAGGAGTCCGATGATAAATGCAATACGCCCGATGATTTTGCGGACTGTTAATCGATCCATAGTACTAAGTATAACAATACTTTATTGCGCTTGCCAATGGAAAAATGCAATGTTAGGATCTGCCTGTGAAATTTAGCGTTACATCCCTGGCTGTGCTGCCGCGGCTGCGGCGGTTTTTTCTAGCGTTTTTTTTACTCGGAACCCTGGCGGTGTGCGCCACCGGCGATTCCCGGAATAGTAATGACGGGGTAGATCCCTATTACATCACCGGGACCAAGGAACAACAACAGGTACTCCGGGATCTTTTCAGCCTGCTGGTCAGGGAAGCCCAGAGCGGGGAGGAACAATTTTCGGTGGTCAGGGAAATTGCCAATGAGTACGCTCAGTTAAAAGAATACGGCCGCCTGGTCAACTTCCTTACATCCTGGACCTATACCCACCCGGAGGATCCCTATTCCGCTTATTACCTGCTCATGACCGCCTATGCCTATACCAAACAGGAAGGCTGGGCCATGGCCGCCCTGTACTTTGATTTAATCGTCAAAAACTATCCCGATCTTTCCGTCCAGGGGGAATCGATCCACCTGATCTGCCTTAACCAGTTGCTCACCCTTACGGATAACCCGGAACAGCGGGTTTGGTATTACCAGGAACTGATCTTCCGTTTCCCCGACAGGATCGATCCGGGGCTTACCTACTTTATGCTGGGCCAGGCCTATGAACAGATAGGGGAGTGGAACAAGGCTATCCAGGCCTATACCCAATTCCTTCCGTATTATGGAACCGTAATCCCCGGCTTCCCCGAGGCGGATACTTACGCCAAACAACTGGTGGATTTTAACAATTCCCGCAAGGACTGGACCTTTGAAAACCTCAACGCTCTCCTCACCGCGGTCCGTGGCGCCTTGGACAACAGAAGCAGCTCACAGCTCCGGCGCTGTCAGGCCAAGGTCAATTTCTTTGCCCGATCCTGGGGCCAAGAAGACCGGGATAACTTGGGGATGGCGGAATTTAACCTTTCGGGTTTTATGATGAGTAACGAAATCCGTTACGCCCTGGAGTTGGACACCAGTTCTAACGCAAATGAGGCATACCTTCGCACCTGGGGCTGGGCACAGTATATATCTACCTGGTACCTTTATTTCCGGAAGATCAACTTTCCCTCGGACCCGGAAATTCACGGCCGCTGGGAATGGGCTGGGATCTACTACGGGGAAAAGTTCTGATGTCCAAGGGGTTTCTGTTTTTCATCCTCCTCCTCTGCGCCTGTATGACGGCCGTGCTTTGGGCGGAAACCCCCGCGCAGCTAAACGGTACGGGCTTACCCGAACCCCCGGCCCGGCCCCAGCGGCGGAGCTACAGCGCCAAGCCGGAGCGGTTTACCCGCCAAACCCGGGAAGCCTCATTGGAAAAAGTCATCCGCCCATCCTCCATACCGGGGCTTGATAACCCCCTGACCCAACGGTATATACGGCAATACTCCGGCTCCGGTGGACTTGCCTGGCTTCAGACGGTGATGGACCGGGGCGGCCCCTATCTGGGTTTCATATTTAGGGAAGTGCGGGAGCGGAACCTGCCCCCGGAACTGGCCTATCTGCCCGTAATAGAATCGGGGTTTCTGGCCACCGCCGTAAGCCGCGCCGGGGCTGCCGGGCTCTGGCAGTTCATGCGGAACAGCATAAGCGGCTATGGTATGAGGATCACCGACTACGCCGATGACCGGATGGACTTCTGGAAATCCACCCAGGGAGCCCTGAAAAAGCTGGAGGACAACTACAAACATCTTGGGGACTGGCCCCTGGCCCTGGCGGCATACAACACGGGATTGGGCGGCGTAGACCGCCTGATACGGCAAACCGGTATACGGGACTATTGGCTCCTGGCGGAACGGCGGCTCTTGAAAACCGAAACCATTCATTATGTCCCCAAACTATTGGCGGTCTCCTATATTTTATCCAACCCCCGGCAATTCGGCTTCCGCCCTTCCTGGCCGGAGGACCCCCAGTGGACCCGGATTAGCCTGGACCGTTCGGTGGACCTGGAACTGCTGGCGGAATACGCCGGAGTGGACCGGGATATGCTTAAAAAGGGAAATCCGGAACTCCGGTATACCATAACCCCGCCGGTAAAAGACTACCAGCTCAAGGTACCCCAGGCGCAGGCCCCGGCCGTACTTACGGCGCTGGAACAGAAGGATCTTTCCCTAATCCGGTACCACTTTCACACCATAGCCTACGGGGATACCCTTTCCGCCCTGGCCCGGCATTACCGCCTGAGCGTGGACCAGATACTGGCCGCCAACCCCGGTACGGAGCCCCGGTTTCTCCAAATCGGCGGGAAACTCCGTATCCCCGCCATTACCGGCGCAGAACCCTACGAACGCCGGCCGGCGGCGGGAAGCGGGAACGCCGGCCCGGCCTTTGGGGGCACCCACCTGGTTAAGCGGGGGGAAACCCTCTGGTCCATAGCCCTGGCCTATGCGGTGGACCCCCAGATTCTGGCGGAAGCCAACGGAATGAGTTTAAATGATGTGTTGCGCGAGGGAAGAGTACTGAAAACGCCGATAATCAGATAAAGTGCGGAGCGTGGAACGTTGAAGAAAAGGGGTTTCTTTTCAATACTGGTATGTATCTCCCTGGGAGCGTATGGGCAGAACCTTGCTATTACGGGGGCGGTGGAATGGGAGACCATGGAGATTAAAGCCTCGGTGGCTTTGAATTTGGCCTCCGCGGGGATACGGCTTCCCACCGGGAGAGCCCAGGCGGAAGAGCTGATTTCCACCGAATATCCCCGGCTGGTACGGCTTTCCATTCTGTCCATCCCGGTGGATTCCTCCAGTACCCTGGGGGATCTGGTTGATCGGGGAGAAATCACCCTTCAGAATGTTGGGAACATCGCCCTCGGCGCCCACAGGATTCCACCGGCGCTTTCCACAGACATGACTTCCCTTACCGCCGGCTATCGCATCGATCTTACCCGCATCGGGGCGGCCCTAATCCGGCATAGCCGCCCCATAGATATGATCCGGCCCCTGCGGCCCACACCCGCCGCGTCGTACACGGGGATCATTATCCTGGCCGGCGAAACCCTGCCGGTCCACGGCCGGAATACCGGGAGCCTGGTATTCCCCTGCCTGTTCCCAAAAATTTGGGATACCGAAATGAACCTGATATACGAACGGAATATGATGAATACCGAAACCGCCCGGAACGCCGGTATGGTCCGCTACGTAACGGAGTCCAGCGTCTTCCGCCCAACCCCCTCAGGGCTTAGCCCGGAACTGAGCGCCCTGGTGGGGAATAACCCCCTGCGTATCATAGCCCGGGGCGTATACGGTATGCGGCCAACCGATCCCATCATCGACCGGGAAGACGCCCTTATCATCCTTTCATCCCAGGAAAGCTTACAGCTTTTGCGGGAAGGCAAGGTCGCCTTTATGCTGAACCAGAGCGTCCTGAGAGATTCCCTTAGTAATTGACGTCCTGGACCCTGGCGGGGTTTCCGGGAACGCGCGGGAACGTTAACCGGGGCCTTTGTTCGCGGGGCTTGGTTGCCTGTTGGGGGGCCGCCTCACGCTCTGTCCGTATGGCGGGGCGCGGTGATCTGCCGGCGGTTCGGCTTGGAATGCCCGTATTGCCGCGCTTCGGCAAACAGGTATTCCGCTTTGGAAGACAGGCATTTCACCTTGGAAAACATGTCTTCCGCCTTGAAATACATGTCTTGCGCCCTGGAAGACATGTATTCCGTCTTGGAAAACATGTCTTCCGCTTTGGAAAACATGTCTTGCGCCTTGGAAAACATGTCTTGCGCCTTGGAAAACATGTCTTCCGCTTTGGAATTCATGTCTTGCGCCTTGGCCGCGGCGCGTCCTTATAAAGAGGCTGCCCGGATTGCCCGGACAGCCCCGTGTACGGCGCTTACTGGCTCCAGCCTCTGCTGATCCTCACAGTGCCGCTCACGCGCTCTATAAGACATACTTCATCGCCTGGGCGCGGGCCGTGTTTCCGTACGGGGTTGTTTTCATAATGAACTCCTTGATTTTCGCCCCGATGGGGCTCTTTGGCAATAGAATTGTTCAGAAACTTCAGTTTCTGAACAAATTCCGCTGAGAACAGCAAAATGCGAAGCATTTTGAAGGGCTTGTTCGATAACCGACCGGGTTATTGAGCAAGCCCAATGCTGCACAGGCTCCGGTGTATGGGCCAGCATACACCACCTTCATCGGCAACGCAATACTTTGCCGGCCGGGGTTTGCGGAAGCGCACAACGGGTCAGGGGGGGGCTCTAATACTTTTCTTTCAACTCCATTTTTTCCAGCCCCTTGATTTCCTTTAGGGCATCGCTGAGCGTGTTTATATCGGTTTTACTGGGCAAGCCTATTAGGAGTTTTAACCGGGTCCCGTCCTTGCCCTTGTTGAGAGATTGATCCATATCCATGGACTGCACCCTGATCCCAAAGCTTTTAAGGACGGCGTGAAGTTTCCGGATATCCGGGGTTGAATTCTTAAACTGCAGTTCTATGATTTTGTTCCGCTCCGCGGGGAACAGCCGTTTTTCCAGCACATCCAGAATACTCAGGGTAAAGAGGGTGATAAGCTCCACCACGACCGCCCCAATGTAGAACCCTGCCCCTATGGCCAAGCCCACTGCGGCGATGAGCCAGAGAGAGGCGGCGGTGGTGAGGCCCTTGATATTATTTCCCAGGCGAATCATGGCCCCCGCCCCAAGAAACCCGATCCCCGAGACGACCTGGGCGGCGATTCTTCCGGGGTCCCCCCCTTTAAGGGAGCTGTATTCCTGGGGCAGCCAGATGGAAAGGAGCATCAAAAGGGTGGAGCCGGTGGCAATAAGGATGTGGGTCCGCATACCCGCGGCCTGATGCCTGCTGGATCGTTCAAACCCGACAATAGCCCCGGCCAGGAACCCAAGGCATAAACGGATTATTATCTCCGCCGGTGATAATACTACGGTATTCATTGGTTAACTATAATTGAAGAAGCCGAAGCATTGCCACCCCCGGTCCCGTTACATTGTATACGGCCGGAAGGCTCGGTGCAATTTAAACCCCGTCAAATTGCAGCAGTATCTTTAAATCCCGTTTCTCTGTTCCTGTCAGAAGTTCAAAACCCCGTCCCGCTTCCTCCACGGGCAGTACGGATGTTACAAGCCAGCGGAAATCATATTTGCCGCTCTCGATTAACGCGGCGGCTTCGTAGAGCTTTGTGATGTTCCGCATCTCCAGGACAAGTTCCCCGGAGGAACCTTCATGCCTGTTCATTATCTCTCTTCCTCAATGCGGAGACGGACAGAATCCCTATGTGCGTACAACCCCTCTGTTTCGGCGAAATGCATGGCGGGAACCGAAAGGGTTTTACAGCCTTCCCGGGAAACAAACTGGTGGAAAGGCGCCTTTATAAAAGTCCCCACCCAAACGCCGTTGGAATACCGGGCGGTGGACATGGTGGGGAGCGTATGATTCGTACCGGACACAAAATCGCCGAAAGCAACCGGCGCATAGTGGCCTACAAACAGGGACCCATAGTGGAGAAGCTTACCCGCTGTATCCCGTTCAAGGCGGGGATCGACCTGCAGCTCAAGATGCTCCGGGGCAATCTCGTTGGAGAGGGCGACGGCGTCATCAATGCTATCGGCGAAAAAGGCGGCCCCATTATCCGTCCAGGATCGGAGGGCCACCTCCCTGGTCGGAAGGTCCTTGAGGAGACGTTCCAATTCAATCAGGGCCTTGTGGATGATCCCCTGATCGGTGCCAATCAGGATGGGTTTTGCGTTAGGATCGTGCTCCGCCTGGGCCAGAAGGTCGATGGCGATATGCATGGGGTTGGCGGTTTCGTCGGCGATGATCAGGACTTCGCTGGGCCCGGCGAGGCTGTCGATCCCCACATCCCCAAGCACCTGCCGTTTAGCCTCGGTCACAAACCGGTTGCCCGGCCCCACGATAAGATCCATCTTTGGTACCGCCCCGGCGCCATAGGCATAGGCGGCAATGGCCTGGGCGCCGCCCATACAGAAAATTTCATCCGCCCCGGCGATATCCATGGCAACCAGCACCGCCGGGTGTATGGCGCCGTGCCCCGCCATCGGGGGGGAACAGGCCGCCACCTGCCGAACCCCGGCGACCTTCGCCACCGCCACGCTCATAAGGGCGGTACTGGGCAGGGGGTAGCGCCCGCTGGGAATATAGCAGCCGCATTTTTCCACCGGAATCAGCCGGTGTCCCAACTCGAGCCCGGGAATATCACTGTAATGGAGGGGTTTGAGGCAATCGAGCTGCCTTTTCGCAAAAGCGCGGATGCGGTCCGCGGCAAAAGTAATGTGTTTTACCGTTTCCGGCGGCACCTGCTCATAAGCTTTTTTAATAAACCCAGGGTCAACCCTGACGCCGGCTATCGTGACATGATCAAATTTTTCCGCATAGGAAATCAGGGCCGCTTCGCCATTGGTCCGTACATCATCGATGATGTTCATCACGGTTGTGGTCAACTCCTGATCCCGCCGGTAGGTTTTTTTCTCCGCCTGTTTGATCGTTCGTATACCCATTTTTCCCCCTAATCCCTAATACTATATTTTGGGATAACCTTTCTAAAGAACATTGTCAAGGCATTTTTGCATTTTTATACATAAAATATACAATACCGGCAATCCCCATACATTGACATCTCCCCCCCTCCCGGCTAAGATACATCAATGAAAATGTCCATCCCTTTTATGGGTTTACTGACCTTGCTGGCAGTCTCTTCCTGCTCCCGGAGTGAGGAGCTCTCTCTGGAGGATATCGACACCCTTACCCCGGCGGGGGTTGAGGATATTCTGGGAAAAACCGTTTCCAAGCCGTGGCGGGGGGAAGATTTTTCTGCCGGCAGACTTGGGGGGACCTGGAACTACGTCATGAACCAGGATCCGAAAAGTTTTAACATCCTCATTGCCCAGCAGGACAACGTAACGGCGGGGGTGGTAAGCGCCATGCAGGATTATCTGGTAGATTACGATCCCCTTACACGGGAATGGAAACCCCACTGCGTATCCTTTGAGATAATCACCGATGAAGCGGCGGATAAACTGGATGTGATATATACCCTTCGGGACGATTTGTATTGGAGCTACTATGATTCGGACAGAAAAATTAAGGTTACCAGTGATGATGTGGTCTTCTGGTACAACGAAATAGACGGGGACCCCGCCTTTCAGAGTTCCCGCTATTATCAGCAGTTTCTCACCATGCCGGATGGCAGCGAAGCCCATATTGATATCGAAAAAATTGACGACCGGCGCTTTGCGTTTCATTTTCCCCGAATAGAGGCGGAGCCCCTGCTGGCAACCAACGGGATAATTGCGCCCCGCCTGGATTACCAGGATGCCAAACGGGAACGGGGCGTTCAGGGGGTGCTGGACCTTTTCGGCGTAAACACGGACCCCAAAAAAATACCCTCCATGGGAAAGTGGTTCCTGGTTGAATATACCGCAGGACAGCGGCTGGTGTATAAACGCAACGCCGATTACTGGGATAAGGATACTAACGGAACCGCCATTCCCTATTATGAAGAAGAAATCGTCCGTATCATCCCTGATGAAAACACACAGTTTCTGCTTTTTAAGGAAGGAGAAACCGAAACCTACGCTCCCCGCCCGGAAGATTTGGATGAAATGGTAAACAAGGCTGATCCCGATTATACGATGTACCACAACGAGGGCGCCCTGACATCAAGTTTCTGGACATTTAACCAAAACCCAAAAAACCGTGATACTCCCCAGTATGACTGGTTTACCAAAAAGGAATTCCGCCAGGCCATGAGCAGCCTTCTAAACCGGGACCGGATTATTTCCCAGGTGTACCGGGGGCTTGCCCTGCCGCAGATGAGCCTTTTCCCCGAACCAAACCGCTTTTATGACCCGGCGATTGTCCTGCGGTATACCTACAACCCGGCGGAGGCGGAAAAACTGCTGGCCTCCATTGGCATCAAACGGGACAGCGCAGGGATAATGCGGGATGAAAAAAACAGGGCCATTGCGTTTAACTTAACTATCCGCTCTGAAAGTACGATAATGAACGATATTGCCTCGATAATCACCGATGAACTCAGCAGGCTTGGTATTAAGGTGAATATCCGGGTCCTGGATTTTCAGAAAATAGTAGAACAAATGTTCACCACCTTCGACTGGGAATCTATGATCATGGGACTGAGCGGGTCTCAAATCTTCCCCAGCCAGGGGAGCAATGTCTGGGTTTCCGCCGGGAATCTCCATATGTGGTATCCCCAGCAGGAAAGTCCCGCCACAGACTGGGAGGCCCGCATTGATTACCTGTACAACGAGGGCGCCTTTACGGTTGACCCGGCGCAGGCAAAGGTCTACTGGGATGAGTTTCAGCAAATTATCCTGGAACAATGCCCGTTAGTGTATCTGGTACGCCCCCGGAGTTTTGCGGCCCTGCGGAACCGCTGGGATCAATCTAATGTCTACTTCGATAACCTGAATGGTTTTGAAGTAAATTATATATTTCTCAGGCCGTAAGCGCCATGAACAGGCTTCGCGTTTTGCGGTGCTCTTTGCGGCGCTTCCTCCCTAAGTTTGGAGAACGGTTACTGCGGCCCTTCTACCTGCTTAAACGGAAGGCGCCCCTGGCTTCTTACATCGCAAACAGATTTATTACCATGGCGGTGATGCTCTTTATTTTAGGTTTTGCCGTTTTCGGCCTCATGGAGCTGGCGCCGGGGGACATTGTGGACCAGATCATGATGCAGCAGCTTTTCTCGGAGACCCAATCCCACGGCAGCAGTGTGGCGCTGAACCGGCAAGCCATGTCCATGGAACAGTTGGAAGCCCGCCGCGTCAGCCTCGGCCTGGACCAGCCCTTCTACGTCCAGTATTTTCGATGGCTCCGGCGGGCGGCTTTCCATGGCGATCTGGGCCAAAGCCTCATCAGCAGAGCGCCGGTGTCTTTCCTTATCGCAGCCCGGCTGAGCAATTCGGTAATATTAAACCTCATATCCCTGGGGCTGATCACCTTCTTCTCTTTTTTCCTGGGGGTCTACTTTTCCACAAAAGCGGGTACCCGTGCGGATTTGGCCATAACTTTTTTTGCCCTGGTGCTCCACGCTTTTCCGGGGATACTCATGTTAATATTACTGCAGCTCTTTGCCTCGGTAACAGGACTCTTCCCGGTCACCGCCTATCCGCCATTCCCCTTCGCCTCAAATCCGGGGGGGTTTGTATTTTCCTACGCCCACCACATTTTTCTTCCGCTCTTAGCTTCCTTCCTCGGCGGCATCGGAGGAACCCTGCGGATGATCCGGGCCACCATGCTGGACCAGTTGGGACAGCCCTATATTGCAAGTCTCCGGGCCCGGGGTATCAGCGAATGGCGGGTTTACTTTAACCACGCCTTCCGGAATACCTTGAACCCCTACATCACCGGGAGCGCCAATCTTTTGGCCGGCCTTTTTTCCGGCTCCCTGATATTGGAGATCATCTTCGCCTACCCCGGCATAGGCCGGCTCATGTACGAAGCGGTGCTCCAGGAGGACATCAACTTGGTGCTTGCCAACATTATGTTCGTATCCTTCCTGGTCCTCCTGGGGATGGTCCTGGCGGACATACTTCTTGCGGTGGTTGATCCCCGTATCCGCTACGGCAGGGAGTAGGGTGCTATGAAGCGCTTTTTAAACTATTTGAAGGTCCGCCCCCTGGGCATGGTTTCTATGATAGTAATACTGTTCCTCTATTTCATGATGATCTTTGCCGAGTTTATCGCCCCCTACAAACCCACCACGGTGATGGAAAACATGATCTACCACCCGCCGAATCTGCGGTTCGAAGGCGCACTTCCCATGGCCCAGGAAGCCAGGGTGATCAACTCGGTGAACTGGAAATACGTCCGGGTCAGGGCCGCCTACGAGAAGGTACAGTTCTTTGGCAAGGGCGAACCCTACAAGCTCTTCGGCCTAATAAGCGCGGAACGGCACCTTTTTACCACCAAGGCCGGGACCTATCCCATATTCCTCATGGGGGCGGATCACCTGGGGCGGGATCTTTTTTCCCGCGTCGTCTACGGTTCACGAATATCCCTCACCATCGGCTTCATCGCCACCGCCATCTCCCTCTTCCTGGCCATGCTCCTAGGCGGCGTTTCGGGCTTTTTCGGCGGTTTCACCGACTGGACGGTGATGCGTTTCTCGGAATTCTTCATGCTCATCCCCGGTCTCTACCTGATACTTTTTCTGCGGTCCCTGCTGTCAAGCAATATGGATTCAGGCCAATCCTATATGATGATCACCGTAATACTGTCTCTGGTGGGCTGGCCCGGCTCAGCCCGCACAATCCGCGGTATGGTCCACGCCATTAAGCGGGAAGAATTTGTGATGAACGCCCAGCTTGAGATGATCCCTTCTCCGGTGATCATCCTGGGTCACATCATTCCCCAGATTGCCAGTCTGCTTATTGTAAGCATAGCCCTATCGGTGCCGGGCTTCATCATGACCGAGACCACTCTCTCCTACCTGGGTCTGGGTATCGTAGACCCCGCGGTAAGCTGGGGTTCCCTGATCCGCCGGGACATTTCCACCCTTAGCAACCTCCGCAACTTCCCCTGGCTGCTCTCCCCGGTCTGGTTCCTCCTGGCGGTTACCCTGGCCTTTAACTTCCTGGGGGATGTTCTGCGGGATTACTATGATCCGTATCATACGGTTTTCCGGCGGCGCAGAAAATTGAAGAAATTTGACCCCAAAACCGAATCGCACCTTCAATTCGCAGCCGAAAAAGAAGAATTGAAGCAAAACAGACCCGCCGGTTCATCCTTATCACCATTATTGTCCGTACATGATCTGTCGGTTAGTTTTTTTGTGCTTCGCGGACGAGAGGCGGTTTCGGTACAAGCGGTACGGGGGGTTTCTTTTGATCTGGCCCGGGGGGAGATACTGGGCATCGTGGGGGAAAGCGGGTCCGGAAAGAGCGTTACTACCCAGGCGATACCGGGACTGCTCCCCGGAAGCGCCGCGGTGTCCGGCTCAATTTTGTACGAAGGCCGGGAACTGGCGGCTCTGGGGGTGGAGGATCTGCGGACATACCGGGGGAAGAAGATCGGCATGATCTTCCAGGAGCCGGGGCGGTCCTACGATCCCCTTCAGAATATGGGGAATGTTTTCTTCGAAACGTTCCGTAACAGCGATCCTGCTATTACCCGGGAGGCAGCCCTGGAAAGAGCTGCGGTCCTGCTCGCCGAAACCGGGCTCCCCAACGGCCGTGAACGGCTCTCCAATTTTCCCCACCAGTTTTCCGGAGGCCAGCTCCAGCGTATCGGCATAGCCCTGGCCCTGGCCCAGAACTGTGAACTCCTTATCGCCGACGAGCCCACCACCGCCCTGGACGTAACTATCCAGGCTCAGATAGTAGATCTGCTTAAAACGCTGCGGAAGACCCGGCAAATATCGATACTGTTTATCAGCCACGACATTGATCTGGTGGCGGATATCTCGGACCGTATCCTAGTAATGTACGGCGGACTGATAATGGAAAGCGGCCCCGCCGGAGCCTTTACCCAAACGGCGCCGGGCGCCGCGGTTTCCGGCGCTGTTTTCCACCCCTACACCAGGGCTCTGCTGGCGGCGTCCCCCTGTTTCGGGAGCCACTATGCACAGACCAGACTGCTCTCCATTCCCGGCAAGGTAACGGACCCCGCAAACCCCGAACCGGGCTGCCCCTTCGCCCCCCGCTGCGCCGAAGCGCGGAGGGAATGCGCCGTAGGTATCCCGCCCTTGGTTCAGACGGAAGATCGTGTAATACGATGTGTTATGCACGGTGCGGTACAAAAGGCGGGTACCTAGATGACGGTGATCACCGTAGAAAATCTGCGGAAGCGTTTCAACCTGGAAGCGGGTTTTTTCGCCCGGTTCGGCCGCTTCGTCTACGCGGTAAACGATGTTTCCTTTTCCATTGGGCAGAACGAATCCTACGGCTTGGTTGGGGAATCCGGCTGCGGCAAAACCACCACCGCCCGGCTTCTGGTACGAATGTACGAAAACGACAGCGGGACTATCACCTTTAGGGATGCCGTTGATGTTAAGAGCCTCAAGGGGAGGGATCTGAAAAAGTACCGGGAAAAAGTTAAGTACGTTTTCCAGGACCCCGCGCGGTCCCTCAACCCCCGGATGAGCGTCTACGGGGTGCTTACCTCGGGGTACCGTTACTCCTCAGCCTGGCCCGGTGAAAAAAAGGCCCGGGGAGAAACGGCGGCCATATTGGAAGAGGTGGGGCTCTCCGCAGCGGACCTGGAACGGCGGCCCGCAGAATTTTCCGGCGGGCAGCGCCAGCGGATATCCATAGCCCGGGGTCTTCTCCTGCAGCCGGATCTCCTGATCTGTGACGAGGTGGTTTCCGCTCTGGACGTCTCCATCCAGGGCCAGATACTCAATCTTTTGCTGGACATCCGGCGCCGGCGCAGCCTGTCTTTCCTGTTCATTGCCCACGATCTTAAAGTCTCATCGTATTTCTGCGACCGTATCGGTGTGATGTACCGGGGTGAACTTATGGAAGAGGCTGTGGCGGCGGATCTTTACCAAACCTGTCTCCATCCCTATACCAAACTGCTTTTTTCTTCCGTTGCCGGGAAACCGGGCGCCGAAACCACGGATGGTCCGGCGCAGTTTTCAGCATTACTAAGGGGTGAAGTCCGTACCCCGGTCATCGAACTTTCCGGCTGCGCCTTTGCGGAGCGCTGTCCCCTGGCGGAGGAACGCTGCCGCCGGGAACACCCGCAGATGCGGGATACCGGGAGCGCGGGGCACAGGGTGCGGTGTTTTAAGGCATAGGGTTGGAAATTATGCTCCGCCGCGGAAAGACTTAACCTTGTCCATGAATTTTTTTACCCGCCCTTCATCCACCGTATTTTCAAAGACGCCGTCAACTTTAAATGTGGTTCCCACCACTGCCCCATCCGCAATGGATAATTGCTGTTCCACATTCTCATAACGCACACCGGTATTCGCTAATACCACGGTGTTGGGAACAGCGTCCTTTACCCGCTTTAGCATCTGTGTATCCGTGGCCGCGCCGGCGGTAATTCCCGATACGCAAAGCGCGTCAGGGCGGTTGTTAAATACCGTAGTTTTTGCGATGCTCTCCAGATCCCGGTCCGCCAGATATTTTGCCGCTTCCGGCACGATATTGAAGAGCAGTTTTACTCCATCGGCGCCGATGTTTTTTTTATGGCGAATGGTTTTACCCACATTGGTATCCCATATACCAAAATCGCTGGCGTATACCCCGGTAAAAATCTCCCGGACAAACTTAGCGCCCGTGGCGGCGGCCAAATCCAGGGAAGCTTCGGCATCCCAGAGCGCGTTTACCCCAAAAGGCACCCGTATCTCTCCCCATAAGCGTCCGATAATATAAGCCATGGATGCAGCGGTGACCGTGGGGACCCGGGTCAAATAGGGCAGGCTAAATTCATTTGAAAACATGATTGCATCCACCCCTCCGTTTTGTAGTGCCGCGAGGTCCCTCCGCGCCGTTTCAAGGGCATAGGCCACTCCTTTTTCGGTATCATAATAGGGATCTCCCGGCAGGGGCTGAAAATGACACATGGCGATAATAGCCTTTTCCGTTCCGATAACCTGTTTTAACCAACTCACGATTTTAGCCTCCGTAAAAGATACAGTATGGAGCATTTCCCAAAACCCGGTTAGTTTTAGGAAAGCCTCTATATAGCATACATTTTGGGTATTGTCCACTCAAAAAGGACACTCTGTCGCTAACCAGCGATTACTTCACCCCTCTAATTAACAAGCGATTCGTTCACCCCCATGACGAAAATGCAAAATTTTACAGAGCTCAACTTGTTTATAAAATCCTCTCAGAACTC
>JAITBG010000172.1 GCA_031283725.1 Treponema sp. | reverse complement strand
TATGGCGGTAATTTCATTGGCGTCCTCCCATGGATAGTTTCGTCATTTTTTCCTAAAACCTTTCCCTCTCGTCCTTTTTCCCTTCCCCCTTTAGTTCAAAGTAAATGCTTTTGCCCTGGTGGCGCAATTCGTCTAGTGGACATACGGTTAAGACCGTAATATACTTGCAATATTAACAAAATCGATTTACTCACCCGTCCACCAAACCGGGGAACTCCAGATCAGGCGTTTGTAAGGAGAAGATATATGACGGATTATGTAAAAGAAGCGGTTGAAAAGTACGCTTCCAAGGCAAAGGCTTTGAGTGACGATCTGGGGGCGCACCCGGAGATTTCCTCACAGGAATTTGAAAGTTCAAAGAAGATTACGGCGTTGCTTCAAAAGGCAGGCTACGGCATTGAGTTCCCCTTCTGCGGTATGGAAACCGCTTTCCGGGCGACGCTGGACAGGGGGGCGGGGCCTTCCGCCGCGCTCATGGTGGAGTACGACGCGCTTCCCGATGTGGGGCACGGCTGCGGGCATAATCTTCACGGGTCCCTTTCCGTACTCAGCGCGCTTACCCTGATGGAACTCAAGGAGCGCTTTAGTGGGCAACTCTACGTTATAGGGACCCCCGCCGAGGAATTTGCCGGGGGAAAAATACCCATGGCCGCCGCAGGGGTCTTTGACGGGCTTGCCCTTGCCGCGATGATGCACAGTACCGCAGGGGGGCTGTGCCAAGCAGACATGGACGCGCTGAGCCTCCGCAGTTATACTATCGAATTTAGGGGACAGGCGGCCCACGCGGTGGCCTGCCCCTGGATGGGACATTCCGCACTGGCCGCAGCCCGGAAATTTCTCGACCTCATTGACGCCCGGCGGGAGTGTTTTACCCCGGACATTCATGCAAACGCCATTATCACCGATGGCGGCGCGGCGGTGAATATCATCCCCGAACATGCCGAGGTCTGTCTCGAATTCCGTACGGCTTCCATGGCTACCCTTGCCTCGGTGGACGACACGATCAAGAAATGTGCCGCGGCGGCAGCCATGGCGTTGGACTGTACGGTTGAATGGCGGATTAATTACGATGATTTTGCCGACATGGTTAGGGTAAAGACGCTGGAAGACGAAGTCGAAAAACTCTTCATAGAAGCGGGGGCGCGGATGGAGCCGGTTACTCCCCCCATAGGTTCCACGGATGTGGGAAATGTCAGTTACCGCTGCCCGACGGTGCAGCCCCTCATCTCCATAAGCGGCGAAAAGCTGGCCCTGCATACCCGCGAATTTGCCGCGGCCACGGCGGCCACCCCCGCCTTTGAGGCAATGAAACTGGGCGCCGCCGTTCTTACATCCCTTATCCTGCGTGTGTTCAACGACACGAAATTCCGGGAAGCTATAGAGCGGGATTTCCGGGGAACGCTGGATAAGAAGACAAAGGGATAACGGCCTGTTTCTTGCATACCACTAGGAATTTTTCATAAAAGATCGTACCATACTTCTATAATTCTTAAAGGAGGCTTTATATATGTCTGATTCAAGGGTCGCGGCAAAGGTAAAACTTGTCATGCCGCATGTTTATGTGCTGCTTACTATCATCATTCTGGTAACGGCGCTCTTAACCTGGGTGCTGCCCGCAGGTCAATTTGACCGGGCGCCCAACGCGCAGGGCAGGACAGTGGTAGTCCCCGGTACCTGGCACACGGTGGAGCAGTCCCCAGTAGGCTTCTTCAAGGCGATTAAGGCAATTTTCGATGGGCTGGTCGATGCGGCGGATATCATTTTCTTTATCTTTATCGATTATGCCGCAATCAGCCTGCTCATCGCGTCCGGGGCCTTTCACGGGCTGGTGGCCGGTCTCCTCAAGGTGTTCAAGGGGAAGGCCAGGGCTATTGTCATCCCGCTTTTCCTTGTGATCTTCGGCTTTGCCGCCAGTACCATCGGTATGTTTGAGGAAGCCCTGCCCTTTATCCCGATCTTTGTCGGCATCGCCATTGCCATGGGATACGATGCCATCATCGGTATAGGCATGGTCGCACTCGGCGTAGGCATGGGCTATTCCGGGGCTTTTATGAACCCCTTTACCGTCGGCGTCGCTCAGGGAATCGCCGAACTTACTCCCCTTTCGGGCAGCTGGTACCGGATCATCTGTCACGTGGTGATGATCGTTGTCGCGTCGATCTACATGATCCGCTACGCCCTTAAGATCCAGAAGGACCCCAGCAAGAGCCTGGTTGCCGGAGAAGACTTTTCAAAGTTTGCCATGGACGAGGAATCGTTGGCAAAGCACGAATTCGGCATACGGCAGAAGCTGTCGCTGGCCGTATTCCTCATCACCCTGGTAATATTCGTAATCGGCGTAAAAGTCTGGGGCTGGTATTTCGGCGAAATTGCCACGGTATTCCTGATGATGGCCGTTGTTATTGCCATCATCATGGGCTGGAACCCGAACGAATTTTCCCGGCGCATTGTTGCCGGGCTTAGTGATATTACGGCGGCCTGTATGATGGTCGGTATCGCCAGGGGCATCCGCGTGGTACTATCCCAGGGCAACATCATCGACACGGTGGTTTACGGCATGTCCGTTCCCCTAAAGTATCTTCCGAAGTGGCTTGCCGGTGAGTTTATGCTTTTACTGCAAACCCTGCTCAACTTCCTCATTCCTTCGGGATCGGGACAGGCCGCCACAGTTATGCCGATCATGGCGCCCCTTGCGGACCTCCTCGGCATCTCGCGTCAGGTTGCGGTTCTTGCCTTCCAGTTCGGCGACGGCCTCTCCAACATTCTGTGGCCCACCGCCTTCGCGGTAGTCATGGCCGGAATCGGCGGTGTCAAGGTAACCTCCTGGTGGAAGTGGCTCGTCCCCCTCTTCCTCTGGCTGTTCCTTGCCCAAGCCATACTCATCGCCATAGCGATAGGAACAGGGCTTAGCTAAGATATGGCTCATTGCGTAGTTCCGGAAGCGGAAGCTGTTTTAGATAAGGAATACCCCGTTTTGGACAAGGGGTTTATCCGCCTGGTGGATTACCTGGGAGGGGACGAGCGGGTAGTGCAGTCCGCCCGGGTTTCCTACGGGGAAGGGACCAAAAGTTACCGGGAGGATTCGGGGCTTATCGACTACCTGCTCCGGCACCGGCATACCAGCCCCTTTGAGCAGATTGTCCTTACTTTCCACATAAAGATGCCTATTTTTGTGGCCCGTCAGTGGATACGCCACCGGACTGCCAGGTTGAACGAGATTTCCGGCCGCTATTCGGTGATGAAAGAAGAGTTTTACGTTCCTGCTCCGGGGGATGTAGCCCTCCAGAGTACGGATAATAAGCAGGGCCGTTCCAATCAGACTCTGGAGGCGGAGGCGGTGGAAAAGGTGCGTTCCTACCTGAGCGAAGGACAGAAACATGCCTATGGGGAATATATTTCTTTGATAGATCAGGGCATAGCCAGAGAATTGGCCCGGATCAACCTGCCCCTGTCCTTATATACCGAACTGTATTGGCAGATTGATCTCCATAATTTGTTTCATTTCCTGGAACTCCGGCTGGATGTTCATGCTCAAAAGGAGATCCGCCTGTACGCCGGAGTTTTGCTGGAAATCACCAAAAAGGTGGCCCCGCGGTGTTGCGAGTCCTTTGAACGGCACTTTGGGGGGGGAGTGCGTTTCTCCCAGGAAGAATTCGTTGAGCTGAAACGGCGGCTGGACGGCGGCGCTGCCGCCGAGGCCGGCCTGAGCGGGAAGGCGCTTGATCGGTTTGAAGAGAAACTTCGCACGGGAAAACAACCCTAAATAATGCCTAGAGGATTTTAAAATGCAAGGACCTATTTTAGTTGTATTAGCTGCCGGGATAGGAAGCCGTTATGGCGGGCTTAAACAGATGGACCGGATAGGGAAGAGCGGGGAAGTGCTGCTGGATTATTCGGTGTTTGACGCCAAGCGGGCGGGCTTTACCAAGGTTGTGTTTATTATCCGCCGCGATATTGAAAAGGATTTCCGGGAGCTTGTTCTAAGCCGGATCAAGGGCCGCATCGAATGTGAGCTGGCCTTCCAGGAACTGGACAGTATCATCCCCGCGGATGTTCTGGCGGAAAGCCGGAAAATAGGCCGGACCAAGCCCTGGGGAACCGCCCACGCCCTGCTCTGCGCCCGTGACAAGATCGACGCTCCTTTCACGGTGCTTAACGCCGATGATTTTTACGGAAGGGAAGCCTTTGCGGCTATGGGGAAATACCTCTCCGATCCCGCCAATACCGATGGGGCTATCGTGCCCTTCCGATTGGAGAAAACGCTCAGCCCCCAGGGTACGGTTACCCGCGGGGTCTGCGGGGTAAGTCAGGGGTATCTTTCTTCGGTGGACGAACTCAAAGCTATCGAGAAAAAGGACGGCAGGGTTTTTAACACCGCTTCCGGCGGGGCGCGGCAGGATCTTGCCGCGGATACTCCCGTGTCCATGAACTTCTGGGGTTTTCCGGTAAGCATCTTCCCAAAACTGCAAAACTATTTTGACGACTTTCTTAAAACATCGGGCTTGGAACTGAAGAGTGAATGTTACCTTCCCCTTGCCGTGGACTGGTTCATTAAAAAAGGGTTCCTCAAAATCCGGGTCCTCAAGGCGGATTCCGAATGGTTCGGGGTTACTTACAAGGAAGACAGGGAAACGGCGGTTAACCGCATAGCGGAACTGGTTTCCCAGGGAGTCTACCCGGCTTCGCTTTGGGGGGAATAGGGAACACGATTACAGGTCCAAGGTCCTGTAATCACGTCCTACTTGAGCCGCTTCCTCAACTTTCGCCTGCTTTTCCGCGCATCCTCCCGTTCCTGTAACTCTTTCGCAGTGGGCGGTTTTGATCCGCCGGGAGCGTCCGGGTAGATTCGCACAGCTTCGTTGTTGGGCAGTTTACGGGCGATGAAGTACCACAGAACAGCCAGGACTATCATGCCGAAGGAAAAAATCTGGCCCATGGAGAAACACAGGGGCGGATGGGCCTGGGCGGGGGACAGCGCCGTGGGAACGATCTGAATACGGTAGCCCAGATCGGAATCGGGCTCCCGGAAGTATTCGATGAAAAACCGGAAAAGGCCGTAACCGCCCAGATAGAGGCTGAGCAGAAAGCCCTTGAAAGGCTTCCGGTTCCGCCAGAGCCAGATAATCAGCCAGAGTATCAGCCCTTCGAAAAGGGCCTCGAAAAGCTGAGAAGGATAGCGGGGCAGGTTCATCAGGGTGGAGCCGCCGGAAATGATGACGCCGGTTTTTTCCGCCGCTTCCCGGACCCAGCTTTCCTGGGGGGAGAGGGGTTGGGCCTGGGGGAAAATTATCCCCAGGGGGCCCGTGGTTACCCGGCCGTAGAGTTCGCCGTTGATAAAGTTTCCAAGACGGCCGAAGGTGTAGCCCAGGGGGATGCTGGCAGCGTACATATCGCCGATTTCCCGGTAGTCCAAACGCTTTACCGCCGAATAGATCAGTATCGACAGGGCGCCTCCTATGACGCCCCCGTGGAAGCTCATGCCCTGAAGCCCGATGAAACGGCCGTTCTGGAAGGGCCAGAATATCAGCCAGGGCTGGCGGCGGTAGATGTCCCGGGTTTCGTAGATTAGGGTGGAGAAGACCCGGGCCCCCACAAGCAGGGCCAGGATGCCCCAGAAAAAGAGCCCCGACAGGTTATCGTCGCTTATGGGGAAATGCCGCTCCCGCACCTGTTTACGGTAGAGCAGAAAAGCGATGCCAAAAGCCACAATGTACATAAGTCCATACCAACGGAAGGGAAGCCCGGGGATTATCTCCGGGCTTAGCCACGAGGGAAACTGTACAGCAAGGAGGGTGAGGTTTTCCAACAGAAGATTTCCTTTCGACAATGGACGTATTCGGAAACGCGCGGTTTCCGGGCAACTCTAATAACCTAGCTTATCCTAGTATGCCACGGGGAAATAGTCAATTAGACCCATTGCCTCATAAAAAACGTTACCTAAAAGAGACCCGAGTTGCCCCCTGTAGAAAATAGCACCGAAAGTTATTCCTGTTCTTGTGCCTGAACACGGTTTACTTGGCAGGGACAACAACTGACGTCCCCCCAGACAAAATTATGCTGCCATAAACGGCGCGGAAAAATTGTGCCTAAATTACCCGTTATTTTTTCCGATAATCTAAATGGATAAGCGGGAATTTAAATGAGGGTTCAAATGACTTATAAAAGAGCTGCCATATTTTTATCGCTGGGAATTTTTCTGGCCGGAGTTTTTACCGGATGTTCAACGCCGCCGGAGCCTGTCCCGGCGCCGCCCCCGGCTCCGAGGAGAGAGGCTCCCCCTGTCTGGGAAGCCCGTCCCGTGCCGCCGCCGCCGCCGGAAATCCCCGCGCGGCCTGTTACCAGGGGCATTTTGGAACTGATTAGCAAAAGCGCCTATGAAACAAAGGATCTCCAGTATTTTATCTCCTCCGGGATAACCCTGGAACACGGTAAGGGCATGCAGATCAATATTGAAATATTCCAGGGCGGTGAAGGCATAATTGAAGAAATCAACGCCCAGGAAAAAATCATAATCCCCAAGGATACCGGGGGGATACTGATACCGGATACGGGCCCTGCTATTCCCGGCGGCCCCAGGACGCTTAAAATTTGTTTTGACGATGTGGATGATCATACCCTGACCTTTAAGGAAAACCCCTCGGATAGCCGCTATTACCTTGTCTTTAGCGAAGACCGGCAGTATGGCGAATTTACCGAATACGGCAGCGAGACCTACAGGGTAACATTCAACGGCGAAATCCCCTACCTGTATGTCAGGCTGGATGAGAGAACCGACGACCAGCCAAGAACGAGGGAACTTCACGGCCGTTATGTGGCGCCCCGGGAAATTCCGCCCGAAGACGCCGCCATCGTACCGGAGACGCCTGCCGAAACTCCCGCGCCGATCCGTGAAACCACCGTACCGGGCAGGACTCCCCAGCAGCCCGCCGCCGCTCCGCGAACCCCCGCCGAAACACCTCCGGCAGCCCCGCCTTCCGGGGAAGACGAAGAACTGGATTTAGACGCCCTTTTGGGGCTTTAAATTTTGAGATCCTGCCCTTAATCTAATTCCTCTATATTTTTAGCCTCCATTACGGTATAATTACCGGGATATGGAGGGTTTTTTATGACCGGAAAAGCGCTGCTTCAGGCGGTTCAAACCACCAAAGCCGCCGGTATTTTTGAAGACCTCTATGGCCCAGGCCGGGCGGAACCTGCAAGACGCCGTTATACCGGCCTCATCGAAGGAATACTGAACGGCTTCCCCGGCGCGGATTTTCCGGAAACCCAGGGGGGGGAACTCCGGGTCTTTACCGCGGCCGGCCGCACCGAGCTGGGGGGAAACCATACGGATCACAACCGGGGAAAAGTGTTGGCCGCATCCATACAACTGGATGCGGTAGCCATTGTGGCGCCCCGGCGGGATAAGCGGATTTTCTTCCGTTCCACAGGCTATCCCGACGTGTCGGTGAACCTGGCGAAAGCCGACGGTTCGGAGGATTTTGAAAACAAAAGCGAGGAGAAGGGCGCCGCCGAATCCCTGGTCCGGGGTATCGCGGCGGAGTTAAGCCGCAGGGGAACGGCCGTCGGGGGCTTCAGCGCCAACGCCGCGTCCACGGTTTTACCCGGATCGGGGCTCTCCTCCTCCGCGGCGGTGGAAGTTCTTCTCGGCCGCATCTTCGACAACCTCTACGGCGGGGGAAGACGATCCGCCCTGGAACTGGCCCAGATAGGGCAGATTGCGGAGAACAGCTACTTTGGGAAACCCTGCGGGCTGATGGACCAGACCGCCTGCGCCTCCGGGGGAACGGTGGCCATCAATTTTGAAGACTCCGCCCACCCCCAGGTAAGGCCGGTAAACTTCGACCCTGCCTCCGCAGGATACGCCCTCTGCGTGGTGGACACCCACGGGAACCACGCCGGCCTGACCCCGGATTACGCCGCCATACCCGGAGAAATGAAGGCGGTGGCGGCTTTTTTCGGGAAGAAGGTTCTGCGGGAACTTACCCTGGAGCACGTCCTGGCCGAAGCCCCGGCAATCCGGAAGGCCGCGGGAGACCGGGCCTTGCTGCGGGCCCTACACTTTTTCGGCGAGAACAGGCGGGTGGACGCCATGCTTGCCGCCCTGGAAAAGCGGGACATGGCCGGCTACCTGGAATTGGTTAACCAGTCCGGGAACTCCTCCTTGGAACTATTGCAGAATATCTACTCTCCCAAAAACCCCGCGGAACAAGGGATCTCCGTAGCCCTGGCCCTAAGCCGGAACTTTATTGAGACCGAAACCCCGGACGCCGGCATTTACCCCGGCGCGTGCCGGGTTCACGGGGGCGGGTTTGCGGGAACCATCCAGGTTTATATCCCCCTGGATTGCCTGGATGCCTACAAAACGAAAATGGAAGCGGTTTTCGGCGCAAATTCGGTTACGGTTCTCCGGATCCGATCCACCGGCGCCGCGGAACTGTACTTCTAAGGGGTTTTTACCGCAACGCGCGCGGCGCGTTAAAACCGGTGTACGGCGAGGCGTTTTCTCGGTACAGCGGATAGGCGCGCCGGGGTTACGGTACGCCCCTCCGCGGTAAAAGTGCGTACTTATGGGTTAAAGGTACGCGCTTTTAACGTAAAACGGCGTATATCCGGCGTGGAAGCGTCCGCTTTTCCGCCGGAAACGCCATCTGTAGCAGCCGCTGCGGATGGGTTAGATAGCGGCTGTCCATAAAGCAACCGGCTTTTTGAACGGCCGCCGGATAAAACTTATTGCGAGGAGGAAGCATTATGAAACACGTACTCTGTTTT
>JAITBG010000047.1 GCA_031283725.1 Treponema sp. | reverse complement strand
ATCGCCTGACCCTGGGAGGTAACCTTCCCCTGTTCCAGTTCCAGGAGATAGTCTCCCCACTTGCTTGCCCATTCCCTTAACTCCGTTACTCCCAGAGGTTTCGGGGTTTTTGATTCGTCGTGCGCCGCTATTTTCTTGGCTAAGGACAGGTAAACTTTGGCCTGCTCTGAATCCGGGGCCGCCTCAATGGTGGTCTTCCCCTGGAGCTCGCTCTGGGTAACCGTGATAGACCGGGGCACATACTCCACCACCTGGGTCCAGGTTTTTTCCACAAAGTCGTCAATAATATTTTTTGAATAGGGGCTTCCCATGGAATTGGCAATCACCCCCCCCAGCAGCGCTCCCCCGGAATTGGAATACTTGGTTATCCCCTTGAAGAGGTTGTTCGCCGCATAGATTGCCATAAAATCTGATGACGAAACGGTGAACACGTGTTCGGCAATCCCTTCCCGGATAGGCACCGCAAAACCCCCGCATACCACATCCCCCAAAACATCGTAGATCACCACATCCAGGTCCAGGTCTTCAAAAACCCGCTGCTGCTTAAAAAGTTCCACCGCGGTGATAATACCCCGGCCTGCGCAGCCCACCCCCGGGGCAGGCCCCCCGGCTTCCACACAGTAAATCCCATTAAAGCCTTCAAATATCACTTCCTGGGCTTTAACCACCGATTTTTCCCTCAGGGTGTCCAGTACCGTAGGGATATACTTCCCATCCCGGAGAGTATTGGTGGAATCGCTCTTGGGGTCACACCCAAACTGCATAACCTTATACCCCATGGTAGAGAGGGCGGCGCTCAAATTTGAGGTTGTGGTCGACTTCCCTATCCCGCCCTTTCCGTAGATTGCTATCTGCTTGATTTTCTTCGCCAAAAAAAGCTCCTCATTTTAAAACTCATATTAATTTTATGGTTTTAATAGGTTTTAATATTACCAGTTTATTTCAAAAAAAATAGTGTGTCAAGTGTTTATCCTAGAAAATCTATGTTTTTAATATAAATTACTAAAAAACGTCTCCTTATTTAAATTAATATTATACCGATAAAAAAAGGGATACATGGATAGTTGGGCCGTGGAAAACAAAAATGATGGAAAAATTCTCATCCGGTTCTCCGAAGACGATATCGAAGCCTGGGCTGATTTTATGCCCCCCCAGGACGACGGCCTCCCGTTAACCAACGATTACCTTCTCAACCAGCTTGATAAATTCCGTATTGCGTACGGGCTCAACTGGAACACCGTCAAGGATACCGCCCTTGTATGTAATTTAGAGAAAAGACCCATAAAGGACGTACTGATCGCCATGGGGGACCCGCCGGTAAAGGAAATTACCGAATATTTTATGAAAAACCCCCATTTAATGGAAAATAAAAAGCCAATTCCTGACAAAAATAGGAACGATCAAATCGATTATCGTGCCTTATCACCTTTCATCATTGTAAACAAGGATCAGGTCCTGGCGGTAAAGAAGCTCAGGATACCGGGCAAGGATGGGAAAAACGTTCATGGCGAGACAATTTCCTTTAGGACAAATTATCTCGAAGGAGTCACCGGGGGCGCCAATACCAGGGTTACGGAAAAATACATTATTTCGGAGATCAACGGACAGCTGGTAGAAACCGGTAAGATCCTCAGCGTCCAGAAAAACCTGGTGATAAAGGGCTCTGTGGGCTACGCCACGGGGAATATCATTTTTCCCGGGGATATCCTCATAAACGGCGCGGTTTCTGACGGATTTAAGATATATTCCGGGGGTTCCGTCACGATAAAACAGACCCTTGATGTAACCGAGATGATCACCAAGGAGGATCTGAATGTTGCCGGCGGTATCGTTGGCCGGGGCCGCGCCTTTTTAAAGGTCGGAGGCTTCCTGAGGACGAAATTTATCCAAAACTGCAAGATTGCCTGTAGAAAAACGATAACCGTGGATGCAGCGATCATCAACTCCAATGTCTTTACCATGGAAAGCCTGGGCATGGGGGATAAAGGGCGGATACTGGGAGGTGAAGTCTATGCTATCCATGGGATTAAAGCCGGGGGTATTGGGAAAGACGCGGGGAGGGCCACCCACATCCACTGCGGAATCGATTTTACTCTGCAAAAAGATAAGGAAAAGTGTAACAATACCCTGAGGGCTCTGTCGGAAAAACTGGCGAAACTCCGGGAGATCATGGCGATTCCTAATCCTGATTCAGAAAAACAGGCCAAACTGGAAGAGGCTTTACGCCTGCTTGAAGAAGAACAGAAAAAAACCTCCGCCCAGATTGGGGATCTCATGGAACGGATCAACACCGATAAGAACGCCGTAGTAGAAGTAAACGGAGAAATTGCCCCAGGAACTCTCATCGAAATTTGTGGAATTGCCCTCTTTGTAGCGGAACCGTTAAAGCATGTCAGGATTAAGTTGGATGAATCCGGCGGAACGGTAATCAGCGAACCGCTTTAGGGGGCTCCTTTTAGGGACTCTCTTCGGAGAAGGTACTTGGAAAAGTTGAGGATCATGGGTATCCTAATTTTAGGGGTTGGCTGTGTATAGTGTTTGGGTTGCTTATTTGTTTTGGCTTTTATCCGGATTCGGCGCCCTGGGGTTCCACCGGTTTTATCTGGGGAAGATCTCCACAGGGCTTCTTTGGCTGTGTACCGGGGGACTCGGTATGGTCGGCTCAATCTACGACTTCTTTACCCTTCCCGGACAGGTTAGGGAGGCAAATATCCGTAACGCCCTTTTCCGGGGAACCGTCCATGGAACCGCAAACAACCGGCAAGAATGGCGTAATGTCAGTGACGGTGAAGCGCGAATAGTCCGGGAAAAGGAAACGGTGGAACGGACCATCCTGCGGCTGGCAAAGCAAAACAAAGGCATCCTTACCGCAAGCGAGCTTGCCCTGGACGCGAATATCCCCATAGATGAAGCGAGGAAAGTTCTGGACACCCTGGTTAGCAAGGGCTTTGCGGAACTACGGGTCCGCAAGACGGGGACACTGGTCTATACTATTCCGGAAATGATGGATGACGATTCGCCGTTTGAAGAGTTTTAGGAGGAGATACCATGCCCAAGGGCCGAATAATGAAATACGCATTTTTCCGGCAACAAACCGGTATCGGTAGGGGAACTGGCCCAACAGAAATCAAGAATTTTCCTTCACACAAAACATAGGAGAAACTTGCCCCCCTCCGGAGCTGCCCTAGACCCGATCGCCATACTGAGGAGAAGGGCCTAAAAACCCAATCACTGACCGTAGGGAAAACGTAGGCAAAATAAACCGATTAACATTTAATTCCTTATATTCTTATAATACAAAGAATTACTAAACATTGAGAGATACACGACTCGAACGTGCCACCTTCAGCTCCGGAGGCTGACGCTCTATCCAGATGAGCTAATCTCTCATAAATCCTATACTATGATTACGATACAGGATTTGGAGGCCCATGTCAAGTCCTTGAACAGATGTTTGTCCTTGAACAGATGTTGCGGAATAGTCATATTCTTAAAAGTAGTGTATCATTGGGTCTATGGAACCTATCATTTTAGCTTCCGGGTCCTTGCGGAGACAGGAATTTTTCAAACTTCTAAGTCTGCCTTTCAGCATCATGCCCGCCCAAATCGACGAAAGTATACAGGGGAACCTAAAACCCCGGGAATTGGCGGAGGAATTGGCGGTCCGGAAGGTCAATAAAATCGTCGAACTCCTCTCCGGCCGCCTTCCCAACTGGATTTTTGGGGCGGATACCCTTATTTCGGTGGATGGAGATGTTTACGGCAAACCCAGGGACCGGGATGATGCCCAAAGTATGCTGACCAAGCTCCAGGGGCGGAGTCATGAGGTCATCACCGCCATGGCCCTCTACAATGGCAAGGAAAAAATCGTCGATTGCCGTTCCGTGGTCAGTTCCGTGACTTTTGCTCCCATCCGGCCTGAGGATTTAGAGTGGTACCTCGATACCGGGGAATGGCAAGGGGTGGCCGGAGCTTATAAGATCCAAGGACTGGCGGGTTGCTTTGTATCTGGAATAATCGGTTCCTATAGCGGTATCGTGGGCTTGCCAATGCATGAATTTTATGTCATGTTAAGAGAAAATGGTTACTCCTACGGAGATTCATAACCATTTAAGGCAACGTTGGGTCAGGAACTTTAGTTCCAAGGCTGAGCGCTGACATTCCGCCGCTCCTTTAGCGGGCGGTGAGATATAGGGAAGGCGTCGCATTCGGCGCCCTGGTACACCTCTTTTCCCGACGGGTATGTCCCGGCGGCGGGTTGCCGGGGCAGTCTAGAAAAGTGAACGCGTGGAGGAAATTGTGGCGGTAGTCACCATGAAGAATTTGCTTGAATCCGGGGTCCATTTCGGTCACCAGGTCAAGCGCTGGGATCCGCGGATGAAGAAGTATATTTTCGCGGAACGGAACGGGATACACATCATCGATCTGCAAAAAACCATCCAGGCTATCAAGGATGCCTACGATGTGGTTCGGAAAACCGTAATATCCGGGAAAACAGTCCTGTTTGTGGGTACTAAAAAGCAAGCCCAACAGGCAATCCAGAAAGAAGCTGAACGATGCGGTATGTTTTTTGTGAATAACCGCTGGCTCGGCGGCATGCTTACCAACTTTGTTACCATTAAAAAGTCTCTGCTTCGTCTAAAAAAGCTCGAAAAGATGGAAGTAGACGGAACCTTCGAAAATCTTACCAAGAAAGAAATCGCCTCCCTGGGCAAGGAACGGACCAAGCTCCAGAAAAACCTTGGGGGCATCAAGGAAATGAAGGATCCCCCGGGGATACTCTTTATTATTGATACCCGGAAAGAGGCTATTGCTGTGGCGGAGGCCCAACGGATGGGCATTCCTATCGTGGCGGTGGTGGATACCAATTGTAACCCCGAGGGTATCGACTTTCCCATTCCGGGAAACGACGATGCCATCCGGGCAATCACCCTCTTTACTCAGATTGTAGCCAACGCGGTGGTGGAAGCCGACAATGAGGCGGGGCTTAAGATCATCGAAACTCTGGGGGATGAGGACGAAGATATAGAAGAGGTTCTGACCGATGCTTCCATCAAGGAAGAGGACCAGGAAGTCGATATCGAAACCTATACCGGGGAAGAGCCTGCCGCGGCGCCGGTGGCTGCGGAACCGGAAGTTACGGAGGAAGACGAGCTTCCCGTGGATGTGGACAAAGTGTTTGGCGAAGAATAAAAACCTGGGAACCGAATCACTAGAATTGTTCAGAAACCTCAGGTTTCCGAACAACTTCCGCTGAATCCGCAAAATGCGGAGCATGTTGCCAAGACTTGTGAGATAACCAGCCGGGTTGTCTCACAAGTCCACTATAAATGAAGAGGAGTCTATAAATGGAAATCAGCGCATCAGATGTTAAAAAACTCCGGGAGAAAACCGGGGCGGGAATGATGGAATGTAAGAACGCCCTGGTAAGTACCGAAGGTGATTTTGTCAAAGCGGAGAAACTGTTAAAAGAAAAGGGGCTTGCGGCGGTGGAGAAACGCGCGGACCGGGCGACTAATGAGGGCAAGATATTTATTAAGGCCGCAAATAACACCGCGGCCCTGGTAGAGCTGGCCTCGGAAACCGACTTTGTAGCGCGGAACCCCGAATTCATCACCCTGGGAGGCGTCATCGCCGATACAATTTTAGCGAAGGGCTATACGGAGCCCAACGAGGAACTGACCGGCCTGGTTACGGACCTGGCTACCAAGATTCGGGAAAACATGAGCCTTAAGCGGATCAAGGTAATACAGGCTGGCGCCAACGAACGTCTGAGTTCCTATATCCACGGGGACGGCAACATCGGCGTGGTGGTAAAGCTGGGTGCGGATAAGGCCGAAGCCATGCAGAAGGAGGAAGCGAAAGCTTTTGCCTTTGACCTGGCCCTCCATATCGCCGCATTTAACCCTATGGCTCTGGATAAATCCAAGGTTGATCCTGGGTTCCTCAAGGAACAGGAGGATGTTTTCCGCAAACAGCTTGAGCAGGATGAAAAGCTCCAGGGGAAACCCGCCAATGTATTGGACAATATCCTTAAAGGAAAGGTAAGCAAATATCTGGCGGATATCTGTCTTTTAGATCAAGGTTTTGTGAAGGATGAAAAACAGACCGTGGCCCAGGCCCTGGCGGAAAAAAGCAAACAGCTTGGGGTAACAATCACGGTAAATGATTACGTGTACTTTAAAGTAGGTCAATAGCATGCACAGCGTCATCTTTTCATCCGAAGAGCGGATGAAAAAAACAGTTTCAAACCTCAAAGACGGTTTTGGGTCCCTCAGGACCGGCCGGGCTTCGGCAGCCCTATTCGATAAGATTAGAGTTGACGCCTATGGGGAAAAATCCCCTCTGAATCAGGTGGCGAATATTTCCATCCCCGAGGCGCGGCTCATTGTGATCCAGCCTTGGGATAAGGCCCTGATCGGGGAAATTGAAAAGGCTATCCGTACCTCGGAACTTTCCCTAAACCCCTCCAACGACGGTAAGGTAATCCGTATCTCCATACCTCCCCTTACGGAAGAGCGGAGGAAGGAACTGGCAAAACTGGCTAAAGCCCAGGCTGAACAGAGCCGGGTGGCGGTGCGGAATATACGCCGGGACGGGAACGAGGAGATCAAGAAGCTGCTCAAGGATGGAGGCATCACCGAGGATGAGGAAGGCAAGCATATCGATGAATTGCAAAAGGTAACTGATAGTTACATCACTAAGATCAACCAGGTACTCGAAGAAAAAGAAAAAGAAATAATGGAAGTATAATGCCCCTTCAATCAGCGATAGATAATCCCGGAATTCCAGCTCATATTGGTATCATTATGGACGGAAATGGCCGCTGGGCGCGGAAACGGAACCAGAATCGCACCCAGGGGCACCTTGAGGGGCTTAAAACTGCCAAACGGATTGTCAAAGCCGCCAGCGATATGGGCATCGCCTACCTTACCCTCTATGTCTTTTCTACGGAAAACTGGAAACGGGCTGCCGAAGAGGTGGGATTCATCATGGGTTTGGTGAAACGCTACCTGATTGAAGAAATGGATTTTTACCGGCAAAACGGCATCCGTATCCGCTATACCGGCGATTTCGCCGGGCTGCCCGAGGATATTGGAGGGGAAATACAAAAAGCCCTGGAAAATACGAAGGCTTTTCCAGGGCTTCAGGTGATCCTCGCCCTGAACTATGGCGGCAGGGACGAGATACGCCGGGCGGTGGGGCGGTTTATTCAGGACAGGCGGGAGCCGGAACTTTCGGGCGCCGAAGCGCCCGCGATCACCGAGGGTGGTATCAGTCAATACCTGGACAACCCCGATATACCGGACCCGGACCTTATTATCCGTACCGCCGGGGAATTCCGGACCAGTAACTTTCTCCTTTGGGAAGCAGCCTACTCGGAATACTACATATCTGATATACTGTGGCCCGACTGGACCGAAGAAGATCTTCGGCTGGCCGTATTGGATTTTCAAAAGAGGGAACGGCGCTTCGGCGGTATTATTAAACCATGAAGAAACTTGTTCAGCGGCTTTTGCTGTTTATTATTGGCCTGCCCCTCACGGTTTGTCTGGTATTATACCTGCCGCAGAAAAACCATATCGCCGTCAATGTGGTGGTTATCCTTCTCAGCGCCCTGGGGGCGATAGAATTTGCGGATATGCTCAGGAAAAAAGAGCCCGCCCTACCCCGCTGTGAAGCCGCTATTCTGGGCAGCCTGGTTCCCATAGCCGTGACCCTGACGGTCAGTTTCGGCTTTAGCGGTCAATCAGTCTCCGCAGCGTTTGTCCTGGGAGCCGCCTGGCTTCTGGTCTCCAGGATTTTCTCCACGAATCATTTTGAGGAGGTCATACGCCGGGTTTCCTCAGGGTTTGCGGTGATGATCTACCCGGGGATCTTCATGGCCTGGATTATCCGGATGAGCCTGTTTCCCCGGTCCGATATGATAATCCTCATGTTTCTTCTTATGATAACTGCCAACGATTCCGTTGCCTGGGCGGTGGGTGTGCTCTTCGGCAAGGGCAACCGGGGGATAATTAAGGCGAGCCCTAATAAAAGCATCACCGGATTTATTGGGGGTTTTACCGCCTCAACCCTGATTGGCATTGGGGCGGTACATTTTGCCCCTGAAACGTTTCCTCCCCGGCTGCTTCCGGCGCCCCTGCCGGGGATCATCCTGGGCTTCATCTCCGCCCTGGCGGGAACCCTGGGCGATCTGGGGGAATCGGCGATGAAGCGGAGTTCTAATATTAAAGATTCGGGGGCCATCATTCCCGGACGGGGGGGTATTCTGGATACTATTGATTCCATAGCCCTGGCCGCGCCGGTTTTCTATATCCTTTATTGGATTCTCTTTTGACAGTTTTTATTTTAAGGAAACAAGATGAGAAAAAAAGTGGCGATTCTTGGTGTCACTGGATCTATTGGTAAAAGCGCTTTAGAAGTAATACGCGCGGAAAGGGATAGTTTTGAGCCTATCCTTTTTTCCAGCCATACCAATATTGACGGGCTTCTTGCGCTTGGCAGGGAATTTCCCAAAGCCGTATTAGTACTGTCCGGACAAAACCAGGGCATCGAACAGGCCCCGCGCTACGGCCGCCAGGAACTGCTAAAATCCATTCGGGACTCCGGGGCAGACATCGTGGTGAACGGTATTACCGGGGCGACCGGACTTGTCCCTTCCCTCGTAAGCCTGGAATCCGGCGCGGATCTGGCGCTGGCAAATAAGGAAACCATTGTTATGGCGGCGCCGTTAGTTTTCGCTGCGGCGGCTAAAGGCGGAGGAAGGGTAATCCCCATAGATTCGGAACATTCCGCTATCTTCAACCTGATTAATGCCCACGGAATAGACCGCCTTGAAGAAATTCTCCTAACCGCTTCCGGCGGCCCATTCAGAAAATATCCCGCCGAAGCGCTGATCACCGTTACGCCCGAAGAAGCCCTTGTTCATCCCACCTGGAAGATGGGCCCCAAAATAACGGTTGATTCGGCAACCCTGGCGAATAAGGGCCTTGAGGTAATTGAAGCGGTGGGGCTGTTTAATATACCGGTGGATCAAATCCGGGTAGTGGTGCACCCCCAGAGCATTATCCATTCAATGATACGCCTCACCGACGGCGCAGTATATGCCCAATTATCCAAACCCGATATCCGGCTTCCCATTCACGAAGCGTTGACTTTCCCCAAATGTGTTCCCAGTACCTTTGGACGGCTTGAATTTGACGCCCTCACCCTGGAATTTGAAAAACCCGATGGTAAAAAGTTCCCCATGCTCCCATTGGCCTATGAAGCGGTCCGGAGCGGCGGGATAATCCCCGCGGTGTACAATGCCGCTAATGAAGTGGCGGTGTCCGCCTTTTTAACAAAGAACGCCGCGTTTCCTGATATACCCCATATTGTTGAAAATGTTTTAAATATGGCGTGGCCCTGTCCGAGTCTGGATCTTCCGGCTATTCTTGAAGCGGACGCCAAGGCACGGCAGGCAGCTCACAATTTCGCCACCAAACGCGCATGCGCATCATAAGTTTCAGCAGCCTTCCAGGTTCATTCTCAGGGCGTTTATATTTTCGCTGATATTGCCCCGGAAAATTCCGCTGCCAAAAATAAGAATATCCGCGCCCGCTTCGGCCGCCCTGCGGCAATTATCCCGGTTAAGGCCGCCGTCAACGGCAATCCTGGTTTTTAGCCCGTGATTATCCCGCCATGCGGCTGTTTTTTCTACCTTGTTCAGAATCTTGGAAATAAATTGCTGCCCCCCAATTCCGGGATCCACCCCGAGCAGATTTACCGTGTCCGCTTCATCGATAAAATATTCGATACGTTCAAACCCCGTGGCGGGGATAAAACTCAAACAGGCATTGACGCCCCGTTTTTTCAGCGTTGTTAACAACCGTTGGGGAAGATCGCAGGCCTCATACTGAAGGGTAATGCTATCCGCCCCGGAATCCAAAAAACTGTCCAGGATTACCGGAAGGTTGAAAACCGCCAGGTGCACATCCAGTACCGCATCCGTTTCCCGCCGGAGATCCCGAACGAGTTGGACCCCAAAGGTAATTTCCGGCGTATAATGACCATCGGTAACATCAATATGGAAACGGGATATCCCCTCGTTTTCCGCCTTTTTTACATCCCTCGCCAGGTTGGCGTGGTTTGCCGCCAAAACAGATCCGCACAGTTCTTTCATCAATTCCCGCCTCCTCAGATGTATCATAGGGTTTTTCTCCCCTCTTTCCAAGACCGGCAAAAACTGCACGGCAAAAGCCCGCGGGGTGTGATTTTTCGCGGCGCAACGCGGGGTATTGCGCGTCCGCCAAGGGCCGGTGTATACTGGCCCCTACACCGGAGTTTATGCAGCATTTCCCCTAAAAAGCCCCTCCGGGGGCGGAAACCCAAGGAGCTTGGTATGAAAACATACGGAACCACGGCCCGCGCCCCGGTATCCGCCTGCGGTTTTACCCCCCCCCCCCCCCCCCACGGATTCCGCGTATGGGGAAGCATAAGGCATCCCCGCGCGGTATCCGCCGTAACGCCCCGGTTCCCGCGGGCGGCAAAAACCCCTCAGGGCAGCTGCGGTCCGCTTTTACGGAAGAAAAACGAACCGCCAAGGCGCACGAAGGCGAAAAAGGACCCCCGCGGGGACCGATATACCTCATAATTCCCCCCTCTGCGCGCCTTCCGCATCTCCGTGGCTCGGTTTATACGCAAGCCCGCAGTATCCGAGGCTTTTTTGAAAGGCTTCATAGGGCGGCGGCCCCGGAAAACCACGGTTCCGGCGCGAATACGGCTCATTTCGGCGCGGGAATTGCCCATTCCCGCCGGGGAATGAATTATTCGCGCCCGGGAATTTCTTCCTCGCGCCCGGGAATTTTTCCCCCGCACCCGGAAATTTTTTCCTCACACCCGGAAATTTTTCCCCCGCGCCCGGAAATTTTTCCCCTACACCCGGGAATTTTTCCCTCACACCCGGGAATTTTTTCCTCACACCCGGAAATTTTTTCCTTACACCCGGAAATTTTTTCCTCACACCCGGAAATTTTTCCCCCACACCCGGGCGGATTTTGCTCACACCCGGGCGGATTTTCCCCCCGCCGGGG
>JAITBG010000037.1 GCA_031283725.1 Treponema sp. | reverse complement strand
ACCATGGATACAACCTTGAGCATAACTTTGGGCGTGGGGAGGACCATGCGAGCGAGAACTTTTGCTTGCTGAACCTGCCGGCGTTTCTGTTTCACACGGTTTTGTATTTGTGGGATGAGCGGTACCGGGCAGCCCGGAACCGGTCTGGACGCCAGGACAATTTCTTTAGTGCGCTGAGATACATCTTCAGTCGTTTTCTCCATAAAAACTGGTCCGCCTTTATCCTTTTCGTCTGGGGGGATGAACCCGATGGATGATACTTTGAATTCCTGTTATATGCCACTTTCGAGCTGCAGATTGTTCCTCAATACCAACAATTTTACTTAGTTATGGGTCTAATCTAAATGAAGATTTACAAGTACCACGCCTACTTAGCGTTTTCCAGGGCCTGTTCCGCCGCCTCAAGGAACTGGTTGTAGGAGATGGTAGCGCCGCTCACTGCCTCAACATCTTTCAGGCTGCCTTTACGCAGATAATCGGTGACGTATTTTTTCATCGCCCTCACCGCAAGCTGGGCCATGTCGTAATATGCCTGGTTTGAAATCTCGTCGTTTATTTTCCCGTAGTTTTCATCTTTGACTGTTCCGTCCTTCTCCCATGTCACAAATTCACAGTTCTGGACTTTCGCGTCCGTGATGGTGATGGTTACTTCTCCCCAAGCCCCTGTATCGTCCTCGCCGCTCTTCCCCGTGTAGACCCCATCCCGTAACACGGTATTTCCACAGCCCGCAAACAGAACAATTAAAAACACAACGCCAATAATTTTTCTACCCATATTCTCTCCAATTTGCTCAAATTCCCTTTTTATCCTTTATCCTCACAATGCGTCCGTGTTCCAGCACCACTGTCCGTTCCGCGTCTTCGGCGACCTCCGGGTCGTGGGTAACAACAATAATCGTGCTGCCTTCGGCGTGAAGCTGTTTGAAGATATCGATGACGATCTGTTCATTGGCCTCGTCCAGATTGCCCGTGGGTTCATCCGCCAGGATAAGCATGGGGTAGTTGATCAACGCCCGGGCTATACATACCCGCTGCTGCTCTCCGCCGGAAAGCTGGCTGGGCAGATGCTTCGCCCTCGAGGCAAGCCCCACCCGTTCCAGCGCGGCCAGCGCCTCCTTTTCATCGGGCATACTGTGGTAGTACTGGGCCACCATTACATTCTCCAGGGCGGTAAGGTAATTCACCAGGTGGAACTGCTGAAAAATCAGGCCGATCTTGTCCCGCCGTATGGTAGTTAGATTCCCTGCGCTTTCCCGTGAGATGTTTACGCCGTCCAGAAAAACCGATCCCGAAGAAGGCTTATCCATGCAGCCTATAATATTCATCATGGTGGTCTTTCCCGATCCTGAGGGGCCCATAATGGCGAGCCACTCCCCCTGCGGCACCGATAGATCGATATGCTGCAGCGCATTGAGGCTCCCATACGCTTTACTAATATCCTTCATTTCCAGTAAATCCATGAACATCTCCTACACTACAACTCTATTTTTCATTCCCCGCGTAACACGATAGCCGGGTCAACGTCGGTGGCGCTTCGTACCGGGATGATGCAGGCCAGGCCGGTAATCAGAATCGACGCCGCCAGGGTGACCGGTACCAGAAGGGGCTGGAAGGTAATGGAACGGTTAAACACGTTAAGGCCGACCATCTGGGCAAACATAAAACCGAAGATCGCCCCCAGGATGCCCCCAAAGCCTCCGAGGAAAATCCCCTCGCCGAGAAACTCGATCACAAGACTCTGTTTGGACGCTCCCAGTGCTTTTCTCAACCCTATTTCCCGGCGGCGCTCGGCGATCACCGCCATCATGGTGGTGGCCACGCAGATCATGATAAGCAGAAGTACTACCACTGTTACCAGGTAAATCAAGGCCTGGAGTTTTGTCAGTACCGAACCTTCCGAGTCGGTTACCCGCTTGACCAGCCGGGGGCTTACGCCGGGAACCATGTCCGCGATCCGGACCGTCAACGCTTCCAGCGCGTCCTGGGAGACGGAGACACTGCATTCCACCACATCGATCCTACCCTCCTCCTGCATCATTGCCTCAAAGTCAGAAAGGGACATGAAGATAAACGCCTCCTCGGTTCCTCCCGTCTGGAGGACCCCGGTTACGGTAAACTCCCGGCTGAAATTTTCTCCCAGGGCATTGGTTCCGGTAACGCTAAAGGGGCTTCCCGGAACAAGGCGGATAGCGGCGGCCACTTCCTGACCGATGAGGGCTTCCCCGGCATTTTCCGGCCAGCGGCCCGACACCAGCCAGTAGGGGCTTGTCTTCCGCGCGCCGGGCAAATCGGTTCCCGCAGCCATAAAAGGCTGTTCGTTTATCTTCACCATTTGGTACCGGTAAGGCGCCGTACCGATGACGCTTTCTTCCGGCAGGTACGACAGCGCCTCTAAAGCCTGGCCGCTGCTGATCGTGGCCTCGCTGCCCGCGGGGACAAACACCATGTTGGCTCCGTAGGAACGGAATTCCAGGCCCATCTGTTTGGGAATATCGTAATAAATAGTGATAAGTCCCGAGAGTATTGACGCCCCCACAGCCACCGCAAGGAGCGCCACGATCATCCGCGAACGGCGGCGGAGCAATGAACTAACCACCATTTTGATGTAGAACCGCTGTTTATTCATCGTTTCTTATCCCTATTATTCACGTTTCATTATCCATTCGGTGGCAGAGCCGCCGCCTACCTGCCGTGAAGGACTTCCGCGGGGCGGAGCGAGAGGAGCAGCCGGATGGAGGGGATGCTTCCCGCCATGGTTACCAGAAACACTAGGACTGCTACCAGGGGAATAACCATGGGTTTAATGTCTATCGAGGAATTAAACACCGACTGCCCGATGATCTGGGCGAAACCCAGCCCGGCAAAGTAGCCGGCCGCGCCGCCGATGATTCCGGTGATAACAACTTCCGTAAGCACCAGGCAGGAGACGGCCCCGTCGCGGGCGCCAACCGCTTTAAGAAGGCCGATTTCATTGGCCCGCTCCATCACGCTGGCGGTAACCAGGTTGGAGATTCCCAGGGAGGAACCGGCAAGGCTCAGGATGGTGATGAGCAGCATAAGGAGCTGGGTTTTTTCCAGCACCACCCCCTCGGATTCGGCGACCTGGCGTATAGGTTTGGAAACCGCATCGGTAATAACCTCGTCTATCTGGTAGCAGATAGCGCTCACGTAGGCCGTGCAGTACCATGTCTCCTGGTCTTTGATTGAAAGGCTCTTGGGGTCCTGGGCGGCCCGGCGGGAGAGTTCGTTGTCCGGCGTGGTAAGGGCGCTTACCTCGACCCGGCTCACGAGACCCGGCCTGCCGGTCAGCTCCTGGGCCGCCTCCAAGGGCACGTAAATCTCCTCGTCTTCGGCGCCGCCGGCGCTAAAGATCGCCTCCACGGTAAAATTCTTCACCCGGTTTCCCGCCTGTACCGTAATGGTGTCCCCAGCATTAATACGGCGGCGGGCCGCGACGGCTTCCCCTACCATGGCGGCGTCCCTGTCCGTACCGTTCAGCCAGCGGCCGCGCAGATCCCACCAGCTTTTCATATTCCGCATACCCGTATCAAGTTCTTCGCCGGTGGGCAGTTCCAAATGCCGGTCGAACCAGGTCCCTACCAGTTTTACTTCCGCGTCCGGTCCTCCGCCAGGGGAAAGCAGCCGCACACGGGCGTTGAGATAGGGGGTAAAGTCAACGATGTTAAAAGCCCAAAAAATAGTTTTTATATTTCCCAATTCCGCTTCGTTAAGGTACTTGTCGGAAACTCCGGACCCTTCGCTCACGCCGTAAAGATCATCCAGAAGGGACGCGCCCCTGGGCAGTACGTTAATGTTCGCGCCGTAGGTTTTTAATTCCTGGTTTACCTTGTCCCCCACGTCAAGCATCACGTTCAGCATGGCGGTCGCCAGGGAGGAACCCAGCGCAATAGTGAAGGCAACCATCAACATCTTTCCCCTCTGTCGAAAGAGAGCGCCTTTTATCATTCTGAAAAACATACATCCTCCGATAGTAACCACTAACCACAGAAACAACTTCCGCTGAATGCCTATTTACTTAAACCTGTTCCGTTCTTTTTCCAGATTTTCGGTGTTTATCACCATGTTTCCTCCGGCCAGGGCGTAGGCCAGGGGCACCGGGTTACAGCCCCCTTTAAACCCTATGGTAGAAATATTCATCACCACGTCGCAAAGCCGGCAAATAACTTCATCCTTCCGTTCATAGTAACCGGTGGGTCCGCATATATCGCAGGCGTCAAGGCCCACCCCGTAGGCTACGGCGTTCTTTTTTATCACGATAAACCGCATCTCGATATTATCCGCGGCGGAATAGTTAAAACGATGAAGGTGGCCGTCCTGTACCTGCTCAATGGGAATGAGGATCTCCTTTCCCGCGATGGTCATGGGTTCCGCCGGGGAAAGCTCTACCCCCCGTTCAAGGTAAGCCTTCACAAAGGTGAGAGAAAAGAGCGAAAGGCCGAGTCCCGCCGCCGCGGTGAAACACCAGCGCCTGTTTATCCGCCGGCCGGCCCTGATCTTCCGGTGTTCCGCGGGGTTTTTCCAAGAGCCGCCGGTTCGCAGGCTGCGTATGAACAGGGTGATCACCGGTAATAAGGCAAGCCCCATAAGGGCATAAAGAAAAACAAAGTTATAATTATCCGCCACAATGATGATCCTGAAAAGCCAGCGGATCACGGGGATAATACGCCGGGCCAAAAGGAACTGTACAATGGCGGCAGCTTGATTGCACATATTAACAAACAGAGCGATGGTAAGGAAAACCCTTAACAGAGGCGCAGGCAAAATCCTGCCCGATTGGTAGAGGGCGGCGCTGATAATGATAACCACCGCCAATCCCGCCGTATATCCGATAAGCTTAAAAAGAAAATCCGTGCTTATGACACTTTGCCCGGTCAATACAAATTCCGCCGGATATAAAAAGATGGTAGGGAGGGCGTAAAAAAACAGGGCCGCCAAAAGGAGCGCGTTTATATAACCAGGAAACGCCCCTTCCAAAGAAACATATTTTTTGGGAAACTTCGGCTTCAACAATCCCCATTGCAGTAATATATAGAGGATTCCAAAGAGAATGGCGAAGGACAAAATCCAGGTATTAAAAAAACCCCGGTTGATAAGCGTGGTAGTCCGGCGTAATACCGAAAGGATCAGCGCGGCCGCGGCCCCGGCAATACAACCCCGGAGCATCCACACTTTCCCCTTCCCATCCCTACAGAGGGCAAACAGCAAAGCCGTGAGAATCCCCGTTGTAAGTACATTCTGTATAACCTGTACGAAATATCTAAGCATCTTATCTCTATATAAATATAAAATTTAACCGCTAACCACACACCGGACGCTTTAGCCCGGCGTGTGGCTGTGGTTAATAACAAACTACCACGCAGGGCCGGCGTAGGTCAGGGTCCACTCCGCTACGAGAGGCGCTCCCCAGAACCTGCCGGGGACGCCGGTGGCGGCGTCGGTGTGAAGCACAAAGCCCTGGGCTTCTGGGTTCTGGATAGTGAACCGCACCTTATACTCCCCTGCGCCGCCGGTACCGGGCAGCTTGATATTGGCGCCGTAGTGGGGGCCGTCGCTGGCGTTCATCGGCATGAAGGTGCCTTCCACCTTTTCCCCGGTGGACAGCTTGGTAACCTCGTACAGAACGGTTAAGTTCGGTACAAAATCCCCTACGCCGTACCCCAGATCGTTCTCTGCGGCGGAAATATCCGCTTCTATGTGCATGTCCGACTGGGACGCGGGAAGCCCCGCAGAAGCGGGAAGCATGTCCACAGGCTGGAAATAGACCCCCGCCACATTGAGCGGGCCCAATTCAAAGTCATCCCCCAGAGGGAATTCCTCAAAACCCGCGGCTTCACCGGGATTTACCGTACTCTCAGGCCGGGTTCCTCCCTGCTGCCCGCCGGCAAAAGAAAGACCGGCGCACGCCGCAATCAAAAGAAGTACCATTAATTTTTTCATAATGTACTTTCCTCCTATAATTTTTACCAGGTCTCAAGACCCGGTTTAGTAACCGAACGTAGTTAATCCCTATGCCATTTTCATAGCCTTATTTTTCCGCAGCTGGATAACAAAGGTGGCTATGGTTATCCCCAGCAATAGTATCTGAGGTATCAGCGTTTCCAGGGTGGGGTAGATTCCCAGAATGTCAACGGTGATAAAATTGAAGGGCAGCATGGTAACGGGGATCATGTTGCCTTCCTGTAATTCCTTGATCCCCGAACCGGTAAAGGCAACGGACATGACAAAAAGCAGGATACTGGTTCCCAGGAAAAAGGGCTTTAAGGGTAATTTGACGCTGAGGAAACGGATCAGGATATAGATGATCACCAGTAACACGATGCCCACGCCCAAGCCCACCCAAATCATATTGATATAGGTCTGATTCCCCGCCAGCAGCGCCTGGTAAAAAAGAATGGTCTCCGCCCCTTCCCGAAATACCGCCAGGAACGCCGCAAAAGCCAGGGAGAACATACTGCCCTTGGTAATAGAGGTCTTGACCTTCCCCTCAATATAGCCGGTCCATGCCTCGGCCTCGGCTTTGGAGACCATCCAGTTGCTGACATAGAACAGCACCCCCACCGCCAGAAGCATGGTGGCGCCCTCGATTATTTCCTGGTTCCGGCCGCTGGCGGTACTGGTCAGGGCGTTGAGTATCCACGCCATTACCACGCTGAGAACCAGCGCGATAAGGGAACCCCAGTACACCGGAACGGTACTCTTCTTGTTGCCGCTTTTTAAGAGGTAGGCGATGATAGCCCCCACGATGATGATAGCCTCAAACCCTTCCCTAACGATGATCAAAAGAGAACCCACAAACACCCCCAGGGCATTTTCCACTTTGCTGTCCAGTTGATCGGCGTCTTCCTTCAAATACGTTGTCAGGGTATCAAGGCCGTCCTTGACAACCGGCTGCGGCTCCCCCCGGTTGATAAGTTTCTTGACGGTACTGAACTGATACTCCACCGTACTGGCCCGCTCCCCGGAAATCTTGGCAAGCACTGTTTTTTCAAAGCCGGCTTTTTCGTAAAACTGAAAATAGGCGATATCCACCTGATCCTTGGCGCCCTTTATGTCCCCGGCCGCATACAAATCGTAGGCCTCGCCCAAAACGGCCCCCATCTCATCCGCTATTTTGATCCAATTTCTGCTCACCGCCTGGGGCTCCTCTTTCCCGTCCAGCCGGCGGGCGGTTACGCTGAGAAGGTGGGTCAGGTTATTGATATCCTCCCGCATCTCCTTCTGGGATTTACCGGCGCTTAATGCGGCCGTAACGTACTCGAACCATTCGTCAATATTCTGCGCCCGGGCCTCGGAAATAAGGGCCTTTACGGTACGCTCAAAGTCCCGGCCCTTGTAGTATCCGGTATAGGCCCTATCTACCAGGGCCCTGGCCTCCTCAATATTCCCCGCCACAAAACGGTAGTAGGATTCGCTCAAAAGAAGGCGCATCTCTTTTTCGATCTGCTCCCATGACCCGACTTCCTCGACCGCGGCGGAAGCCGATGTAAGGGAGGTGAAGAAAAATATCCCTATGAAGATAGAAAAGACTAACTTTTTCCGCAATTCAATTTCCTCCATCCGGCCGTACCGGCGTTTACTGGTAGTAAGATAGCATCTACTAACATTTATGTCAATACGGTGAGCGCCATTGAATCATCAAAAATTTGATAAAAAATTCCGTATTTTCAGGTGCGTTCCGGCAATGCTCGGTTTCCGCCCCCCGCAAGGCTTCCGCCGCCGGGCCTCCGG
>JAITBG010000020.1 GCA_031283725.1 Treponema sp. | reverse complement strand
CCCCCTCTTTGCCGCCCTTCTCGTTTTCGTAGCGGAGACAGAAGTAGACCGTGCGGCCGGAGTCCCCGGAAAAGTCGAAGCGGTAGCGTTTGCGGTGGGTAAAGGTTGAGTGGGGGAGGTCTTCGCCGGTTACGGGCGGATCGGCCATGCGGAACCGGTCGTGGGCCGCGGCAGGGGCCAGGATGCCCCAGAAGATGCGGACCCCGAAATCGCCGCGGGAATCGTCGCCCCCCGAGGCAACCGCCCGGATGTGGTTGAGTTCGATAAGATGTACCCCGGGATAGATCACGTCCGCCTCAGGCTGGGCCTTGGGCCGGGAGATAGGGCTGGGGGTGGCCCGAATATGGAGCCCCATCTGCCCCTTGTCGTAGCCGGTAACCGCGGGGTGATAGCGGAGATAGGCGTTGACGAAGTTCCGCAGGGTTTTTTCCGAGGCCCGGCGGGCCCGGCGTTTCTTCTCCCGCTCCGGCGCGGTGCAGGGCCCGAGGGTGCTTTCGTAGGCGGCGTGCCAGGCGGCGTACGCGCCGTTGAGCTCCGCGAGGGCTTCCGCCGGAATGTGGGTCCACTCCGGCGCGTCCGGGGGGCCGCACTTGGCGTTTACGTACCCGAGGAGGTGCCCGAACCAGTTGTCAAAATCCACGTCCCGGACCGGAACATAGTCTTTCCTGTGCGCCATACCGTTCTCCTTACCGTTAGTTTTATCCCGCGCCCGCAGCGGCCCGTTACGCGCGCCGGATATACGCCCCGTTACGCGAAAAGTACGTACCGATGGCCCATAAGTGCGCACCGATAACTCATAAGTGCGTACCGATGGCCTATAAGTGCGTACCGATAACTCATAAGTGCGCACCGATAACTCATAAGTGCGCACCGATGGCCCATAAGTACGCACCGATGGCCCATAAGTACGTACTTATACGTTAACGATACCCCCTTTTACGTTAAAAGTATACCCTTTTGGGGTAAATTTGACCCGCAAACCAGGGGCTGCTTACCGCCGCGCGGGAATTAGGAACCGCGAAGGCGCGGAAAGCGCGCTAAAGGGTACGATTGGAAACCCGGTTCCCTGCGCTTTCTGATTGGGCGCGTAAGCGGCCTCCTTTTGCGCGCCCGCGAGCCCGCTGTTCCTGATCCCCGCGTATCCGGAGGCTTTCCCAAAACTTCAGCCTGCGGGAAAGCCCCTCCGCAATCAGATATTGATCCGTATTGAGGGTTTCCTATGTAGGGTACGGGGCCCAACGGGCTGTCGGGGATGAAGCGCGTTGAACTTTTACTTGTTTTTTGGTATATTAATCCGGATGAACCTTGAAGCATTTATCCTCGGCTGCGGCGGCATGATGCCTTTGCCGAACCGGCATCTTACATCGGTACTGCTCAGGCGGGAAGGGGAGTTGTTCCTGTTTGACGGGGGGGAGGGCACCCAGGTTTCCCTGCGGAAGCTCAATCTCCGGTGGAAGAAAATAACCGTCATATTTGTCAGCCATACCCACGCGGACCACGTCACGGGCATACCGGGGCTGCTCATGCTGTCGTCCCAGGTGGATAGGGACGATCCCCTGTACATCATCGGGCCCCCGCGGATTAGGGAATATATCGAAACCAGCCGCAGGGTGCTGGATATGTATATCAATTATGAGATTGTGGTGAAGGAAGTGGCCGAACCGGGTATTGTCTACCGGGGCGACGGGTTTCATGTGCGGGCCTTTAATTTGCGGCATACCAGACCCTGCCTGGGCTATACCTTAGAGGAGGATAGGCGGCCGGGGGTATTCCACCCTGAAAAGGCCGACGCTCTGGGGGTGCCCCGGGGCCCCTTATGGTCCAAGCTTCAGTCCGGCGAAACGGTTGCGACTCCGGCGGGCGGCGGGGTGCGCCCCGATCAGGTTTTAGGGGAAAGCCGGTCCGGGAGGAAATTCTCTTTCGTAACCGATTCCCTGGCGTTTCCTGAAATTGCCGGCGAGGTGCGGGGTTCCGACTTTTTTGTCTGTGAAGGGATGTTTGAAAGGGCTTTGGAAGAGAGCGCCTGGGAGAAAAAGCACATGACCGCTGAACAGGCGGCGCGGATTGCGGCGGCGGCGGATGTCAAAAAGCTGGCGCTGATACATTACAGCCCCCGGTATACGGAATACGATCTTAAGCAGCTTCTTACGGAGGCTCAGAATATTTTTCCCGGAACGGTACTGTCCCGGGACAGGATGGTGTATCCTATTGAGTATGTTGATTAAGGGGACTCCCACATGATTGAAGTGCATGGACTCTCGAAACGGTACGGCCCGGTCGAAGCGGTAAAGGATGTTTCCTTTGCGGTGGGTAAAGACCAGGTTCTGGGTTTTCTCGGCCCCAACGGCGCGGGGAAGACGACTATCATGAAGATCCTCACGGGTTACCACTTCCCGTCCGGGGGAAAAGCCCTGGTGGATGGGATTTCCGTGGAGGAATTCCCTGTGGAAGTAAAAACACGCATCGGCTATCTTCCGGAAAACGTGCCCCTCTACGGCGATCTAAGCCCGGCGGAGTATCTGGAATTTGTCGCCGAAGCCCGGCTCATCCCCCGGGGGGATCGACAGAAGCGGCTGCAGGAAGCGCTTGACGCCTGCGGCCTCCAGAGCGTGCGGTCCAGGCGGATCGAAAATCTTTCCAAGGGGTACAAACAGCGGGTCGGTCTTGCCCAGGCTATCATCCACGATCCCCCCATCCTCATCCTGGACGAACCCACGTCCGGCCTGGATCCCAATCAGATTATCGAAATCCGCAGTCTTATTAAAGAGCTGGGGAAGCGAAAAACAGTAATCCTCTCTACCCATATACTCCAGGAGGTTGAGGCGGTCTGCTCCCAGGTGATGATAATCAACGAAGGCCGCATTGCCGCCCAGGGAAGCCCCGAGGAAATCGCCGGTACCATGAAGGGCGGCGACAGCTGGGAGCTGACCCTGAAGGGCGCCGATATCCACAGTATTGCTGAACGGCTTGCCCGGCTTGATACAAACGCTAAACCGGGTAGTTTGGAAACCCAGGGGGACGCGATAATCAACCTGAACTTCTTTCTGCCCAATGCCGGCGGCGAAAGCGGGGAGGGGCCCTCCGAAGGGGAGCGGATATTTGACTGGGCGGTATCCCAGGGATATAAGATACTCAGGATGAACCGGAAACGGCTTAGCCTGGAGGATATATTTGTGAAGCTTACTAATGAGGAGGCCAAATCGTGAAACTGATTTCACATAAAGTTCTTGCCCTGGCCAGGAAGGAGCTTTTTTCCCATAGCAACTCCCCGGCATTTTACGGAATAGCGGTGTTTTTTCTGCTTTTTTCCTCAATTTGGTTGTTCTACATTCAGCGTTACTTTACCCAGGACCTGGCATCCCTGAGGGCTTATTTTGCTGCCTTTCCCCTGGTTTTTATCCTGATTGTTCCGGTGATTACCATGAAAAGCTGGGCGGAAGAACGGAAGCTGGGGAGTGTGGAACTGCTCCTGACCATGCCGTTTTCTGAATGGGAACTGGTCTTTGGGAAATACCTTTCCTCCCTGGGAATACTGGCCTTTATCATTCTGCTGACCATACCCCTTCCGCTGAGCCTCCTTCCCCTGGGCCGTTTTGACGGCGGGGTCATTGTTGCCGAATATATCGGATCATTCCTCTTGGGGTCCGCCGCCACAGCCCTGGGTCTTTTTCTTTCCGCCCTGTCAAAAAACCAGGCCGGAGCATTTCTGGGCGGCGCCGTGGTTCTCATGGCAGTGATGCTAATACAGCAGATTACTTTCAGTTTTGATTTACCCGTATGGCTTGCGGCGGGGATAAACTTTATTTCCCTGGGCTTTCATTTTGAAAGTTTTTCTAAGGGCCTCATTGATTCACGGGATTTGGTGTTTTTCATCTTTGCCACCGTATTGTTTCTCTTCCTCAATACCCGTGTAATTCTGTACCGGAAATGGAGGTAGGCGATGACAAGACGGCAAGTTACTATTATTACCATCCTGTCCATTGCCGCAATGATTCTGGTTGTTCTGATAAGCCAGCGTTTGTGGTTTCGTCTTGATTTAACGGAAAATAAGGCCTACACTATTTCTCCGGTATCCAGGAATCTTTATACCGAAATACCCGATCAGGTTCGGATTACGTATTATATTTCAGAAAAACTATCTGCCGTGCATCCCGTACCCGGGCAGCTTGAGGATCTTCTCCGGGAATTTGCGGCTTATTCCCGGGGCAGGATTCAGCTTACGGTTCGGGATCCCCTAAAGGCGGGGTTAAGCCGGGAAGTGGAATCCCTGGGACTCATTCCCCAGCAGATCGAGATTGTAGAACAGGATCAGGCGAATATTGCGCAGGTTTATTCCGGCATCGTTATTGAATATTTGGACCAGATCGATGTGATTCCCTTTGCTTTTGTTCTGAGTACCCTGGAATACGATGTAACGTCCCGTATCAGGACGTTGGTACGCGGTACCCAGCGGGAAGCGGCTTTTTTAGTGGGAGATCCGGGAAAGGACTGGTCCCGTGATTATGCCGTTCTTAACCAGGTCTTTGCCCAGTCCGGTTTCCGTGTTAGGACTATAAATCCCGGAGAGGAGATTCCGGACAGCCTGCCGTCACTTTTTGTGTTAGGCGGCGTTGAAGGTCTGGATGATTGGGCTCTCTATCGTATTGATCGTTATATTCAGGGGGGCGGTAAGGTTCTCTTCGCGCTGGAAGGGGTTTTCATTGATGAAAGCAACGCACTCCAGGGACGCCTTATGGTAGACCAGGGGCTTCAGAGCATGGTGTCCTTTTACGGGGCTACGGTAAAACCGGAATTGGCGATGGATGTTACAGCCCTGGGGCTTTCCTATCAGTCGGTGGACCCCAGCGGTTTTCGGATTTACCGGACGGTGCGTTATCCCATGTGGATAGGCATACAGGCGCAGAACAGAAATCCCGATCATCCGCTGACCGCGGCGTTTGACGGTATTGATATGTTCTGGGCAAGTCCCCTGGAGCTTAACCCTCCGGAGGGCGTAACCGCAATACCCCTGTTCTATACCACCGCCGAAGCGTGGTCAATGACAAAAGATTTTGCCGCTAATCCTGAGATGAGCTACCAGTTTCAGGCGGAGATAAATGAAACCAAGGGAGAAAAACTGTTGGGAGCCGCTCTTTACGGAAAATTTCCGAGCTGGTTTGCGGGGATGGAAAAACCGGCCAGGGAAGGTTCGGAGGAAGATCTCCCGGATATGCCCGCGGAAACCAAAGAGTCCAGAATTATAGTTATCGGCGATTCGGATCTGGTTTCGACCATAACCCAATATACCAGGAGTGATCGAAACTTTGATTTCTTCCTTAAAGCCGCGGATTGGCTTGGGAATGACGATGACATAATTGGTATTCGCAGCCGTCAAACTCAACCCGGCCGGCTTGATAAAATTACCGATGTTGAAAAGCGGCTTAAGGCTATGGCTTTTGCCCGTTACTTAAATGTAATATTTATTCCCCTAGTGGTGATTGCCCTGGGGATTTTACGTTCATTACAGCGGCGCCGTTCATTACAGCGGCAAGTAAAGGAATCCTCCGATGGTGTATAAAAAGAAACTTATATTATTATCAGGTTTAGTCGGCCTTCTGGCTATAGTATATCTATTAACACTTTTTTTTGATCCTGAACGGGTTAATGCCCGGAGCGCGGCTTTTTTATGGATCGATCCAAAAATTCAGGATCAGGCGGATGATATAGAAATAGCCAAAGCCGGGGGCTGGGACAATCCTATTAAACTCCGCCGCCGTGGAAATGAATGGTACGCCCTGATAGGGGAAGACGAATTCCCCGCGAAAAACACCCGGGCGGAGGATCTTCTCCGCACCCTCACCAGCCGCGGCGCCTATCCCGTACGCGGTTCCGCCGCATCTTCCCATGACCGTCTCGGGCTCGCGGAAAACGACGCGTCCCGTATTTTAGTCAGAGGCGGAGCGGGATTACCCCTTTTGGATCTTCTCATAGGCGGCAGGGATGCGGCGGGCCAGGAAATTTATTTACGGAAGAACGGCCAGAATGAAGTTCGTTCCGGGGAAGACCTTTTTTCAGTTTATATAAACGGCGCCGAAACTTCCTGGTATAATTTAAAGCTCTTCGGGTCCCAGCCCGGTCCGGATGCCGCCCTTGTACAGCGCATTCACTTGGTCCCTCTCCCGCCCGCGGAAGCGGACGGCGTATCGGAGGGGCCCTTTGTTATTACCAGGAATGGCGGCGGCTGGAGCGTTGAAGGCCTGGATGATGATTCGGTAGATTCTCAGCGGGTGGATACTTACGTTAGGGGTATCCTGGATGCGGAAGGTGAAAATTTTGTACCCAGCCTTAACGCATCCTCTGTAAGTTTCAACGAAGGCCGTATTGTACTGGAAATGGGCAACGGCACTTCCCTAACCATTAATATCGGAACCATGCCGGAAGGCAATCGCGGCGCAACCGTTACCGGCTCAGCCTATGTATATACTCTGGCGGAGTGGACCCTGACCCGCCTATTCCGTGAGCGTTCGTATTTTGCAAAGCAATAGAGGGGACGACAATGGACGTGGTGTATCTTTTTTATGAAAATGGGAATATTCGAATTCCTTTTTACAACTATGATAAAAACCTTTTTTCAAAGCTCGTTAAAACCCGAATTGGCTTCTGGGATCATTCACAGAATCAATACATAGTAAAATCAGAATATGGGAATACACTTATAAACGATGTCCTTGCAGGTAAGCCCTATGTGGAAGTTGAAAAACATCCGGAAACCCCCATCATTGTCGGCGGTTTTTTGAACCAACCCCCGGTTCTTGATTTCCTAAACGAAGCCGCCGCAGTTCCTCTGCAAACTACGGATGATAAAGCGAGCGCCGTACGCCGTCCCTTACCGGATATGTTCTCCCCGTCATGGCAGGCCAAGCTTGAAGCAGAGCTGCGAGCGCAAAAATACAGCCCCAGGACTATAGCATCCTATATCCATCATAACCGTGATCTGTGCCGTCGTCTGCAAAAGTCCCCTGGGGAAATTACGGCGGAGGATATCAAGGGCTATCTGGTCTATCAAAACAAATACCTCAATCTTTCGGCATCCACCATGAATTCAGCCTTGAGCGCCTTTAAATTTTTTTATAACAAAGTGATGGAACACGAAGTCGCCCAGGAGCAGCGCCGCCCCCGTCAGGATAAAAGGCTGCCGGTAGTTCTTTCCAAATCGGAGATCAATACGGTTCTAAAAGCCGAAAAAAATCTTAAACATCGTCTTCTTTTGATGATGGTCTATTCCTCCGGACTCCGGGTAAGCGAAGTAGTATCACTCAAACGATCCGATATCGATCCTTCCCGTAAAACCATTTTTGTTAGTTCCGGAAAAGGCAGAAAGGATCGTTACACCCTGCTTTCTGATCGGGTAATCCAAATACTCAAGGAATATTACTTTTTTTACGATATTAAAACTTGGCTTTTCCCCGGCCAATCCGCCGTCCGTCATTTGTCTATCCGTTCTGCTCAGAAAATATTCGAAAACGCCTTCCGTAAAGCGAACATTGAAAAACCCGCCAGTATTCACAGCCTCCGCCACACCTTTGCTACCCATCTATTGGAAAGCGGTACCGATGTCCGGTACATCCAAGAACTCCTTGGCCACAGATCCATAAGGACAACCGAACGCTACACCCATGTAGCCCATTGTAAATCCCTAAAAATCTCGAGCCCCTTTGATAACATGGAAACAAATGATTAACCCCCATATTCGCATACACCATCGTTTTTGAGATATATACGCAATTACTTTCGCATATATTTCAAAAACGGAGGTATATATACATTCATATTATACAAAGGAGCGGGGTTTTAAGCGTAGATCGTTTAAAAGAAGTTATGCAAAATACCCACCTAAAATTTTTGTAAATTATGGGATATGGATTTTTTTACAAATTTTATAAAAATATACTTGACCTTTTATAAAAAATTTGAATATAATTATAAAAATATACTAAAGCTTTGGAGGGTTTATGAAAAATATAGTGGTCATTACGGGCAGTTCGAGAAGGGGTGGAAATAGTGAATTAATGGCAAGAGCTTTTATTGAAGGCGCCCAACAAACCGGTCATAATGTTTTTCTTTTTGAGACTTTAAATAAAAAATTATCTTGTTGTATTGCTTGTGATAATTGTTTTAGTAAAGGACAGGCTTGTTCAATGTCCGATGATTTTAATGAACTTGCTCCAATCTTAGAAAATGCTGATACAATAGTATTTTGTACACCCCTTTATTGGTTTACTTTTCCCGCAAAAATAAAAATAGTGATAGATAAATTATACTCATTTATTATTGGAAGAAGGGAATTAAAAATAAATGAATCCGCATTAATGGTATGTGCGGAAACAAATAAAACTGAAGATTTTGAAGGAATAATAAAAACATATGAATTAATACTCGATTATAAAAAATGGAGAAATGCCGGAATATTAACGGTTCCTAATGTATATAATATTGGAGATATAAAGAAAACAGATGGATTAATTAAAGCAAAAGAAATGGGAATAAATATTTAATTAAAAAATGCAAAAAGATGGGTACTTCGCATAACAGGTCATGTTTACGCTTCGCCGCAGTAGCGGCTCGGGGCTTCGTTCGCCTAGGTCATTCCGCTACGCTCCATTCCCACGGCTCACTGCACCCACAGTTTTGCAGGGTTGCAAACCTACGGTTTGCTTATCCGCCCTGCAAAACCGTCGTATACAGCCGGAACGTTATGTGCAATAGGGGCTAAAATTTTTGTAAATTATTTGGGGAAATTACACAAAATGTCTTGCCATAATGAAAATTATGATATAATATCGATTAAAATATT
>JAITBG010000181.1 GCA_031283725.1 Treponema sp. | reverse complement strand
GGCTCCGGCGTTGCCGGCTGGGTAAAGCAGGCCGGCTAACAACCGCTGACACCCGCCGGCGGTGGTAGCAGCCGGTAAAAGAAAACTCCTGTGCGCAAGGCGCGCACAGGAGTTTCTTTGAGGGGTGCCCCCCTCCCCCCTACCCCATGAATGACCGCCCCGTCCCCCTGTTCCCCACTGCTTTATTCAAACGTTTTGCCCACCGGACGCTTATGCCGAGTTTCCGTGCCGCCTATAGGCGCGCTTGCTTTGCCGTGTAGACCCCGTCCAGAGCGCCCTTAATAACCGACAGCCGGGCCAGCTCTTTGCTACTCATCATATATTTCATCCTCCTATTTTAGCCGAGGGGGTGAACGAATCGCTGGTTAATTAGAGGGGTGAAGTAATCGCTGGTTAGCGACAAGCCGTTTGAGCGTCCTCCGTACTGTCTCAGGACTTACCTCAATTCCATTGGCTTTCAACGCATCCGACAAGTTACCGGCGCTTTTGCTTACATGGCGCAATGTTTTTTCGGGGTCGCCTATCACCGATGAGTCAAGAAGGCTTTCCAACTCCCGCTCATAGTGCGGATAGTTCTCTCTGATTTTTTTTTCGACCGCCGCCTGCCATTCGTACCCGATCCGGCGGCGCGGCATTCTCCGGATGAGCCATTTCCGCAATCCCTTGAGTAATTGCGCTTCTTGACATTCCGGTTGCTTCGTACACGATGGTCACGCCGCCGTGTCCCAATACTTCCGCCTCGCTTGCCGCCCAAACACGTCTGCCGCGCTCGTCAAGATGATGTTGCATGGCATCCCATTTCCGCCGTAACCTTTCCACGACGGCTTCCCTGTCTGTTTTTTCCCCTCTCATGCGTATGTTATACCATAATTCAAGAATTGTGTGTAGTTGTTATTTTGGGGAGAAGCCTTATCAACCGGTGCGGTCGTACCATCAAAAGCCTTAATCCTTCGGTTCCAGTTCCAGAATAAGATAGGAAATATACAGATGGGTAAGTATATACGGGTCGTCCAAATTTATACCGAACCGCTCTCGGATTCGCTGCATACGATAGCCCAGGGTTGTTTTATGGATACCCAGTTTTTTGGCGGTAACCGTCAGGTTATAGTTGCTGTTGAGAAAAGTCTTGAGGGTTTCAAAAAATCAGCCGCCCTTTTTATCATCCTCCGCCAGCATATTCCAGATGCCTTCCGCCACATAATAGTGCAGGCTCTTGGTAGGAGACCGGACGTTCATCAGAAGATCATTCAGTTTACAGGAATCATAGGTCTGAATAGGACATTGAACATACCAGCGCCGGACAAAAAGAGACGCCCTTTGGGCATCGTGATAAAAGCCGGGAATTTCAAACAAATCCGAGAAACTGCTTGAAACGCCAATACATAAGGAATTTTGCAGGGCAAAGTTTCCGAAGGGGCTATTTATAGAAAGGGGCATATCCTTTTCTGAAACATCGCAAAGCAAAACGGCGTTTCCCTCAAAAAGGATGCAGGAAATAATATTCTGATAATGCAGGAGAAAAGTTTCCATCCGGTGAAAGGTATGGTGATCAATATTATTGCTTCGAGACTGAATACAGACCACCCGTATTTTCTCGGGCAGGTATAAGGTGGTATTGGTTTGCAGCCGGAGTTCAAATTCCGCCCGGGTGCTAATCCTGCCGGAAAGCATGTGGCGGACAAAACTCGACCAGGGGCGTTCCTGTTCAGGAAAGCCCGCGGCCTTGTCCAATTGTATGACCAAAGCCAGCATCTGCTGGACAAGCCGAACCAGGGCAAGATCAAGTTTTGCCAGAGGAATTTTCTGTTCCAATATGGTAACATGGCCCACATAGCGGTCGTCCCAGAGGGCTTTGGCGATAAGCCGGGTCCGTCCCACGGTTTTTCCCTTGATGATGAATGGTTCCAGGCGGCCGCTTTCAATTGCCTTGGTGACCTCTATGCTGTATTTTCTGAATTCAGTGTCTTTGCGGCTGTTTAAGCGTACCAGGAGATCGTCCTTAGCGGCGCCCTTGCTGGCGGCCATGACATTCCATGAGGCGTCCATAAAAAAAAGGCCGTTTCCCAGGTATTGTTCCGATAAATCCGCCAGCCGGTTTATCCGGTCCGGCCCTTCAAGAATCGTCATCATCTGGTCCCTGATTGTGTTGATATCCATATCTGTTCCTGCTTTTGTAGGATAAAAATCTATGAAATTCCTACTAAATTAGCATTGTTTGGGGAAAAATTCAATGATAACATTTTAAAATTGAACTAAAAATCACTTTTGCACTATATTTCGGCTGTTTTTTTGATAGGGTAGGATCTTGGCCTTCCTTCATTTAATGGAAGGTTAAGTGTTAATATTTATTCTTGAGGAGAGGACTAATTTTATGAGAAACACTAAAAAAATTTGTTGGGTTATCGGCATGGTATTGTTACTCGTAACTCTCGCCGGATGCAACAGATCCAGAAATACCGCAGGGGCGTCACCCGGCGAGGCGGCGCCTATAAAATGGCGGATGTCATCGATCTATATAGATCCCGGTGAAGGGGATCACACGTATCAGAGCCTCGCCTCTGCCATGCAGAAGTTTATCAAAGATGTGAATGAAAAGACCCAAGGACGGCTGGAAATAACAGGGTTTTACTCTTCCGTGCTTGGTTCCGCAAATGATACTTTCCAACAGATGGAACGCGGTGAAATTGAATTGTACTATGGACAGCCCATGTCGGCAATCGACACCCGGTTCGGTGCGTGGGGGCTTCCCTATCTGTTCAGAAATTACGATGAAATTCGTGAGATTGCCTGTGATCCCGACGGGGAATTTTTCAAACTTGCGGCGCAGTGGATAGGTGAACATGACGCGCTCCTCCTTGCTTCCGGCATTACCAATACCCGAGGGCTTTTTAATACAAAGCACCGGGTAGTTAAGGTCGCTGATCTGAAGGATCTTAAGATCCGCACCTATGAGGACCCGGTGGTAAGCGCTTTCTGGGAGGGCATCTGCCAGGCCATGCCTATGCCGGTGAGTGAAGTCTACACCGCAATGCAGACAAACAGTGTTGACGGCCTTGAATTTTCCGCCAACTCCGTCCTTACGCGGAAATATCATGAGGTGGGAAAATATTTTTCCGATATCAATTGGCAGTGGACGGCAGGCGCCAACTTTGTAGCCAATGCCAAAGCGTTTAACGCCCTACCCGCGGATATTCAAAAAATTGTTACGGACTGTGCCCGTGAAGCGGCTGTTTTCCAGGGCGAACAGGAAATTCGGGATGAAGGTATCTGTTTTGATACTCTCTCAAAAGCGGGGGTGGAAGTTTACCGTTTGACCGACGCTGAACGCCAGGACTGGATAAATTATGCGGTAAGCATTAAAGAAAAACTGCGCAACGCAGTCGGCGCAGAGGCCTATGACAAAGTTACCAACATTGTCGAGGCTGCCCGAGCGGCAAAAAAATGACCCGGTTTTTATCTGTCCTTGTTACCATCGCAATGATAATGATCCTCGGGGTCACCTTTGTGCAGGTAGCGGTACGTTTTGTTTTTCATGTACCCATCGGCGGGTGGGATGAGGTTCCCACCTATATGATGCTCCTTGGTACGTGGCTTACCGCAGCGGTTAATGTCAAAAAAAAGGATCATATCAGTCTTGATCTATACGTGTTGTTCATAAAAAATGAAAAGATCCGTAAAATCATACAACTTCTTGTGTGTGTGATCACCATCGCAGTTTTTTTTATATTCGGTGTGCTGCTCAGCGAATTTGTACAATACAATTTTTTCAAGAAAGCGACCACGCCGGGACTCTCAGTGCCTTACTGGATTATCCTCGGCATTATTCTTTTCAGCGTCATTCTTATGGTAATCTATTATGTGATCCAACTGGCGGCTAATATAAAGGAAATGCTAAAATGGAAATAATCATCTGTTCCCTGTTGGTCATTGTTCTTATTGTTTTCGGCATGACGGTCTCGGCAAGTTTTTTAACAGGCGCCCTGGCGTTTCTGTTTTGGACAAATCAAAGTATGGGCGCCGTGGCGAGTACCGCTTTTTATGCTCTTGAACGTTCTACCCTGCTGGCAATTCCCCTCTTTATGCTGGCGGGCGGTCTCATGGAAGCAGGCGGTATCGCCGAACAGCTTATCAACTTCTGCGCGGCGCTGCTGAAAAAAATCAAAGGTTCCTTGGGCGCCACTATTCCGCTGGCATCCATGTTCTTCGGCGCTATTACCGGGTCCGGTACGGCTACGGTATCTGCCCTCAGTACCATTATGCTGCCGCGCCTTACCAAAATGGGGTGGGACAAACGTTATACGGGGGCTTTGCTCGCCGCGGCCGCTCCCTTGGGATATATGATTCCCCCCAACATGAATGCCATCCTTTTCTCTGTTGTTGCCGATGTCAGCGTTTCCGCACTTTTTCTCGCCACGGTTATTCCTGGTATCATTTGGGGGATTGGGTATATCGTTTTAAACCGGTTTATCTATCCAAAATGGTTTGATCCGGAGATCGAACACCGGACTCTTGAGGAGGAAGCGAAGGAACGCGCCGATGCTTCCGGTAAAACCGCGGAAATAAACAGTATAGCTATTGTTGAAGAAACGTACTGGGCGGGAGTGTGGCGTACATTTAAGTCGGCTCTTCCGGCTTTAATTATGCCGGTGATTATATTCGGAGGTATTTACAGCGGTATTTTCTCTCCTTCCGAGGCGGGGGCAGTGTCTGGGATTTACGCTCTTTTAATCGGAATTTTTATTTACCGGCGGCTCAAACTCAAAAACGGCCTTGCGGTTTTTACTCGCAATGGTATGAGCCTTGGGGGGTTTATGTTTATCCTCCCCATGGTGCATGTCCTTAGCCGTTACCTTGTGCTTGAAGGGGTACCCCAGTCTATAGCTTCCGGTATTTCAACAGTTACCACTAATCCCGTAATTATTATAATGCTTATTGATCTGGTACTTGTTATTGCAGGCTTTTTCCTCGATGCCGGCGTACTTATACTCATTATCACTCCCATGCTGATCCCAACGGCAAAGATGATAGGCCTTCCCATGACTCAGCTTGCGGTGATGATGTTCGTCTGCGTTGGGATCGGGACTGTTACTCCGCCCATGGCGATGAATTTGTTTATAACCTCCAAGGCAAGTCATGTACCGGTCAGCGACATGATTAAACCTCTGATCCCCATGCTGCTTTTTGTATGTATACCGATACTTCTCTTGGTTACTTTTATTCCCCAGCTCTCATTGTGGCTGCCCCAGATGATCATGGGTATCAAGCTTTAGGGTATTTTAGAATGGCAATACAAACTGATAAAATAATTAAAACCCGTACTATTGAGGTGATAAAAGATCTGGATGAAAAAGCCTCGGTACTCAAGACGGATTTTCTGGTTGTAGGTTCCGGTGCGGCGGGTATTTCTGCAGGCATCCAGGCCACGCGGCTTGGGAAAAAAGTGGTCATCGCCGACAGTTCGCCCCTGCCGGGAGGGCAGGCGGTTAACGCAAACATAGATTTGTTCTGCGGGCTTTATTCAAGAACCTCTCCCCGTTTTCAATATACCTACGGTATTGTTGAGGATTTGCTGCGGGATCTGGAAAAAGACAATGCCCTGTATTTCCGTGACAGCGGAGTTACCGTATCAGTTGCCTATGATGAACAGGCGCTTCTGCGCTGGATAGATGTCCAGATCGTCAAAGAGGGGATAACTCTTTTAACAGGCGTCAGCATCGACAAGGTGGAAAAAACGGGACGCCGCCTGAAGTCGGTTGATTTTCTTGGGCGTTTTGGAAGGGTGCGGATTGAAGCCGATTGTTTTATTGACGCATCGGGGGATGCCGCTCTCACCTGGAACGCCGGACTTCCCTGCCGGGTTTCCGGTGAAGGGCCAATCTACGGTACACAAATGGCGGTCGTTGATAATGTTGATATGTCAAAAGTACCGGGAGAGCAGGCCATGAAGACCCGTATTCTTGAGAAGGCCACCGGTTTTGGCTTGGAACGTTACGACGGTATAGCCTTTCTTTTTCCGAAAAAGAACCGCCTTATCCTCAATATGACCCATATAGAGACGCCTCTGGATCCTGTGGGGGCGTCAATGTCGGCTATTACCGGACGTGAACGCGCTGAAAGGGTCATACGCTTTATGAAAAATGAGTATCCGGAAGCGTTTAAGAATGCCATGGTACATTCCTTTGGGCAGCCGGGTATACGGCAGACCCGTTGGATCAAAGGGACAAAACAGCTTGCCGCCGAAGATGTACGGAGAGGGCTGCGCTTTGATGACGCCATTGCCCGTACCACCTGGCCGATTGAATTACATGATACCCTTGAGACCCATCAATGGGAGCCGTTTTCCGATGATCATGTTCACTACGTTCCTTTTGGCGCGATGACTCCTCCCGATACTGATAATCTTGTAGCGGCAGGTCGCTGTATCGACGCTGATCTCATTGCCTTATCAAGCGTCCGGGTTATGGGGCCTTGTATGGCTATGGGAATGGCGGCGTCTCATGCGCTTGATCTTGCCGGCGGCGGTAGTGTTCATGAAATATCTATTATGGCGCTTCAGAACAGAATACGGGATAATCTGGAGCGCAGAGATATTCTGGATAAACTTGGATAAGGAGACCTCATTGAAACTTAAAAAAGATGAGCTTGAAATGTTGGACGGCAAACGCGGTCTGGCGGTACAGCGCGCTATGGAATTTCTGGTTAAATATGCCGAGGCGCTTGGCGCGGAAGAGATGGTGGATACTCAAAATGTATGCGGAACTCTTAATAACACAACTCCTTTTCTGGATACCCTGATGGATAAGTTCGATGGCATTGAACATCTCATGAGCGAACTCAACTACAACTGTGCCGATGTCAAGGAAGTTCCCCGGGTTAATATCTTCTCCTGCCAGCTTGAGCATGGCCTTGATCCTGATACCTGGGAGAAGCAATATGTTAAAAAAAGTAAATACGATATTAACCTCAAGGATGAAGAGCTGACCCGGAAAATGAATGTGAATCTTATCTGTACCTGTTCGCCCTATCTGGTCGGCAACCTGCCGGTTTTCGGCGAACACTGTGTCTGGATGGAATCTTCCGCGGTGGTGTATATTAATTCGGCCATCGGCGCCCGTACCAACTGTGAAGGAAGGGAGAGCTCCAACTGTTCCATGCTGACCGGCAAGACTCCGTATTGGGGGATGCACGTTCCTGAAAACCGTCTTGGTCATTATTACGTTGACGTACAATATCCCATTGAATCGGTCCGTGATTGGGGAATACTCGGTTATTACGGCGGTTTGATCGCCGGGGAGAAAATACCGGTATTTGACAGCATCACATCAAAGCCGAATTTAGAATGTTACAAGCATGCGGGAGCGGCGGGAGCTTCTTCCGGTGGTACCGAGATGTTTCATGTGGCAGGTCATACTCCGGAGGCGCGTACCCTGGAAGAGGCCTTTGGGCATAAAAAGCCCCTGGAGAAATTTATTTTGAATAAAAAAGAAATGGAACGGTGTTATCAGCTTCTCAATACCGCAAACAGCGATGATGTTGATTTTGTGATGCTTGGATGTCCTCACTATTCCCTGCGGCAGCTTTGGGAAACCGCGGTTATGCTTGAGAGCAGGAAGATAAGCGGGAATGTGGAGCTATGGGTGTTTATTCCAAGAGCGCTCAGGGAGGTTGCCGATCGAAACGGCTATACCAAAAAGATTGAAGATTCGGGCGCAGTATTGATGGCGGATACCTGTCCGGCCCTGGGCAGAGTAAAACCGCCTAACGCAAAGACTATTACTACCGATTCCGCTAAACAGTCCCACTATATGGCCGGAATCTTTGGCGCTCAATCTTTTTTCGGTACCGTTCAGAACTGTGTTAACGCCGCTATAACCAGCAAATGGGAGGGAAAATTTTGATGGAAAAGATACTTATCAAAGGCCGGGGCGTTATCGGCGGCTCTGCGGAAGGGGAGGCCCTGGTAACCCATGACGCAATTTCAGGCTGGGGAGGCATCAACTGTCTTACCGGGGAGGTGACGGAGTTCAGGCACGAATTATATAAAAAAAGTTTCGCAGGTAAGATTCTTGTGTTTCCCGGCGCCAAAGGGTCTTCGGGCTGGTCGATACATTTTCACTATTGCCGGCTCCTGGGAACCGCTCCTAAAGCGGTGGTATATAATATAACTACCGCAAAGATGGCTTCAGGGGCGGTGGTTATGGGTGTCCCCGCAGTGACCGATCTCGAACAGGACCCCCTGGGGATCATCAAAACCGGAGACTGGGTAAAGGTAGATGGAGACGTAGGCACGGTTGAGATAATCCCTGCTATTCAACCTTAAACCGTGACACTTCCTTGACCAGCACGTCGATGTTGTCCTTGTTCTGACCGCTGATTTCGTTTACCCGGTTCACCGCCACGTTGATCTCATCAGCTCCAATGCTCATCTCGTTCATCCCGTTGGTGATCTCGTGGGTGGCCATCTCTAAATTCTTCCCTTCCGTAATGATCTCCTTGGAACCCTCAAGCATTTCCTCAGACCCGCTCCTAACCTGCCGAGTGATTTCGTTGAGCCGACTGATCTCTTCCAGAATCTGTCGGCTCCCCACGCTTTGTTCTTCCATGGCGCACCGGATATTCTCCGCCTGTTCCGATACGGTTCTTACTCCGGTGTCAATAGCCTCAAATTTATTGAGTACATTATCCGTCGATTTAGTAATTTTATCGATGGCGTCTTTTATTTTTTTCAGAACCATGCTGATAGTTTTAGACTGTTCACCGGAATTCTCCGCAAGCTTGCGTATCTCGTCGGCCACCACCGCGAAACCCTTCCCCGTTTTCCCGGCGTGGGCTGCTTCTATGGCGGCGTTCATCGAAAGCAGGTTGGTCTGGCTGGCGATGTTTTCCATCACCGCGTTGATCTCCAACAGACCCTCCGATTCCTGGGCAATCTCCTGAATATCCGTGGAAACTTCATGTAAGCTCGTGCGGCCCACATCGGAGGCGTCCATCAAAGTCCGGACACTTTCAGTGTTCTTTCCCAAAGTGTTGGTTACCGACTGAATATTGGCGATCATCTCCTCAATGGCGCTGGAAGACTTGGCTACACTGGCGCTTTGGTTTTCCACATACCTATTAAGTTTATCGATATTAACGGTGATCTGTTCCATGGTGGCATTCGTTTCGGTCACCGAAGCGGACTGGTTAATCACCCGGCCCTTGATGCTCCGGATATTGGCGGTGATCTCGTTAATCGCCGCGGCGGTTTCGGTCATATTGGAAGCCAACTCATTCCCAATATCAAAGAGGGCCACTGCCTGTTGTTTAATAATAATAACCAGGGTTCTAATTTTTTCCAGCGTCAGGTTAAAGTACCGGGCCAGATCACCGATTTCATCTTTCATTTTGGTGTCAATCTTTTTTGTCAAATCCCCTTCCCCTTCGGAAATATCCCTAAGGGTATTGGATACCTTGATAATGGGTTTAACAAGTTTAACTACAATAAAAAAGATAATAATAGCGGAGACAACAACCGCAATAATCGCAAGAATAATGGTAAATTCGGTCATGGAGTTGACCTCACGCATCACCGTACTCAGCGGTACCGTAGTAAGCATTGCCCAGGGAAGGCTGCTATCACCAATATAAAAGGGATAGCATTGGAGGATGTCGTCACCGGTTTCCACGGTAACCGGCTTTCCGTCTCTAAGGGCTTGTTCTATCAGGCCTATCCCTTGCTCGCCGAGTTTTTTCGCACTTGCTTTTTGGAATGATTCTCCAACCCGTTCCGGGTAATAATGTGCGGCAATAGTACCGTTATTGGAATACATTGCGGCATAACCAGTGCCGTAAGGGGTAATTGCTTTAATCGGGGCCTCGAAGTAATGCAGATTGATAATAACGCCGACTATTCCAATTACACTTTTATTAGTGTCATCCGGTATTATGGGGAGAACCAGCTCGGCGGTAAGCGTTTTTTCCCCATTCACCATACGGTATTCAGGATCAAAGAGTACTGAGCCCGATAGTGGATTTGCAAGTATTTCTAAGGCATCGGCCTTGGCCTGCAATTCTATGGACCCCTTTTCCCGAGTGTAATAGGGCATATAGTTACCCGTTTCATCCGTACCGGGTGTATTTGCGTATTCATCATCCTTGCCGTCTATTACGCCGGGCCGCCATACTGTATAAAGTCCCACATACTGAGGATTGTCCGTCAATATCCCATAGAGTATGTTATTATACTGCCGCCGTCGGCTTTCCAGATCCACAGATTGATAGTTGGTAAATATATTCGTCAAAGTAAAGGCCGTATCGTAATAGCTTTGTAACTGAGATTCCAGCGCATTGGCGTGCCGCCCCGTAAGATTGGCCATGTTTTCCTTAGCTGTCTGGGTTTGCAGTTTTCTGGCCTGGATGAGTAATACCAAGGATATACCCGTCACCACCACTATCATCATTGCTGCTATAACGAGGGTTAGTCTTATTTTTAATTTCATATTCTTCTCCTACGGACCATGCGTAAATATCCCTATTTTCAGCATTCGCCGTTAATGGGAAGTAAGAAAAGGACAATATTATGATGCTTGCCATTATTTTTAAATAAAAAACCTCCGGCGGTGTTCCGGAGGCTTTCTCATTGGGGTTGAGGTTCCGCTTCGCAGAGCCTCATTCTACTTTAAATTTTGATACTTCCTGAACCAAAACATCAATACTCACCTTGTTCTGACCGCTGATATCGTTAACCCGGTTCACCGCCACGTTGATCTGATCCGCACCGGTGGCCATTTCGTTCATCCCGTTGGTAATCTCCTGGGTCGCCATCTCCAGGTTTCTCCCTTCGGTGATTACCTCTCTGCTTCCCTCAAGCATCTCCAGCGAGCCGCTCTTTACCTGCTGGGTTATCTCGTTTAACTGGCTGATTACTTCCAGTATCTGCCGACTCCCCACGCTCTGTTCTTCCATAGCGTTCCGGATGTTTTCGGACTGTTCGGACACAGTTTTTACTCCCGTGTCTATCACCTCAAACTTGTTCAATACATTGTCTGTGGACTTAGTAATCTTGTCTATAGACTCCTTAATCTTCTTCAACACTGTGCTGATGGTCTTGGACTGCTCCCCGGAGCTTTCCGCAAGCTTGCGTATCTCATCGGCCACTACGGCGAAGCCCTTCCCCGCCTCTCCCGCGTGGGCCGCTTCTATGGCGGCGTTCATCGAAAGCAGGTTGGTCTGGCTGGCTATGTTCTCCATCACCGCGTTAATCTCCAACAGGCCCTCGGACTCCCGGGCGATTTCCTGGATGTCCGTGGCTACGTCCTGCAGGCCCGCACGGCCCACTTCGGAGGAGTCCATCAGTTCTTTCACGCTTTCGGCATTCTTGACCAAGGTATTAGTTACCGACTGGATGTTGGCGATCATCTCCTCGATGGCGCTGGAGGACTTGACCACGCTGGCGCTCTGGTTTTCTACGTGCCCATTGAGCTTGTCAATGTTCACGGTGATCTGCTCCATGGTAGCGTTGGTTTCTGTCACTGAAGCGGACTGGTTCATAACCCGGCCCTTGATGCTCTGGATATTGGCGGTGATCTCGTTGATCGCCGCGGCGGTTTCGGTCATATTGCTTGCCAGCTCGTTCCCAATGTCGAACAGGGCTATGGCCTGCCGCTTGATAATGACAATCAGGTCTTTGATCTTCAACAGGGTCTGGTTAAAGTACTTGGCCAGATCGGCAATTTCATCGTTGCCATGCTCGGCAATGGAATTGGTCAGATCTCCCTCCCCTTCGGATATGTCCTTGAGGGTCAGGGACACCCTGACGATGGGCTTGGCGATATTGCCGGCAATAATGAAAATAATCACCCCGGCGATGACGATGGCGATGATGATAACGATAATGGCAACCCTGGTGAGCCGGTTTACCGCCATAAACACGTCTTCCTCCGGGACCGAGCTAAGAATCGTCCAGGCAGTTTTCACGTCCCCCACGTAAAAGGGGTAGCTTTCAAAGATACGCCCGTTGTTTTGTCCCGAATTCGGCTTCCCGGTTTGCAGGCTTTCCAGGGTGTCGTCTACCGCCTGCCTGCCAAGGATGGCAAGGGAATCCGTGTCGTTTATATTATCCCCCACCCTGGCCGGATCGTAATGGGCCGCCATGGTTCCGTCGGTGGCGTACAGGACCGCCCGGCCGTTCCCGTAGGGCTTTATCTGGGCGATAAGGTCGGAAGAGGAGGTGAT
>JAITBG010000093.1 GCA_031283725.1 Treponema sp. | reverse complement strand
TGTTCCGTTTTTTGGCATCCCGGCGTTTTCCTGGAACGGAACAAAATCGTGGGCCCGTATCCCTACGTGGGTGATCTTCCGGCGTGTACCACTGTTTCCGTTTGCCCCGCCATAAGCGCCTTTTGGAAGCCGGAGTGTGAGACCCCAGTCTTTGGCGTAGACTTCCACATCCCCGGCCCCGGTTACCGTGGTCTCTGAGACCGGGGAAATGTTTTTACATCCCGTAAGGCGGGCGGCCAGTACGGTTTCGGGGTCCCGGAAGAGCCGGCGGGTATTACCCTGGATGAAGGCCCGGCCGTTGTCCATCACCAGGAGCTCATCCGCAATTTTGTAAACCTCGTCCCGGCTGTGGGTAACCATGATAAGGTCCCGGTGTATACCCATGAGCTCTAAGAGCTGGAGCTGCATCTGTTCCCGAAGAAACGTGTCCAGGGCGGAGAAAGGTTCATCCAGGAGTATGACCTCCGGTTCCCGGATGAGCATACGCGCCAGGGCGGTTCGCTGCTGCTGCCCGCCGGAAAGCTGGGCGGGGTAGCGATCCTCCAGCCCGTCCAGGCCGAAGCGGTCCAGCCAGGCCCGGGCCTTGGAGATATGTTCGCTTCGCTTACCGTTAAGGCCGGTGATGATATTACCCAGTACGGTCATCCGGGGGAAAAGGGCGTAGTTCTGGAAGAGATAGCCCACCCGCCGTTCCTGGGGTCTGAGGTTGGTTTTTTTTGAAGAGTCAAAGAGGACCCGCCCATTAACAGAGATGTGTCCTTCGTCGGGGCGTTCAATACCGGCGATACATTTGAGGGTCATGCTCTTGCCGCAGCCCGAGGCGCCTAATATACCCAGACAGCCGTGGCGGCTCTCGAATTCCATTTCGAGCTGAAACTGCCGGGATAGCCTTTTACGGATGGAGACCTTAATGCTCATTATTTAATCCGCTTTTCTTGCGCGGTAAAGTAATTCATCAGGGCCACCACCACAAAGGAAAAGAGAACGATGACAAGCACGTAGTTATAGGCAATGTCCATATCCCCGGAGGACACTGCGGAGTAAATCGCCAGAGGCAGGGTCCGGGTCTTGCCGGCGATGTTCCCGGCGATCATAGCGGTGGCGCCGAATTCCCCAAGGCCCCGGGCAAAGGCCAGGACACCCCCGGAGGCAATTCCCGGCATAGCGGTGGGAAAGCTTACCTTCCAGAATATCTGCCATTCCGAAAAGCCCAGGGTCCGGCCTACGTAGATAAGGTTCTGATCCACCTGCTCCAGTGCGCCCCGGGCGGAGCGGTACATCAGGGGAAAGGAGATTGCCGCCGCCGCTAAGACCGTGGCCCCCCAGGAGAAGGCAATCTTGATGCTGAAAAAATCGAGGAAGAATTTCCCCACCGGTCCGCGCACCCCAAAAATGTACAATAGAAAAAAACCCGCCACCGTAGGAGGCAGGACCAGAGGCAGGGTGAGAATGCCGTCCAGGATCATCTTCCACTCCTTCCGGCGCATCCCGGCGACCAGTTTCGCCGCCAGGAGTCCCAGGAAGAAGGTAACCATAATCGCCGCCGTGGCGGTTCGTATGGAAATTAGTAGGGGCGCCGGATCCATTAACTAATTGTTAGCGGAAAATCCGAAGTTCTTGAATATTTCCAGCCCCTCCGGGGAGGCAAGGAAATCCACCAGTAACTGCGCTTCCGCGGGATGGGCGGAAGCCGCCACTATCCCCACGGGGTAGATTGCCTTCTGATGGCTCCCCGCCGGCGCCTCAGCGATGATCTCCACGGTTTTGACGGAGATTGCGTCGGTACCATAGACTATGCCCACATCGGCGCTGCCCTGCCCTACCCAGTTAAGTACTTCGGTAACGTTAGTTCCCAGGCTGGGCTTGGCGGCCTGTACCGCGTCCCAAATCCCCAGGGTAATAAAGGCTTCTCTGGCATACTGGCCCGCGGGTACGCTGGCAGGGTCTCCCATGGCAATGGTCTTTGCCTGGGTTATGGTCTGGAAGCTTGTTACCGCCGTAGTGGTCCCCACAGGCTTAATCAGAACCACCTTGTTTTCCAGCAGGGGCTTTACGGTACTGCCGGAAATCAGGTTTTTGTTTACCAGGTTGTTCATCTGGGTAAGTGCGGCGGACATGAAAACATCCGCCCCAAGCCCCTCTTCAATCTGGGTCTGGAGTTTGCCGGAACTGTCGTAGGTTCCCTCCACGGTGATCCAGGGGTACTTTTTCCGGAACGCGGGGATAAGCTGCTGTTCAAAGGAATTCCTAAGGCTCGCCGCCGCCGCCACTAGGATAGTTACCGGGGCTTGAGCCGGGGGCTCTTGCTGCCGGGCCGCCGCCGGTTCGGCAGTTTTTTCTTTCCCGCCTCCCGCAAAAACCGATGCCGAAACCGTACTAAAAAGTACGGCAGCCAAGATAACCTTAAAAAACATTCCATTTCCTTTCTTCATTTCATGGCTCCTATTGGTTTTGTTTTTTTCACCATTTGTTTATAGGATATAATCCCATATAATGCAATACAATCTGATTAAAATAAATCAAATCAATATAAACCAATGACGCTTCTTTCTTTCCCGGGCTAACCCGGGAAGAGGAAGAGGCCCGCAGGGCATCGGCGTTTACGCTTCAAAGCGCGCTTGCACAAAGTATCCGAATACGCTACCGTAGTTCCTTGCTTTCGACAAAACCGGCCGTTTTACGTTTACCCCCCCCCCCCCCCCCCTAGACGGCGTGTTAGGTATCTAGCGCCGAATTCCCTTTCGGTGTGTCAAAATTACCGGCTTTTCCCCCAATGTTCTCTCAATACCGCTAAAACCACGGCAAACGGGAGCCCGATCAACCCAATAGGGAGCCCGATCAACCCAATAGGGAGCCCGATCAACCCAATAGGGAGCCCGATCAACCCGTTAGGGCGCCCGATTAACCCGATAGGGCGCCCGATCAACCCGTTAGGGCGCCCGATCAACCCGTTAGGGCGCCCGATCAACCCAATAGGGCGCCCGATCAACCCGTTAGGGCGCCCGATCAACTCGTTAGGGCGCCCGATCAACCCATTAGGGCGCACATCCGCCAATTTCAGGGGGCAAAACAGCCCCAATCCATATTCATAAAAGGAGTACTGCAATGACAGCAACAAAAGACTGGCTGCCGACCACACGGGACGCCATACTCGCCATGGCAGCCAACTGGATTACGGTCTGTTCCGCTAGGAAAACCGACTGGGGTATTTCCCAACCGGCCCTGGCGGAACTCATCACCCACGCCGGAACCGCCGAGGCGGCTTTAGATGTCGCCAAAAACGAGACCACCAGAACCCCGGTGGCTACCGCCCGGTGCAAAGAGGCCTTTGACGCTTTGATCGCCTGCGCGCGGGATTTTAAGCGGAGATGGTTCTTGTCCCCGCCGTTGCTGGATTCCGACTACGTCTCCCTGGGCCTCCATCCCCACGACTCGACCCACACCCCCGGCAAAGCCCCAAGCGCCCAGGCGACCCTTGAGACCTACCTGATAGGCCGGCACGAGTTAGGCCTCAAAGTCGTCTATGTATCCGGCAACCCGGATGATCCGGCCAACAAGGGCTGCCGTATCTATTACCGGGTGGTGGCTCCCGGCGAAACGCCCCCCACGGGCCCCGAAGACCTTTCCAAATCGTTTTTCACGAAACGGAAGAAGGAGGTGCTGAAGTTCGACTTCGGGGACAGCGGGAAGACGGTGTATATGGCCGTGCAGCTAGAGAACGACGGGAAGAAAGGCGAGTGGGGGCCGTTGACCAGCGCGCTGATACCGTAGCAAAATCCGCCGTCCATGGCGGATTTTGCTATCGGAGTTTTGCCGTTGGCAAAACTCCACCTCGCCGCTTGCGGCGAGCAATGGAAACCGCGGATGCCGCCTAAAGCATCCGGCATCCGCGGTGGAAATAGACAACTTTGACGGCGGAAACAATAATGAATTTTAACTCATGGCAGTATCTGGTTTTCTTTCCCCTTGTATTTTTCCTCTATTATGCCGTTACCGCAAAAAATAAAAAATGGAGCAATAAAGCATCTCAAATAATGCTGCTT
>JAITBG010000082.1 GCA_031283725.1 Treponema sp. | reverse complement strand
GCATTTCGAGAGGACGCATCCCGGACACGCACGGACAAGGGGCCGTTAAATCTGAATGTGTTGGGGAAGATAGCGTTAGCCCGGCTGAAGGGGACCGCAGTGGTTAACCGGCCCCGGTTCAGTGTCCGGCGCAAGAGTTTTAAGGCGTTGATCAACCCGGATTTCCTCTATTCTGTCTTGTTTGGAAAGTAAATGCTTTTGCCCTGTCAGGCGAGGCGCGTTATGACAGGCGCGCGAAAGAAGGGGGAATGGGTAGGGAGAGTATAGGTAATCAGCCCTGATTTGTAGGTTTCGCGGGCTTTTCTTGACGGACCCAGGATGCCTTGAATCAGAGTACATTAACCGTATATGATACGGCATACTATACAAGGAGCCCGAATCGCCATGGCAAAATACCCCTTTGAAACCATCGAACCCAAGTGGCAGCAGTATTGGGCGGAACATAAGACCTTTAAGGCCGTAGAGGACCCGTCCTTTCCCAAGGAAAAGCGCTGCTATGTGCTGGATATGTTTCCTTACCCCTCCGCCCAGGGGCTCCATGTGGGACATCCCGAAGGCTATACCGCCACGGACATTTACTGCCGCTACCTGCGCATGAACGGGTACAATGTGCTGCATCCCATGGGCTTTGACGCCTTCGGGCTGCCGGCGGAGAACTACGCCATCAAAACCGGAACCCACCCGGCGGCGACTACCGCGGCGAATATCAACCAATTCCGTACCCAGATCAAATCCCTGGGATTTTCCTACGATTGGGACCGGGAAATCGATACGTCCTCTGAGAAATACTACCGCTGGACCCAGTGGATCTTCCTCAAGCTCTTTGAGAAGGGGCTGGCCTACGAGGCGGAGAGCCCTATCAACTGGTGCCCCTCCTGCAAGACCGGGCTGGCCAACGAGGAAGTAAAAGACGGCTGCTGCGAACGCTGCGGCGCAAAGGTAAGCCGGAAACGTATCCGCCAATGGATATTGAAGATCACCGCTTACGCCGAGCGGCTCCTGGAGGACTTAGACGGCCTGGACTGGCCGGAGCCGGTCAAGCTCATGCAGCGGAACTGGATAGGCCGTTCCGAGGGGGCGAATGTCAGCTTTACGATTGACAGTCCCGAAGGACTTGTTATAGAGATTTATACCACACGGCCGGACACCCTCTTTGGGGCGACTTACATGGTCCTCTCGCCGGAGCATCCCCTGGTAGGCATAATTACTACGCCGGACCAGAAGGCCGCGGTGACGGCCTACGTGGACGCGGCGGCTAAAAAGAGCGACCTGGAACGGACCGATTTAGCAAAGGTAAAAACCGGGGTTTTCTCCGGCTCTTACGCCATAAACCCGGTGAATGGGAAGAGGATACCCGTCTGGATAGCGGATTATGTGCTTATTTCCTACGGAACCGGAGCTATCATGGCGGTTCCCGCCCACGATGAGCGGGACTGGGATTTTGCCAAGGCCTTCAACCTGCCTATCATCCAGGTGGTATCACCGGCCCCCCCGGAAAACCCAAGGGGGGGGAAAGCCCCCCTCGTTCCAGCCGCGCAAAGCGCGTCTTCCACTACCCCCCTTCCTGGGGGCTCCGCCCCCAATCCCCCGGCCTCCGAACCGGCGGAATGTACCGTTGCCGAAGGCTGGTCGGTGAACTCGGGGGAGTTTACCGGGCTTCCCACAGCGGAGGCAAAGGCGGCGATCACCGCCTGGGTTGAGGCGCGGGGGCTTGGCAAAAAAGCGGTGAACTACAAGCTCCGGGACTGGATATTCAGCCGGCAGCGTTACTGGGGGGAGCCGATTCCCGTGGTCCACTGCGAGCGCTGCGGCATCGTACCTTTGCCCGGGACTGATCTGCCCCTGCGACTTCCCGAGGTGCAGTCCTATACCCCCACCGGTACCGGAGAATCCCCCCTGGCTGGGATCAACGATTGGGTGAACACCGTCTGCCCCAAGTGCGGAGGCAAGGCTAAGCGGGAAATCAACACCATGCCCCAGTGGGCGGGGTCCTGCTGGTATTATCTTCGTTACCTGGACCCGGACAACAGTAATGCTTTTGCCGCAAAGGATACTATCGAGTACTGGGCGCCGGTGGACCTCTACGTAGGCGGGGTTGAACATGCGGTGCTGCACCTCCTCTACAGCCGTTTCTGGCACAAGGTCCTCTACGATCTTGGTTTGGTCAATACCAAAGAGCCCTTCCAACGGCTGGTCAACCAGGGGATGATCCTGGGGGAAGATAACCAGAAGATGAGCAAGAGCCGGGGGAATGTGATCAACCCCGACGACATTGTAAAAAACTTCGGCGCGGACTCCATGCGGGTCTACGAGATGTTCATGGGGCCCCTGGAGGTTACGAAACCCTGGCTTACCGCGGGGCTCGTGGGTGTGTCCCGGTTCCTGGAACGGCTTTGGGCCATCGCCGAAAAGCCGGTAATCGAAAAGCTCCCCGCCGAAGCCCTTGGCGCGGCCCAGGCGGAAGAGCTGATACGGCTGCTCCATAAGACTATCCGGAAGGTGAGCGGCGACACAGCAACGCTGAACTTTAATACCGCCATCAGCGCCATGATGGTCTACTCCAACGAGCTTGTGAAACTGGCGGAACTGCCCCGCTGCCTCTGGGAACCTCTGGTACTGATGATTAGCGCCTACGCGCCCCATCTGGGGGAAGAGCTTTGGGAAAAGCTGGGCCATACCGGTTCGGTGTCCCGGGCGGCCTGGCCTGCCTGGGACGAGAAGCTTACCGCGGATAACGAGGTGACCGTGGTGGCCCAGGTGAACGGCAAAATCCGGGATAAGTTTTCCACGGCCGCCGGAACAGTCAGGGAGGAACTTGAAAAGACCGCCCTGGCATTACCGGGGGTTCTCAAGTGGACCGAAGGGCAGAGCATCGTTAAAATCATTACCGTGCCGGATAAGATCGTTAACATCGTAACAAAGCCCTAACAGGCAGAATATATAACTTCATCAGTTCTATCCATATCGTTTTGAATCGTTTTGACTCCGGGCGGCCCGTCACCGGGCGTCAGAAACCATTCTATCGGCCCTTTCCCCTTGGACGGCTTTTCTTCCTTCACATAGATAACTTGCGTATCTATACAATCCGGCAATGTCTTAACCGGATTGAGGATATGCGGCCGCTTGAAAGATCACCCCCTTCGTGCTACCATGATGGCGGCTTTTCGTAAATGCCGGGGGGATTAAATGGAATACAGGCAGATTGAAGTAGAAAAGGCGCGGCGTTTCTGCGAGGCTGTGTTTCAAAGCTATGGGTTTTCTTCAGATCAAGCCAAGACCATTACCGATGTACTTATCCGGGCCGATTTATTCGGCATTGAGTCCCATGGCATGCAGCGCCTGATACGCTACCACAATGAGATACGGTCAGGCCAGGTGGACGTAAAGGCAAAACCGGAAATCGTACACGAGACGGCGGTTTCCGCGGTAATTGACGCCAAAAAGTCCATGGGGCAGCTTGCCAGCCTCAAGGGGATGGAACTGGCCATTAAAAAGGCAAAGAGCGCGGGCTGCGGCATGGTGCCGGTGCGTAATTCCAACCATTACGGCATCGCCGGGTATTACAGCCTCCTGGCCGCGAAGGAGAACCTCCTGGGGATCTCCATGACCAATTCCGAGGCCATCGCCGTACCCACTTTCGGGAGGCTGGCCATGCTGGGGACCAACCCTATCGCCCTTGCCATGCCCGCGGAACCGGTGTTTTTTTCCTACGACGCCGCGACTACGGTGGTAACACGCGGCAAGCTTGAGGTGTACAACAAGAACGAAAAACCTCTGCCCGAACAGTGGGCTTTGGGCGGGGACGGCCGCCCTTCCACCAATGCCGGGGAAGTGCTGCACAGTATCATTAACAAGCAGGGAGGCGGGATTGCCCCCCTGGGCGGTGCGGATGAGCTGTACGGAAGCCACAAAGGGTACGGTTTCGGCATGATAGTCGAGCTGTTCACCGCTATCTTTTCCGGCGGCCTTACTGCCAACTATGTGAGCGTTACCCCCGGCCTTAACGGTATCTGCCATTATTTTATGGCCCTTGATTTCGGCATTTTCGGGGACAAGGAAGCGATAAAAGGCCGCCTGACCGCGTTCCTCAAAGAACTGCGTGAAAGCCCTAAAGCCGAAGGACAGCCCCGCATCTACACCCACGGGGAAAAAGAGATGGAAAGTTTCGCCAGAAACACGGGCGGCAAAATCCCGATAAATCCCAAAACGCTCAGGGAAATGCAGGACATAGCCGCCAAACAGGGAGTACCCTGGGACTTGGGGATGTAACCCCCTGGCGGAACCGCCGGGAAGGGGGATAGGGCGCTACCAGACAAAGCTTCCCCGTAATTGTTATGATTAATTTCCTACATATTGTAGTTTTTAGTATGTTTCTTGGTTGAAAATTTTTTATGCGTTTATCCTGACGGCTGACAGAGTGGGATTGACACTTTTTTTGTCCTGAAATAAACTGATTATATTACGGGGCATGAAGCCCCGCGTCTTGAAAAGAACTTTCAAAGGTTTGATTTTCTCAAACAAAACACCCATGAAGGGCAAGCCGTTTTTTAACGACGTTCTTACGTAATTTTTTGCGTAGGGCCCTGTCATGGGCTAAATTTTTTGGAGGTTTCTATGAATCAAACTAATTGGGAAAAGGCTGTCTCCTTTCACGGGCACGAGTGCCCGGGGCTTGCCATTGGGGTCAGGGTCTGCGATGCGGTGGTTCTAAAAATGGGTGTAAAAGAATCTTTTGACGAAGAACTTGTCTGCATAACGGAAAATGATGCCTGCGGCGTTGACGCGATACAGGCGCTTATGAGTTGCACTTTCGGCAAAGGTAATCTTATTTTTCGTGATACCGGAAAACACGCCTACACGTTTATCAGCCGGACGCAAGGCAAGGCAATGCGTTTTTATTTTAAGGTAAACTTTGAAGGGCAGGATCGTGGACAGTTTCAACGGTATATTTTAGATGCGCCGGTGGACGAACTTTTTGATTGCCGCGAGGTAAATACCGAAGCGCCGGAACTTGCAAGAAAATTTCCATCGGTAGTATGCGAAGTCTGCGTCGAAAGAGCGGGTGAACATCGTATCCACATACAGCAGGGTAAGAAAGTCTGCCTTGATTGTTTTAAAAATTACAGCCGTGTTTTATAGAGGAGGAATAAAAATGAAAAAATTTATAATGCTATGCACCGTTTTGTTGATGCTTTCCGCCTGCTCAAAAAGCAATACCGCAAAAGAAATTTCCGTTTCTATGGCAACGCGGACAATAACTGATTTAGCGGGGCGTGAAGTCACAATACCCGTCAATGTCAAATCCATCATCTGTGTCAATGTTGGAACGCTGAGGTTTACTACTTATATGCAGGCGCTCGATCTTGTAAGCGGCGTTGAACAAAATGAATTAAAGCCCAGTATAAGTAAACTGTTCAGCTTTGTAAACAACGATAAATTTTCCGCGCTGCCGGTAATTGGCGATAACGGAAAAACATTCGATGAAGAAATAATTAAACTCTCACCGGAAGTAATAATGGCGGCATTTGACAGGGAAAGCGCCGATGCGCTGCAGACAAAAACCGGCATACCCGTTGTTGCCATACCGTTAATTGACAACGCTTTTGACGATATCTGCTACGATACCCTGCGCCTTATGGGAGAAGTCTATAACAAAAAAGAACGGGCAAACGAACTCATACAGTATATGCGTGACATTAACGCCGATTTAAAAAACCGCATAAAAGACATTAAAAACGAGGATAAACCTTCTGTTTACGCGGGCGGAATTTCATTTAAGGGGGCGCATGGTTTTGAAGGAACGGAGGCTCTTTATTCGCCGTTCTATATTATTGACGCCGATAATGTCGCGGATCGTACCGGACAAACCGGCGCGTTTAATATTGATGTCGAACAGGTTTTAGAATGGGATCCTGCCATTATCTTTATTGATTTTAACGGACTTCCCCTTATAAACGAAGATTACGCAAAACGTCCTGACTTCTACAATTCTTTTAATGCTATAAAAAATAACAAGGTTTATTCGCAGATTTCGTTTCGTTCCAACGCGGTTAATATAGAGCTTGCGCTTGCGGATACTTATTATGCGGCAAAAACGATATATCCCGACAGGTTTACGGATATTGATCCCGCGGTAAAAGCAGATGAAATATTTGAGAAAATGTTAGGCGTAAAATGTTATGATATGCTGAAAAAAGCGGGCTATGAATTCCGCCCAATTAAAATCGGCAAATAATGAACAGGCAGGCTTTTACGCAAAATACAGGATTGCGGGAATACGAAAAGTACCGCGCGAGAAACATTACGGCAATTTTTATTATGTCGATAATACTTTTTGTTACGGCTTTAATTGCTCTTAAGCTCGGTTCATTTTTTATTCCTGTACTTGAAGCCGCGAAAGCAATATTCGGCAAAGCGGAGGATAACAAAATAAACACGGTAATATGGAATATGCGTTTGCCCCGTGTACTTACAGCCATTTTGGGCGGCGCGGGGCTGGGCATTTCTGGCTGTGTTTTACAGGCAATTCTCCGCAATCCCCTGGCTTCAGCCTCTACTTTAGGCATTTCGCAGGGGGCGGCATTTGGAGCCGCCTTTGCGATAATTGTTTTAGGCGCGGGTTCACAGGGATCAAGCAGTGCAAGCGGCGTCAGTTTTTCAAATCCGGTATTGATAACGATCTGCGCCTTTATATTCAGCATGACAGTTTCGATAACAATTTTGGCTCTCGCCCGTTTTGTAAAAATAAGTCCACAGGCTATGATACTTTCCGGCGTTGCGTTAAGCGCGGTGTTTACGGGCGCCACCGCATTGCTGCAATACTTTGCAAACGATGTTCAGCTTGCGTCGGTTGTGTTCTGGACTTTCGGCGATCTGGGACGTACGAGCTGGAAGGAAATTCGCATAATGGCAGTAATTGTGACGGTTTTTTCACTTTTTTTTATACACAGACGATGGGATTACAACGCTCTGGAAAGCGGTGAACAAACCGCTGTCAGCCTTGGTGTAAATGTTGGCGTTACACGCATTGTCAATATGGTATTTTGTTCCGTTACGGCGGCGGTTGTAGTCTCTTTTCTGGGCATTGTCAATTTTATAGGGCTCATCGCCCCGCATATTGTCCGGCGTTTTATCGGAAACAATTACAGCTATCTCTTAATAGGCTCATGTTTAACGGGCTCGATTTTATTACTGTTAGGCGATCTTGCGGCACGAATGATAGCTGCGCCTGTTATCCTTCCTATCGGCGCTATCACATCATTTTTTGGCGGTCCGCTCTTTTTGTATATATTATTTAGAGACGGAGAAAAACAAAAATGGTAGATGTAAAAGGATTACGGTTTAGTTACCGGCGCCTGCATCCTGTCTTACAAGATTATACGTTTCATATAAACGCAGGCGAACGTCTTGCCGTATTGGGAAATAATGGCGCGGGGAAAAGCACCCTTCTTAAATGTCTTGTTCGTATCATTTTGCCGCAGCGGGGGATTATTTGTACTGAAAATGACGATATATTAAAAATGTCCCGTTTAAATCTTGCGCGAAAAATCGCGCTTGTAGCGCAGAATGAATGCGCCGTCCGAATGACGGTTTATGACATGGTAATGCTCGGAAGAAAACCATATATAAAGTGGGGAATAACGGCGCGTGATAAAAAAATTGTAGAGGCGGTACTATGCAAACTGCGCCTGGATAACATGGCTGCCCGTTTTACGGATGAACTTTCTGGCGGCGAACATCAAAAGGTTATGCTTGCCCGCGCCTTTGCACAGCAGCCTAAAATTTTATTGCTTGACGAACCGACCGCCAGCCTTGATCTGCGTAATCAATATGAAGTTTTGGATCTTGTAAAGGAAATAAGCGCGGAACAAAACATAGCGGTTATCATGGTTATTCATGACATCAATTTAGCCCTGCGGTTTTGTAATAAATTTATGCTGATAAAGGATGCAAGAATATACGCTTGCGGCGGCGAAGAAATTATAACGAACGACACAGTTGAGACAGTTTACGGTATAGCGGTCGATGTGATTGATTTGAACGGCGTAAGGGTTATGCTGCCAAAGGGTAACGCATGAATGTTAGTACGTTCATTTAACGCTAAAAGCGGTATCCGCCAGGGCGCGGGCGAAGGTGCTGAGGTCTCCGGCGGAACCGCCGGGAAGGGGGATGGAACGCTGCCAGACCGAGGCGCCCCGGCCGGCGTCGTAGAGTTCACAGCGGATAGTCCAGCCGCCTTCCGGCGTCCGCTCCTGTATTTCCATGGCAAGGATGAACCGGGCCGGGTTTAGGCCGGCTGGCTTTACCCCGATGTCCTGTATGCCCGCCTTTCTCAGCATCCGCTTCAGGGGCTTTATCAGCCGTACCGCTTCCTGCATGACGTCAAACGTAAAGCCCAGGCTTACGGGCAGGGAGATATCGTTTTGGCGGAGGGCTCCGCGGTTAAGGGCGTAGAGCCGTTCGGCCGCGTCCTGCCGTTCATCGCGGCGGGAAGCGCCCTTAGCCAAAAGGACAAGGTCGGTGAAGGTGTCGGCAATCATATCCCGTTCCCATATTGGGTCGTAGCCGTCGATGGTCCGGCGGAGGAGTTCCCGGTCCTTAAGGAGAGACCCCGCCTCCGCATCGTAGGAATTGGCTGCCTGGGGAATGAGGGGTACCTCAAAATCCCGGGCCATGTTGAGATAGACATTGGCCCGCCGGGGATAGTCCTCAAAGGCGTTGTAATACTGTATCAGTGCGTCCAGGCGGAGCCCCCCTGCAATCGTCCCATAGGCGTGGGCCGAAAGGAGGCTATACTTCCGGAAGAGATGGCGATGAACCGCGGACTTGAACCGGTAGTAACGCTCCCGGACGAAGCTGTTGAGGCGATCCTTAAGACCGCTGTAGGGGCTTAAAGCCTGGGTTTCCGCCAGTCCCGAATAGGTGTGCCAAAGTATTTGGTGGAGATCCCTTTTATACCGGTCAGGATCGATGCCGTAGTTCATCATCCATGAAAGATCCCGGGCCTTGAGGCTGTCCTCAGCGTAGAGCCGGGCTTCCTCAAGACGGCCGGCGATTTGGAAAGCCTGGGCCATATTGACCTTGGATAGCGGGGAATCGTCGATTCCGTAGGCCTCCTGGTAATCCGCAAAGGTCCGGGGGAAGTCCAGCCGGTGGAGGTACAATTCTCCCCGGGCCAGCCACCCGGAGGAACGGTTCTGGGATGCCAGGGATGCGTTGGTCCGTTCCAAGGATTCGGGGTAATGGTAGAACCGGGCTTCCAGAAGGGAGAGGTTGTAATGGGCCACGGAAGCAAAGGCCCGATCCCCCCAATTTTCACCCCCTTCAATGGCTTCCAGATACCATTTTTTAGCGTCTTCGTACCGGAGCATCTCGGAATAAACGGTACCCAGGGTCATGGCAAAATCGGGGCTCGGACCGAACCGGTTCTGGGCGTCCAGCAGAAGCCGCTCTCCTTCGGCCAGGCGGTGGAGCTTGTAGTACATCCACGCCAGGTTACCTATGGCTTCCGTATTGTCGGGGCTTATTACCAGGAGCCGCTCCAGATACTCCGCGGAAACAGCGGTCTCGTTGAGAAACCCCGCGGTCATGGAAAGCTGGTACAATAAATCCGGATTATCGGGATACAGGGTTTCCGCCCGGCGGAAGGCTTCCCAGGCGAGTCCGTAGAGATTGCGGCTGTAATAAAGCCGACCCAGGGCCCAGGGGAACCGGAATTCCATGGGAAATTGTTCTATCCCCTGGGTGTATAACTCGATAGCCCGTTCCCAGAATTCAGCTTGTTGGGCGTTTTGGGCCTGGTTGTAGAGCCGGGCGGATTCGGTACTTTCAATCCCGAATCCGCCGTTTTGGGCCTGCGCCGCGTCTCCCCGGAGGAGGATCAGCAGGATCGTCAGGAACAGCGCCGCATGACGCCCGGCGTTTTTTAGGGTCATAGCCAAGGGCGGTAGGATCCAGCCGAGGACACGCCGGGCGGCGGATACCTGTTTCCGGTAGTTTGCCGAGAACAGGCGGTACTGCGCTTCCTGGGTTTTCCAGTTCTCCGGGGTATATTCCGGCGCATAACGTGCGGCGGCTGTTCCCCGGTAAAGTTCCCGAATACCCGGGAAGGATGGTTCCAATTCCCGGGCCCATTCGGACTCTCCCCTCGTCCGGGTATCCCGTCTAAAACCCGCCAGACGGAGCCTGCGGATGGTATGCGCCCAAAGAAACTGCGCTTTTTTCCGGGGCTTTTGCGCCAGTTTTACGCGCCAGAGAAAACCGGTGCGTATGCTTAGAAAGATGGTACAGATCAGGACGATCACCAGGGACGGCCAGTAGCGCCGGAGCAAGGAACGGATATTTCGGCCAAACGTACCCAAGATGGAAGCGGGAGCGTTATCATCCCCCCCTTCCCTGGGGTTCAGCCGGGAGCGGTTTTCCAGAATTTCCCGCATGAGCCTTTCAAACAGATCCTGGGGGATCCCGGAGGAAAAGTAGAATTCCTCATCCTCCGCTAAGTTTTCGGTGGTGGGATCGTATTCAATCCAGCCGTATCCGGGGAAGCGGACCTCTACCCAGGCATGGGCCATGTCGGAACGGACCGGGTAATAATTGAAGGTATTCAGATCGGGATCGATGAAGAAGCCCGCGGCGATCCGGGCGGGAATACCCAGGGAACGCAGGAGCAGGGTAAAGGCAAAGGCGTAGTAAGAACAGTATCCCTTTTTTGTTTCAAAAAGAAAATATTCCAGTTGATCGCCTTCCGGGGCAATCCCCGGCTTCAGGCTGTACCGGTACTCCCCGTATTTTAGGGTTTCGTACAGAACTTGAATCCGCTCCCAATAGCCGTGAAAGCCCCGGGTGATTTCCCGCGCATATTCGGCGATCCGTTCGTTTCCGCCGTATTCGGTATAGTAGGCATATTCTTCGGAACTTAGTCCCAACGCTTCCGGCATGGTCCTTCTCCCGGCGGGGTTAAACTGTCCCCGGTCCGAAAATTCCCCGGCCATGGTATCCATCAGCTCAAAGGGCAGGGCTTCACTGGCCCGGCTTTGGACAGCGTAGGCGGAACTGAAGGATGATGCGTCCCATCTGTCAAAAGGAACGATCTCCACGGGCTCCTTCAGGGCGATCAGGGCGGAGGAATCGAAGTTAACAAGGAAATATTCCTGGTTGGTAAGACGGAAATCTTCGATGGGCTCCGCTTCAAACACGGTACGTTGGTCCGGCAGCCGCTGGGGCTGGGCCGCCTCGTCAATCGTTTCATGCCGGTAGAATCCCTGTTTGGGGTTATAGCCGGAAAGCACATAGCGCCTGAGGTAAATATGCTCATCCTCCGGGTCCTTACGGACGATAAAGGCCAAATCATCATTCATGCTGATTTCACTTTCCAGCCGTAACACTTGGGAAAAGTCAAAGTGGAACATATTCGGTTCCAGAAGCCCTCCGCCCTTGTCCACCGCCCCTTCCTGAGAGGGCCGTATCAGAAGCGCGCCCCCAAGGACCACCAGGATGAACAAGGTCAGGCCCCCCAATATCCCCTCCCGCTTTTGCAGCCCGTACTCCGGAGGCAGAGAGAGCATAAACGCCAGTATCTGTAGGAAGATGATGCCGGAAAAGACGGCGATCATCAGTACCGGCCAGCGGTAGGCCGGTAAATCCGAAGTACGGGCTATGGAGTAAATAACCAGGAGAAGTACGTCTGCGGCGATAATATCGGCCCGCAGAAAACGGCGGGACCGGACGGCAAAGTAGGTGGAAAAAGCCGTCCAGTAGAAGGGAAGCAGGGAAACGAAATTATTCCGGTCCAGGTTGAGAAGCAGTGAATCCAGGCGGATTGCCGCGCCGGGCACAAAGAGCCGGGGAAGGGCGATACCCTCCCGGGCGGCCCAGGGTACGAGGAACAGGATAAGCAGAGCTGAAAAAGAATGCAGCCACGGCGGATGCAGCGGGAAGGGGAAAGTATAACCGCTATTCCCCCTTTCTCCTCCCGGCGTTCTCCGCGTCT
>JAITBG010000068.1 GCA_031283725.1 Treponema sp. | reverse complement strand
GGCAATCTTGAGATGGGAACCATAGAGCCGTTTCATGGGAATTCTTTTGCGCTTTACCGGTTATTGGATACTGGATTAGCCCTGCTTCATAGATCGGATCTTGAATTCGGGCATGTGGTTTGGATCGGTCAGTTATTCGGTTTTCCTTCGGCAATAACCGCAAACCGGGGGGGTGATAAGGCCATGGTTTTGTATCAGAATAAGACGGGGAATATAGCAACTGACCGATGGGAAAAAACAATTATAGACCGTGGAACCGGCGCAACTCAAATCAGCGTGTTTTCCGGACAGGGTAAGGTTTACATTTTTGCGGCGAACCACGGGGTTGGAGAAATCGCGCTTTATACCATTGTGCCCTAGTTTTGTTAGGCATCCTATTGCCTTTCATAAAGAACCGAAAGCACCATGTTGACTCCCTGGCGTATTTGATCCTGCATGATTTTTTCAGCCTGTATGGAATCATGGTTTCCAATGGCATGAATAATCGCTTGATGGCCGTTATAAGTCCGATCGCCCTTTTCGATGAAAATATTGCTGGCCCCGGTATTGCTAAACAGGTTGGTAAAGAAATAATTTTTTATCAATTCCTGCAATTTTTTATTATTTGACATGGCGGAAATTTTGTAATGGAAGGCAATATCCAGTTCCAGGGCGACCTCCACAGCCTTGTCGTCAACAGTGTTTTTGAATTTCCCGTTAATGTCGATTAAATCATCGACATTACTTTGGGAAGAATTGATCGCCGCTAAACGAGCGCTTAGTCCTTCAAGGGCCTCCCTGATCTCGTAGGATTGCTGCACGACAAGCTGATCCAGCATCCGTACGTATGTACCCCGCCTAGCAATTATTTCCAGGAGTCCTTCCTTTTCCAGCCTGAAAAAGGCTTCCCGCAAGGGGTTGGACTTACCCCCAATTTCTTGGAAACCGCTTCAATTTGAAGCCGCTGCCCGGGAGCATAATGCCCTGTAAATATAAGTTTTTTGAAGGATTGATACGTATCTTCCGCTAAAGTTGATTTTTTGACCAACATATAAATCTCTTGTTGTTTAAGGCAACGATTTCAAATTAACACATACCTCTCATGCTAGTCTACCGGTTCCAGAGCCTGTTCACACTAATGAAATGTGATATACTTATCTTATGCCCGGACACTTGTGAAACAGCTCTCTAAAATCGTATAGTGTTGAAAAGGAGTCATCTATGTCCATTAAGTGGATTGTGCTTATCATCGCCGTCATTATGTATGCTCTTGTGGTAGTTTTTCCCGGTAAAAAGTCCCTTAGCTCTTTAGGCGCCGCATTCCTCATGATCATCCTGGGAGTGGTAAGCCCGGGACGGGCGCTGGGTGAACTTATCAACTGGCATGTGCTCATGATCTTTGTGGGGAGCCTGGTAATCGCCGAACTTTTCATCTATTCCCGGGCCCCCGCGGCGATCGCGGATTCCATAGTCCTCCATTCCCCCAATGTGGGAATTGCCATTGTGGCTATCCTGATGGTGACCGGTATCATCTCCGCGTTTGTGGAAAATGTGGCCACCGTCCTAGTGATGGCCCCCATCGCCCTGGCGCTCTGCAAAAAACTGAAACTGGACCCCAGCTACTTCATAGTAGGCATGGCGGTAATGGCAAACCTCCAGGGTACCGCCACGCTGGTAGGTGACCCCCCATCCATGATCTTCGCGGATCACTCCGGTTACGGCTTCAACGATTTCTTCTTCTATGCGGGGAAACCCTCCATATTTTTTGTCGTCCAGGGGGGTATGATTGCGGGGGCGCTTTTTTTTTACGTCTATTTTTCCAGAAGGGGCGGAAAGAAAGTGACGGTAGAACAGGAAAAGATACTCACCATGGTTCCCTCAATTCTCCTCATTCTGATGATCCTGGGGCTGGCGGCGGCATCCTTTATTTTCGGGGGGCTTACCCTGGCTTCGGGGCTCCTGGTGATGATCCTGGGCATTGTGGGGATACTCTGGTATTGGCTTATCCGCCGTGAGAGCGGTGAAAAAATCCGGGAGCTGATAAAAGGGCTGGACTGGGATACGGTGCTCTTCCTGATCGGTATCTTTGTGGTGGTCGGCGCCGTTGCCGACGTGGGGCTTCTGGACGATTTTTCCGCCTTTCTTTCGGGTATTGTGGATGAGAGCGTCCTTATGGGGTTCCTGATCATCCTGGTAGTTTCTGTACTCATCTCCGGCTTCGTGGATAACGTACCCTATATCATCGTCATGCTTCCGGTGGCTTCAAAAATAGCGGCGGCGCTTTCCCTCAAGCCGGAGCTCTATATGTTCGCCCTTCTGGTCGGCTCCTGTCTGGGGGGCAACCTTACCCCCTTCGGCGCCTCCGCCAATATCGTCTCCGTGGGGATACTGAAAAAGCAAGGGGTGCTCCTTAGCTTTGGCCAGTGGCTCAAGATTGGCGTTCCCTTTACCCTGATAACCACCGCTACAGCGGCGGCAATTATCTGGATAACCTGGAGGTAGTAATGATTGTCATGAAATTCGGAGGAAGTTCCGTGGCCAACGCGGAACGTATCCGCCATGTAGCTGAGATTGTGAAAGGTCAAATCGCCGAAAAACCGGCTCTGGTATTATCCGCCATGGGGGATACCACGGATCATCTTCTGGAAGCAGCGGACCGGGCGCTGCAGGAAGGGGTAGTTTCGATAGATAAAATAGAAGAGCTGCACCGGAATACCATACAGGAACTGGGACTGGACGCTTCGATCCAGGAGGAAGTGAATCCCTTCCTGGAAGAACTGCGGACCCTCCTTACGGGGATATCCCTGATTAAAGAACTCACCCACAAGACCAAGGACTATCTGGTTTCTTTTGGGGAACGGCTTTCGGTGCGTATTGTTGCGGGGTACTTCAACGCCATTAATATCAAAGCCCGGGCTGTGGACGCCTGGCACGCAGGATTTCTGTCGGATTCAAATTTTACGACGGCCGAACTTGATGAGGAATGCTGGGATCTTATCCCCGATGCGCTGCGCCCCCTGATGTATAAGGGCGTACTGCCGGTGATTACAGGTTTCATCGCCAAGGATAAGCAGGGAAGCATCACCACCCTGGGACGGGGAGGCTCCGATTTGAGCGCCACCATGATCGCCTCGGCAATGAACGCCGAAGAGGTCCAGGTCTGGAAAGACGTGGACGGAATACTCACCGCGGACCCACGGATCGTCAAGACCGCAAGGCCGGTGGAAACCGTGACCTACGAAGAAGCGGCGGAACTGGCCTACTTCGGCGCTCAGGTACTCCACCCCCGGGCCATGCTGCCCTGTATTAAAACCGGAACCCCGGTGCGGGTAAAAAATTCGTACAACCCCGGAGCGCCCGGTACCCGGATCATAGAGGCCCTGGACAAAAAGACCGGCCCGGTCCGGGCTATCACCTCCCGAAAGAACATAACCCTGGTAGATATAGTATCCACCCGCATGATTGGACAGCATGGCTTCCTGGCGGGGGTGTTTGCCACTTTTGAGAAACACAAGCTTTCGGTGGATATGGTAGCCACCAGCGAAGTCTCGGTTTCTCTGACCTTAGACGCTGCCCGGGATCTGGAAAAACTGAAACATGACCTGTCCAAGATTGCCAGTGTGGAGATAAAAGGCAGTAAGGCCATTGTTACTATTATTGGCGACGTGCGCCGTTCATCGGAGATCCTCCAGCGGGCCTTCGGGGTCTGCGTGCTTTTAGGAATACAAGTTCAGATGGTTTCCCAAGGCGCCAGCAAGGTGAACATTAGTTTTATTGTGGACGACACCCAGGCGGGGGAGGTAGTCGCCGCCCTGCACCAGTGCTTTTTCGAACCGCTGGAAAAGGAGATATGATAGTATGAACATAGCCCTTATCGGATACGGCAAGATGGGCCGGATACTGGAACGGACAGCCCTGGAACGGGGGCACCGGGTGGCGGCGGCGGTGGACCCATTCGTTTCCGGCGCCCCGGCGGTTTCTGGAGCGCCCCTGTATGCCACCATAGCCGAATGGACACAGCTTTCCGGTGCGGGGAACCGCGTGGATGTGGCGGTGGAGTTTACCCGCCCCGATACGGCGGTTGAAAACATCCGGGCCCTGATAGAAAAGGGTATCCCCACGGTGGCAGGCACCACGGGCTGGTATGATCACTTAGAAGAAATTGAGGCTCTGGTTGAGGGGAGAAAAGGATCCTTCTGCTGGTCCTCCAACTATTCCCTGGGGGTCAACCTTTTTTACCGCATTGCCGCCTTCGCGGCAAAACTATCGGATCCCTTCCCGGAGTACGACGTGGGGGGCTGGGAGTTTCATCACAATAAGAAAATTGACAGCCCCTCGGGAACCGCAAAGATCCTGGCAGAAAAAATACTCGCCGCGATGACCCGGAAAAAAAAGGCGGTCTGGGAAAAGCTGGACCGCCCCCCCGCGCCGGATGAACTCCACTTCCCCAGTCTCCGTCTGGGTTCCATGCCCGGGGTCCACGCCGTTTGCTTCGATTCTCCGGCGGACACCATCGAAATCACCCATACGGGCCGCAGCCGTGACGGCCTGGCTCTTGGGGCGATCCGCGCCGCCGAATGGCTGGTTAATTGCGCCGGGCCCGGAAAGCCCGCGGGCAGCGCAAGAAGCGGGGTATTTACGATTGATGATGTGATGGAGGATATCCTGAAGGAAGGCACACAAAGGAAGGAGAAATGACTTGGGTTCCCCGGGGAATGGCTTGAACTCTTACCGGTAAACCCGTACAAGACCTCTCCAAATCATGTAGAGAGCTCTCCAAACCATGTAGAGAGCTCTCCAAATCATTTAAAGAAGTCTCCAAACCATGTAGAGAAGTCTCCAAATCATTTAGAGAAGTTTCCATATCATGTAGAGAAATCTCCAAACCATGTAGAGAAGTCTTGTTTGACCGCCCTTTTTTGTGGATAATTACCCTCACGATCAACTATCGTACAATCTACAAAGATGGAGCGTACCATGAATCAATCCCAACAAGC
>JAITBG010000013.1 GCA_031283725.1 Treponema sp. | reverse complement strand
GCCTATTTTTCTCTTGTCAGCGTGTCAAAATGATACATTTTTCATTTAGTGAATGACATCTTTCGGTAAAGTGTCGGAAAAACAACGGTAAAATCCTCCCTAAATATAGAATTTTGACTATTTTGGACACTAATGCTGTTATTTAAATTATACACAAAGTCTTCCGCCGTAAACCGGCCTTTCCCTCCCGGCTGTTTCCGCCCGGCAACCTGCGCGTCCCGCTTCCGAAATTGCTGGTCCGGAATCAGCGTTTCTATCCCCCGGCCCTTCGCCGCCTGCAAAGTATGCCCGGAAAAATACCCCGTGTCCCTTCCACTATCGCAGGCGCCAACGGCGCTGCCGCTCCGGTTAATTGCCGCATCGTCTCGTCCAGCTTGTCCGGCATTTCGGGAACATGCCCGCTTTCGCTCCCGCTTCCCGGCGCTTCCGCCACTATTATCACTTGACGCGCGCTGTCCGCTATCCCTATCCCGTGGTAGCCCTGGACATACCCGTGCGCCCCCTTCATCAGCGCGCTTTCATTGTCCGTTATGTTTGATTTCGCCTCCTCCCCCCCCCCCGATCCGCGGCGGGGCGCCCGCACGAGATCGTTTCTGCATTGCCAGCTTCTTTTCCGGCCGCTCCACGTGCCGCTTCCGGTATTCCCCGTCATACACATACGACGCCACCGCATTGAGCCCGCTCTGCGCTTTCTTTTCCCGGTCCAGTTGCATATGCTGCCCGACGATCCGCTCCATCAGCCGTGTCCAATCCGCTTGCTTCTTGCCAAGCTCCGCTATCGTCCCGGACCATTCCTTGGACGCATTGGAGGGCAGCTTGCAGCCGTCTATGGCAAAAAGCTTTCCGCCGATAAGCCCCAGGGCATGACACTCGAACAGAACTTGCGAAAACAGATACTTTACCGCCTGCGCCTGGCTTGATATGAAGTGAGCGGTAGTGTCGTGGTCGGGCTCCGCGTCCCGGGCGAGGGCTTTCACGATGATGTTTGTCTTGCAGGCCTGCTCAATGGGCCGGCTGGCAATAATGCCCCGGGAATAGCAATAGAGGATAATTTTGAGCGTCAGCCCGGGGGCATAGGCGGGGGCGCCCTTGCTGTCGTTGTGGAAGGCGGCATCGAATGGCGCGAGGTCCATCCGGCCGATGAGGTAGTCCAGGGCGAACTCGAAGGTGCCCGGCATGGGCTGCCCGCCAAGGCGGACGGTCAGGAACAGGCCCGGGGACCGGTCAAAGTATTTGTATCTCGGCATGACAGGCTAAGCATGCCACAGTTTTTGTGGTTTGTCTGCTTTTCCGACAGTCTCTACAGGGCTGTATATGCTTCGCCGCCGGTAGGCGGCTCGGGCTACGGTCTAGGTCATTCCGCTACGCGCGTCAACTTCGGCGGCGAACATTCTCACGCCGTTGCGCCGCACGCTCACTTCACACTTCTTCTGTTCGTGCGGTTTTTTCCCCCCTCACGGGAATTGATGATAGGATCACCGCGGTGATGATGATCCCTCCTCCTATGAGGGTAAAAGCGCCGGGCTTTTCGCCGGTTACAACCAGCACCCAGACCGGATTCATAACCGGTTCGACCACGGCGATAAGCATGGCTTGTACCGCCCTGACCTGCCGGATTCCGTAGGTAAAGAGCAGCCCGGCGGCGCCGTTCTGAATTATTCCCAGGAAAAGGATCGCCAGTATATTCCCCGCCGTGGGCGCCGGGCGGGTGATGAACAAAAAGGGGATACAGATAATAACGGTAATCTAATGGGAAAGAATCAGGGCCTTCGCCGGGTTTCCTTCCCCCTGCATACGCATGAAAACCGAGTACAACCCAAAGCTAATCCCCGCAAGCGTCGCCAGGCAGTCGCCGAAAAAGGCTCCCCCAGCGAGGCCTTCCCTGAAAAAGAGCAGTAGTCCCACAAGGACTGCCCCAAGGGCGATCCAGTGCCCGGTCCGGGGTTTTTCCTTCGCCAGAACCCACCCAAAAAGGGCTGCCCATATAGGGGCGCTGTATTGCAAAAGAATCGCGTTAGCCGAGCTGGTCAGCTTATTGGCCGTAACAAAGAGGATCATCGTGACGGTATAGCTGAAAGCGGCGCCAAAAAAAACCCGGCCGCTTCGCTTTGCCCCATTGCCGCCTCCGTCCTTTAATACGCCCCAGGACCATCATGGAAAGGGCTGCGAAAAGGCTCCGCATCCCCGCAATTACCATGGGATGCCAGGTGATTATTTTGATGAACAGCCCGGCGGTGCTCCAGCAGAATGCGCAGGCTACGATAGCCAACTGCCCTTTTACATTTTGGTTCATTAGTATAGTATAACGGGCAGGAGAATTTATGGCTATCGATATTAAGGAGATATTGGAATGATAAGTTCGGCCTTACTTACGGATTTTTATTCCCTCACCATGGCCCAGGGTTATTGGAAGAATAAAATGGACAACAAGGCGATCTTTGAAATGTTCTTCCGCCGTCACCCCTTCGGCGGGGGCTTTTCCATATTTGCCGGCCTTGGCCCTCTCTTGGAAACCCTCCGGAATTTTTCGTTTTTCCCTGGGGATATCGATTATTTAAGGGATCTCAAATTTTTTGAGAAACCGTTCCTGGATTATCTTCGGGATTTCCGGTTTACCGGGTCTCTCTGGGCTATGGATGAAGGTACGGTAATTTTTCCCCAAGAGCCGTTGATCCGTATTTCCGGCGGACTCATCGAATGTCAGATCATCGAGGGTATGCTCCTCAATATCATTAACTTCCAGAGCCTTATCGCTACAAAAACCGCCCGGGTATGGCTGGCCACGGGGAAGGGTTCAGTGATGGAGTTTGGTCTCCGCCGCGCCCAGGGTCCGGATGGCGCCATGTCCGCTTCCCGGGCCGCCTTTATCGGCGGCGCGTCCGGTACCTCCAATGTGCTTGCGGGTAAGGAATTGGATATCCCCGTTCTGGGAACCATGGCCCATTCCTGGATCATGGCATTCCCCAGCGAAGAGGAGGCATTCCAGGCTTACGCTGATCTTTACCCCGAATTTCCGGTGTTTCTCATCGACACCTACGATACTCTGCGGAGCGGTGCGCCCAACGCCATAAAGGTGGGCAAACGGGTGGCGGCGAAGGGAAAGAATTTCGGCGTCCGCCTGGATTCCGGGGATATACATTACCTTTCGGTCCAGGTGCGGAAACTCCTGGACGAAGCGGGATTCCCCAATGCGAGGATTGCTGTTTCCAACGATCTGGACGAGAGCATCATCCAGACTCTCACCGATGCGGGAGCGCCTATCAATTCCTGGGGCGTGGGGACCCGGATGGTTACCGGCGGCTACGATTCGGCGTTTACGGGGGTCTATAAACTTACCGCCCGGGAGGACGCCTCCGGGAAGCTGATACCAGCCATCAAATTTTCTGACAACCCCGAAAAGACCACCAACCCCGGGCTTAAACAGGTTTGGCGGCTCAGGGATAACCAGGGCATGTCCGTGGCGGACGTATTAAACCTGGAGGATGATGATGGTCCGGCGAATCCTTTTGAGCGGGGGAAACGGTATGTTTTCTGGCATCCATCGGCGGACTATCGTCATTTTTATCATACCCTGGACGGGGCTGCGGAACCCCTGCTCAAACTTCGGATAGAAAACGGTAATCCAATATCCCCCCAGCCTTCCCTGGAGGAGATACGCCGTCATACCATGGCGGATCTGGGAACTTTTGACAACAGCTACAAACGGATACTCAACCCCCACATCTTCAAAGTTTCTATCACCGAAGAACTGCGCCAGCTTAAGCTGGATTTGATCCGGTCCTATCTTGGAGATTTAGTTTAATTATGAATGAAATAGAACTGCGATTTGTTGACCCAAAAACGGGTTCCGCTTCGTCCCGCCGTATTCCCTCAGGAACTCAGGCGGCGGATATGCTTCCGGAACTTTGGCCGGGAGTCCCGCCGGAGGAGGAGATACTGGCGGTCAAGATTAACAACCAAATACTTCCCCTGTCGGCCCGGATCGAGATTAACGCCACAGTGGAACCGGTCCCCCTGAACAGCGCCGAGGGCGCTATGATTTACCGCCGCTCCCTGGCCTTTCTCCTGGCCCTGGCAGGGTGGGAACTCTTTCCCAACCGGAGTCTCCGGATAGGCCATTCCCTGGGGAACGGTTACTACTATACTTTTGCTGACGAAAAGGAACCCCGGCCTGGGGAAATTGAAGCCCTGCTAGAGAAGATGCATGCCATGGTAAGGGAGGATATTCCCATTAACTGCCGTTACATGGCCTATACGGAGGCGCTGGATCAGTTTGATAAATACAAGCAAAACGATACCAGCATGCTTCTGGAACAGCGGATCGAATCCAGGATACAAGTTAATCAGTGCAGGGATTTTTCGGATCTCTATATCGAGCCTCTGGCTGCCGGAACAGGGATACTTTCTGTTTTTGAGCTTCTGCCCTACTGTGAAGGTTTTCTTCTTCGCTTCCCCGGAATAGGCCGTTTTCCGGTGATCGATCCGTTTGAGGATGAACCCGGACTTTTTTCGGTGTACCGTGAATACAAACGGTGGGGGCGCATCATCGGTGTCCATGCAGTGGGACATCTTAACCGCCTGGTTGCTGACCGGAGTATCCGTGAATATATCCGTATTGCCGAAACCTTCCAGGAAAAAAAGCTTTCCGTGATTGCCGACAGCATTTATGCGCGTAGAGATTCTGTTAAGGTAGTGTTAATCGCCGGGCCTTCCAGTTCCGGGAAAACCACCACCGCCAAGCGGCTTTCCATTGAACTTAAGGTCCTGGGTATAGATCCCATCGCCATCAGCCTGGATGATTATTATGTGGGCACCGATAAGACCCCCCTGGATGAAAATGGGCAGCCCGACTTTGAATGTCTGGAGGCCCTGGACGTTCCCCTGCTGAATGAACAGCTCCTTACCCTCTTTGACGGCGGGGAAGTGGAACTCTCCGGTTTTGATTTTATTGCGGGCCGGTCCAAGAAAAGGGGAAACAGCAAGCGGATACGCATGGGCAGAAGGTCCATGCTGATCATCGAGGGTATCCATGGCCTTAACGACGCCCTGACTTCCCGGATAGATCCGGAAAATAAGTTTAAGGTTTATGTTTCCACCCTTACCCAGCTTAACTTGGACGATCATAACCGCATCCCCACCAGTGATAACCGCCTCCTGCGGCGCATAGTCCGGGACCATCAATTCCGGGGCAAGGACGCTGTGGCAACTATCAGGATGTGGCCCAGTGTTCAGCATGGGGAACGAAAACATATCTTCCCCTTCCAAGAGGGAGCCGACATGACTTTAAACTCCGCCCTGGATTATGAACTTGCGGTACTTAAAGTTATCGCCGAACCCCAGCTCCGCATGGTCAAGCCAAATATGCCGGAATATGCTGAAACGGTACGGCTCCTGGCCTTTCTGGAAAACTTCGCCGCCATTCCACCCCAGTATGTGCCCAGTCAAAGTATACTTCGGGAGTTCATCGGCGACAGCGAATTTGAATACTGATGCGGCGCGGTTTAAGGTATAATACCCTATGGCCTACTTCATCCACGCCGATCTTGATGCATTTTACGCCTCCGTAGAGCAGTTGGACCATCCCGAATGCCGGGGACTGCCCGTCATCGTAGGCGGCCTTCCCGAAGATCGGCGCAGTGTGGTGTCCACCGCATCCTACGAGGCGCGGAAATTCGGAGTCCACTCCGCCATGCCCGTGGCCCAGGCGTATAAACTTTGTCCTCAGGGAATATACCTGCGGGGAAATATGAAACGGTACCGGAAAAAATCAGCGGAGGTTATGGCGATCTTCTCGGATTTTACCCCCGATGTCAGACAGATTTCCGTTGATGAAGCCTTCCTGGATATTACCGGCACAGAAAAACTGTTTGGCCCCCCTGCGCTTGTCGGAGCGAAACTCAAAAACGCCATACGGGAAAAGACGGGACTTACGGTTTCCCTGGGATTTGCTTCAAACCGGTATGTCGCCAAAATTGCCTCGGGGATGTCTAAGCCGGACGGAATCTTCGTTGTTGCGCCCGGAACGGAAGAAAAGTTTATGAGCGCCCTCCCGGTTACTAAAATTTGGGGGGCCGGGAATAAGACCCAGGAACAATTCAGGAAGTATGGTTTTAAGACATGTGAAGACATTCACCGCCTGCCCATGGAAAACCTAAAATCCATCTTCGGAACCGCCTTCGGCCTTTTTCTGTACCGAGCGGTCCGGGGGGAGGCGGCGGAAGCCTTTGAGGATGAACGGGGGACCCATTCAATGAGCGCCGAACGCACATTCCCCTACGATCTCTACGATGAATTTACCATAGAAACCGCCCTGTTTGAAATTTGTGAAACCCTCATGTTCCGGCTCCTGAACCAAAGCTGGCAAAGCAAGACCGTTTCCATAAAGATACGCTACGATGATTTTTCTACCGAAAGCGCCAGGGAAACTTTTCCGCGTCCGGTTGGGACCATAGACGAACTATTTGACCGTCTTTCCGCTTTGTTTCACCGGAAATACAAAAGCAGCAGGGGGGTGCGGCTCATCGGTGCAGGGCTCCTGAATTTGGAAACTGAAAACACGCCCCATCAGGGAGATTTATTTGATACGGTCAATGAAAAGGAACGGAACCTGGAAAAGCATATCATGGAAATCAACAAGAAGTTTCCCAACGCAGCTTTGCGAAGGGGCCGCTCCTGGATGGCGGATAAGTAGAGTTGTTCAGCAATACTGCTCCCGTATCTCCGCCGCCAGGTAAAATGACCCGGCGCCTAAAACCGGCAGGCCGGTCCGCCGGCTCTCCTCCAAAACGTAGCCGATGGCCTTTTTTGTTTCCGGTATGAACAGCAGTGCCGATAGGCCCTTCTTTTTTTGCCGTTCCAGTTCCTTCACAAATACTTCGTGGACGCCCTTGGGGTCGCTTACCTTGAAGGTCCCCGGTGTGGTAATAATAATCCTGGAGAACCGTGGAACCAGTACTGCCGCCATGGCCTCCGCGTTCTTTCCGGCGGCGCATCCGAATATGAGTATGCCGCCTTCGCCGTAAAGTGCGGTAAAAGTGTTTACGCAGAGTTCTATACTTTTTTCCGTATGCGCCCCGTCAATGATTACTGACGGCACTGCCCGGGGACCTTCATGACCCTCTTTGCAGCGAAATTCCCTGCCCAGCTTTTCAAACCGGGCGGGCATGGTAAAGTCTTTAAGTCCCCGGCGCACGGTTTCCGCATTCAAAGAGGGGAAAGTGTTTTTTAGCGCGATAACCGCAAGAGCCGCATTCAGGGCCTGCACGGCGCCGCTTATGCCCACGCTCAGTTTCAGGGGTTCGGGGAAAAATCCCCCGGTCTTAAAGGACAGGGTAAAATCCGTGCCGCCGTCCCGAATCGTAACATCGCTGATCTCCGCAATATCGGGGAAGTAGAGCAGGGGGGATTTCTTTTCCGCCGCGACCCTCCGGAAAACCGCCAGGGCTTCATCACACTGTTCAGCCAGGACCAGGGGTTTTCCGTTTTTGATGATCCCCGCCTTTTCCCGGGCCACCTCAGTAATGGTGTTGCCCAGGAATTCTGTGTGTTCCAGTTCTATCACAGTGATTATTGAGGCCAGGGGGTCCACAATGTTGGTGGGGTCCAGCCTGCCCCCCATGCCGGTTTCCACAGTCAGAGAGTCGCAGCGGACAATCCGGGCGCAGAGGAAAAAGTACAGGGTTAAAAGTTCAAAGTACGTGGGGGGGGAATCCTCCGGGCCATCCCCGGTAAACATACGGTATTCGGCCTTCGATTTGTCCTCCAGGGTCTTTGCCAGGTCCCTCAGCTCATTCCCTGCCTCAATGTAGACCCCTTCGTCCAGAAAGGCGCGGTTAAGGGTAATCCGTTCCCGGAAATCCGCCACATGGGGGGATACGTACTGGGCGGCCCGGCGTCCCGCGGCTTCCAGGATCGAGCTGAGCATCCCCGTAACCGATCCCTTGCCCTTGGAACCGGCCACATGAAAAGAGGGGGCGCATAATTCAGGGTTTCCCGCAACGGCGGCGATGCGTTCCATCCGTTCGGGGCGGAAACTACTGGGTTTTTGGCCCGCCTCAAGGTTTACAAACCGGTTTAGCCAGGCGAAAACTTCCCGGGAGGACCCAAATGAAGGAGACATACCTAGAATAAAGACCAAAAAGGCCGCGCCGTCAAGGCCGGCTCGAATATATATAAAAAAAGCTCGATAAAATGATTGACAGATAAACCAGGTGGCATTATAGTGGGAACATGACTTACAGCATTGCCATGGCTGGGAAAGGCGGTGTGGGGAAAACCACTCTCTGTGGTTTGTTCTTGAATTATCTGGCAGAAAAGGGGAAAGGTCCCATCCTGGCGGTGGACGCTGACCCCAACTCCAATCTGAACGAAGTGCTGGGGGTAGAAAAGACCCTCACCCTGGGAGATATACGCGAGGAAATCGCCAAGTCGGAGTTTGTCGAAAAAAACCCCATACCTCCGGGGATGTCCAAACAGGAATACGCCAATTTCCGTTTCAGCGCCGCCCTGACGGAGATGGATAACTACGATATGTTGGTCATGGGCCGGACCCAGGGCAAGGGCTGTTATTGTTTTGTCAACGATCTTCTGCGGGATCAGCTCCAGAAATACTATCAGAATTACAATTACTTGATAGTAGATAATGAAGCGGGGCTGGAACATATCAGCCGGGGTATTTTGCCCCCGGTGAATCTGATACTCCTGGTAAGCGACTGCTCCCGGCGGGGCATACAGGCTGCGGGCCGTATCGCTGAAATGATAGAGCAGCTTGATTTTAAGGCCAACAAGGTCTGCCTTATGGTGAACCGCGCTCCGGCGGGAAAACTGGAACCGGGGTTGCTGGACGAAATTGCGGAACAAAAGCTTTCCCTCATCGGGGTAATCCCCATGGACGAGTCGGTTTACAAGTACGACGCCGACGGCAAAGCCCTGGTAACCCTGCCGGAAGATTCCCCCATCAAAAAAGCGCTGGAGGAAATCATTCAAAAATTGGGGATATAGGAATTGGCGAATAACGGGATTTTCCTGTTTTGAAAGTTTAAAAGTGAGGAGAGGGAAATGCGAATAGCGGATGTTTTAAAACAAAGGATGACGTTATCCTTTGAGGTGTTCCCACCAAAAGAGGACGATGGTATTCCTAAGTTGCAAAATGAGTTAAAAGAGTTGTTCCGTTTTAACCCCGATTTTATCAGTTGTACCTACGGTGCGGGGGGGACAAACGTCGGTAAGAGCAAAGAAATCTGTAAGTATATTACGGATAACAAGATTACCTGTATGTCCCACTTTACCTGTATCGGGAACAAGAAGCAGGAAATTCTTGAGATTATCAAGAGTTATATCGATCTTGGGATCGAAAATTTTCTGCCCATGCGCGGCGACTTTCCCAAGGACCCGGAAACGGGCAAGCTCAAGACCACCACGGGCGGCGATTTCGAGCACGCCAACTACCTCATCAGCTTCCTTAAAAAGAACTTCCCCAAGATTTCGATGAGCTGCGCGGGATATGTTGAAAAACACCTTCTGGCCCCCTCCCTCGAATCGGATATCGCGTTTCTCAAGGCGAAGCAGGACGCGGGCGCGGAATTCATCATGCTGCAGCTCTGTCACGACATTGATGCGTTCTCCCGCTTCCGGGAAAAATGCTGTAAGGCCGGCATACATCTTCCAATGGTGATGGGCTTGATGCCTGTTCTCTCACGGGACCCCATCATCAACATGACGGTCTCCAACGGCTGTTCTATTCCCCCGGAACTTGCGGCCATCATCGGCAAGTATACCCCGGTGCGGGGCGCCAGCGAAGCGGTGGTCAAGGAAGTGGCCGCGGACTTCAAAAAGGCGGGCATGGAATACACGGTTAAATCCCTCTGGGCATACATGGCCGCCGGTGTTGACGGCATCCATCTCTATGCCCTCAACAAAGCTGCGGATGTTGCGAAGATCGTCATTGATTCCGGCATACAGCTGCAGGGTCCGGCGAGATAAACATGGAATTTGGCGGGAGGATAGACTGGTGTTTGTTCCTCCCGGCAATTAATATTTTCAAAACTATATAGGAGAAATTATGACTAAAGGTTCAGACGCGGTAAAAAAATTTATTGGTTCAGACATTGATATTGCCCAGGCGGTTTATCCTGAGCATGCGTATGATATCAATGAAATTGCGGAGAAATTAAGCATCCCCGGTAAATACATTGAGCAATACGGTAAATACAAGGCAAAGATAGACTATAACTATCTTAGCAACGAACTTAAGGACAAGAAGGACGGTAAGCTCATCCTGGTAACGGCCATCACCCCCACTCCGGCGGGAGAGGGCAAGACCACCACCACAGTAGGTGTTGCGGACGGTCTTTCCAAGCTCGGCAAGAAAGTCGTCGTAGCCCTGCGCGAACCCTCCTTGGGGCCGGTATTCGGCGTCAAGGGCGGCGCGGCCGGCGGCGGCTGGGCACAGGTTATCCCCATGGAAGACATTAACCTGCACTTTACCGGGGACTTCCATGCCATCGGCGCGGCGAACAACCTCCTGGCCGCGATGATTGATAACCACATCTACCAGGGTAATAAATGTAACATCGACCCCCGTAAGATTATTTGGCATCGCTGTGTAGACATGAACGACCGGCAGCTTCGCTTCATCGTGGACGGCCTGGGCGGCAAGGCCAACGGCGCTTCCCGTGAAGACTGGTTCGACATCACCGTTGCTTCCGAAGTTATGGCTATCCTCTGCCTTTCCAAGGACATCGACGATCTCAAAGCCCGCTTAGGCCGCATCATCATCGGCTACACCTACGGCAAGCAGTCCGACGGCAGCGAGAAGCCGGTTACCGCTTCCCAACTCAACGCCCAGGGTGCCATGGCGGCCCTACTCAAGGACGCTCTTAAACCGAACCTGGTGCAGACCTTGGAAGGAACCCCGGCGTTTATCCACGGCGGACCCTTTGCCAATATCGCCCACGGCTGTAACTCTATCATGGCTACCCGGCTTGCCCTCAAACTGGGTGATTATGTGGTTACCGAAGGCGGATTCGGCGCGGACCTGGGCGCGGAAAAATTCCTCGACATCAAGTGTCGTTTTGCGGGGCTCAAACCTTCGGCGGTAGTTATTGTGGCAACCGTCCGGGCCCTCAAGTCCCACGGAGGCATTGCCAAGGCTGACCTTGAAAAAGAGAACCTTGACGCCCTCAAGAAAGGCCTGCCAAACCTGTTGCAGCACGTTGAAAACATCACCCAGGTATACAAATTGCCTGCGGTTGTTGCCATCAACGCCTTCCCCAAGGATACGAAAGCTGAACTCGATCTTGTTGAATCGGAATGCAAGAAACTCGGCGTCAACGTGGCCCTGTCCGAAGTATGGGCAAAGGGCGGCGAAGGCGGCGCAAAGTTAGCCGAAGAGGTAGTCAAGCTCTGCGATCAGCCGAATCAGTTCACCTACAGCTACGACGAAAAGGCATCGATCAAAGATAAGATCAATACCATCGCCAAAAAGATTTACCACGCGGAAAGCGTGAACATCCTGCCGTCTGCGCAGAAGCAGATTGAACAGCTGGAAAAACTCGGCATAGATAAGGTGCCGATTTGCATGGCCAAGACCCAATACAGCTTTACCGATGATCCCAACCTTAAAGGCGCGCCCCAGGACTGGACTCTCACGGTCCGGAACATCAAGATTTCCGCCGGCGCGGGCTTCATCGTGGCGCTTACCGGGGACATCATGACCATGCCCGGGCTTCCTCCGGTGCCCTCCGCCGAAAAAATCGACGTGGACAACACCGGGAAGATTTCAGGGCTGTTCTAAAGGAATAATTATGGGTTTCGCTGAAAAAAGCTGCGTAGATTTTGTGAGCGTTCTGGCGAGTAAGGATCCTGTGCCCGGCGGCGGAGGGGCTTCCGCATTGGTAGGCGCCATTGGGACTGCCCTGGGAAATATGGTGGGTTCCCTTACGGTGGGCAAGAAAAAATATGCCGGAGTGGAAGCGGACATCATCCGGCTGAAGAAGGAATCTGACCGGCTCCAGGGGGATTTTCTCGCCCTGGTTCAGCGGGACGCGGAGGTTTTTGAGCCCCTGTCCAAAGCTTACGGCCTGCCCAAGGAAACCGAGGCGGAGAAGGCGGAGAAAACCCGGATTATGGAAGCGGCGCTGAAAGAAGCCTGCTCGGTGCCTCTGGAGATCATGAAGAAGTGCGGCGAGGCCATCAAGGTTATTGAGGAATTCGCCGCCAAGGGCAGCCGCCTGGCCATCAGTGACGCCGGTGTCGGAGTCCTGTTCTGTAAGGCCGCTTTGGCCGGGGCGAGCCTCAACGTGTATATCAACACCGCCGCTATGACTGACCGCAGTTATGCTGAGGATATCAACCGTCAGACCAACGCGCTCCTGGCGGAGTATGAGGCCCTGGCGGATAAAATTTTCAAGGGTGTAAAAGATCAGTTGAAATAAAGAGGTATGCCATGGCTCAGGTTTTAAAAGGAAAGGAAGTTGCAGACGCCTTAGTGGAGTCCATGAAAAAAGATGTGGAGTCCCTGAAAGCGAAGGGGATCGTCCCGGTTCTGGGGATAGTCCGGGTAGGCGCACGGGATGATGATATCTCCTATGAGAAGGGCGTTACCAAACGCTGCGAAGCGGTTGGGGTTGGCATTAAGAACTATGTGCTTCCCGCGGAGGCTTCACAGGATGATCTGCTCAAGGCGATACACGGAGCCAACAACGATAAGGAGGTTCATGGAGTACTCCTTTTCCGGCCCCTGCCAAAGCATATAAACGACGGCGTAATCCGGGCGGCCCTGCTGCCTTCCAAGGACATAGACGGCATTACCGACGGTTCCCTGGCCGGGGTGTTCGCCAACATCCCTCTGGGTTTCCCGCCCTGCACGGCGGAATCCTGCATGGCGATCCTCGCCCATTACGGCTTCGACCCCGCGGGCAAACGGGTTACCGTGGTCGGCCGCAGCCTCGTCATAGGCCGCCCTGTAGCAATGATGCTGATGCACAAGAACGGCACTGTTACCATCTGCCACACTAAAACTAAGGACCTTCCTTCGGTGATAAAAGAAGGGGAAATCGTGATCATCGCCGCCGGAGTGGCGGAGAGCGTGGGTGCGGAAAGTTTCCACGCCGGCCAGGTGGTCATCGATGTGGGTATCCACATGAAGGAAGGGGGCGGCATGTGCGGGGATGTCAAGTTTGCCGAAGCTGAACCCATCGTACAGGCCATAACCCCCGTGCCCGGCGGCGTAGGATCGGTTACTACCTGTATCACCATACAGCATGTGATTCAGGCGGCCAAGGCAGGGGTGTAGGGTTCAACAAGCGTTCCAGGCCCCGCCCGGCAAAAATTACGACGCCGTTAATAAGACGGCTTTTCGGCGAGGCTGGGAACAGCGCTATTTCCGCGGTCCCTTGACCTCCGTTCCGATTGGTTGTAGTATATCCGCCATTGCCCTACGGCCGAATGCGGCCTTGGATGCAGCTTAGTTAGACCGTTTTGCCAGGAGGTGGGAATGAAGCGTTCTAATTCCTTGTATTGTAAGCAATTGCCCCCCCCCGCTCGTACTTTTCCCCTAGTTTTTCTTCCCTGTTCCGCCTCTTTTTTCTCTTCGTCTATCTTCTGTCTTTCTTTACAATCTTTCTCTCTAAGGAGGCCCTTATGGCCGTTATCAATGCAGTGAACGAGGTTTTGCACCGCATCCGGGTAAAACTCTACCCCAACTACCTTTCCCACGTGGAGGGCGCGTACCTCGCCCGCACGGACAACGAGGCGTCCCTGTCCGTCGAGGAGGTCTGCGCGGCCCTGAAGAACCGCGGCGGCTTTACGGGCAGCTACGACGACCTGGCGGAGCACGTCCGGCAGTTCTTTGACGAGGCGGCCTACCAGCTCTGCGACGGCTTCGCGGTGAACACGGGCTACTTCTCGGTGCACCCCAACGTGGGCGGCACTTTCGACAAGGTAACCGAGGGCCACGACACGGCGAAGCACCCGGTGAGCTTCCGGTTCCGCACCCGCGCGCCCCTGCGGGCCCTGGCGGAGCATATCGCGGTGGAAGTGGAGGGGCTTGCGGACGTGGCGGGGTACGTCGACGAGTTTATCGACGTAAGCACGGAGGCGGTGAACGAGACGGCCACGCCGGGCGGGATGTTCAGTATAAGCGGGCACAAGCTGAAAGTGGCAGGGGACAGTCCCGATGTGGGGGTGTATTTCGTGAACGAGGCGGACGGCTCTCGGGTGAAGGCTGCCGGGCACTTCGCGGAAAACACGGCGTCAAAGCTCATCGGGGTGATACCGGCCCTGGGCGCGGGGAAGTGGACGGTGGAGGTGAGGACCCGGTACAGCGGGGGAAGCAGCCTGCTTAAGGAGCCGCGGAGCGTACCGTTTAAGGGGACGCTGAACGTGGCGGCGTAAAGACCGGCGGTTCAAACAGGCCCACCCGTGCCGGGCGGAGGGGTTCACCCGTGCCGGGAGGTGAGGGTCACCCGGAGCTGGAGTGGGTTTTAACAAGTTCGGGTCGGTCTGGGTCGCGCGAGCCGTGGCGGGGGGAGGGGGTCACCCGTGCCGGGTGGTGGAGGTTCACCCGTGCCGGGCGGAGGGGTTCACCCGTACCGGGCGGAGGGGCTGACGAGGTTAAGGAGCGTATATGAAAAAGAACGTATCAATCACGGCCGCGCTCCTGTTGGCGGCGCTGGTTTTGGCGTCCTGCGGCAACCCCGTCTTAAAAAGCTGGTACGATGAAGACCCGCCCGCCTCGGAGGCCGCGCCGGTTCTCCCCGGCGACTGCGACATTCTGGTGTACTACTTTAAAAGCCCCGTCGCCGTAGGGGTGATCACGGGGCCGGAGATCGCCGTCACGTACCCCTACGGCGCGGCCATTCCCGCCGACACGGACATCATAATCGTCCATACCGGCGAGAGCATTGTGCCGGCCGGGGGCTGGGTTGAAAGCGGCGGCGGCTATGAGCGCACGTACACCGTAACGGCCCCGGACGGCGCGGCAAAGCGCTACCGCGTACGCGCCGTGCAGGCCGCGCCGGTTCTCCCCGGCGACTGCGACATTCTGGTGTACTACTTTAAAAGCCCCGTCGCCGTAGGGGTGATCACGGGGCTGGAGATCGCCATAACCTACCCCTTCGGTACGAAATTTCCCACAGATATAGCTGATGAGGATGACATCGAAATCGTCCATACCGGCGAGCTCACGGACAAAGGGTCGTGGACAAGAAATCGCAGCAGTGGCTATGAGCGCACGTACACCGTCACGGCCGAGAACGGCGCGACAAAACAATACCACGTAACCGCCAAGGAGGCCGCCGGC
>JAITBG010000208.1 GCA_031283725.1 Treponema sp. | reverse complement strand
CTGCCGATGGTTCTCTTGCATAAAAGTTTCTTTTTGTATATGTTCAACTTGTCCGGGCCGGCTTGGCCTATCAAAAATTTAAGGAGAATTTTTAATGAAAACTATCCTCAAGGCCCTCTTTTTAGGGGCCGGTGTACTGGTAATTGCGTCCTGCGGCTCTACCCCCAGGGTTACCCGGGTGGACGCGGGCACCCAGACCGATTTGAGCGGTTTCTGGAATGATACCGATGTCCGTATCGTCTGCGACAGCCTGATCAAGGCCTGTCTGGATTCGCCCCGGGTCACCCAGGAAATTGCCCGGAAGGGGCGACTCCCGGTGGTCCTGGTGGGAAATTTCAAGAATGACAGCGATGAACACATCGATACCTCCATCATATCCACCACCATGGAGGTCGCCATATTTAACAGCGGGAAGGCGGACTTTGTGGCCGGCGGCGATACCCGGAGCGAACTCCGGACGGAGCGTCAGGATCAACAGAGCAATGCCAGCGAAAGTACCGCCGCTGCCCTGGGCAACGAAACCGGGGCGGATTTTCTCCTCACCGGGTCGGTAAAGACCATTATTGACCGGGCAGGGGGCACCGCCGCCAGAACCTATTTTGTTACCGCCGAAATGACCAACATCGAGACCAATACCAGGCTGTGGATGGATCAGAACAGCGCAATCAAAAAGGTAATCGTAACCCCGAAGTCAAAGCTGTAAACCGGCGCTGCCCGCATGAAAAAACTGAAATACGGTTTGTTATTAACAGTACTATGTCCCCTGGTTTTTTCCTGCGCATCGGGTAATCCTTACGCAAAAATTGATAACCTCGCCATTAAGGGCGAATACCGGGAAGGTTTGGCGGTCATCGAAAAGGATAAAAAAAATTTGTACCGGGACAAGGACGCGGTCCTCTATTACCTTGATACGGGAATGCTCAGCCACTACGCCTCGGAATACCGCCAATCCGCGCAACTGCTCCAGGAAGGTGAACGGGCCATTGAGGCGGCGTATACCAAAAGTATCACCATGGAAATAGGCACTTATATCCTCAACGATACTACCCAGGAATATGGCGGGGAAGATTACGAAGATGTCTATATCAACACCTTTAATGCCCTCAATTATTACCACGAAAATGATCTTGAGGATGCAATGGTTGAAATCCGGCGGATGAACAACAAATTACAGTTTCTCGCTTCAAAGTACGGGATTATTCTGGATAACCTGCAGAAAAAAGCCCTGGAGGATTCCGTTGCAATGCCCCCCGACCCGGCGGCGGAGGGCGCCGTCTTTACTAATTCAGCCCTGGCCCGTTATCTGGGGATGATTTTCTACCGGGGAAACGGAAACTACGATGACGCCCGGATTGACCGGGATCAGATAAAAATCGCCTTTGCTAATGCCCCTTCGGTGTACACCTATGCTGTGCCGGATTCCCTTGAGGGGGAGCTTACTATTCCGGAGGGCAAAGCGCGGTTCAATGTCATTGGTTTTAGCGGGTCCGCCCCGGTTAAGGAAGAGGAGATTCTCCGTATCTTTATCCCAGGGACCCGTTATATAAAGATCGCCCTGCCCGTACTGGTCCTGCGTCCCTCGGCGGTAAACAGGATTGCTGTCCATTTTGATTCCGGAGAGTCTTTTGACCTGGAACTTCTGGAAGACATAGGGGCGATTGCCCAGGAGACGTTTAAAAAGAAAGCTCATCTCGCTTATCTGAAATCAACCATCCGGGGGGTGATTAAGGGCGTCACCTCCTCGGTGCTGGACAGCGTGGGAAATGAAGTAGGGGGCAATGCCGGGCTGGTTATGGGCTTGTTGAGCTTTGGAACCCAGGTTTTTGCGGAGACCAGTGAAAAGGCGGATCTAAGAATATCCCGGTATTTCCCCGCCAAGGCCTATGTGGGGGGCATCACCCTGGATCCCGGGACCTATTCCTATACGGTTACCTACTATTCGGGAACCAAAGTGGTCGATACATTGCGCCAGGAAAATGTTGATATCCGCGCAAAAGGAGTTAATTTAGCTGAAGCGGTATGCCTAAGATAAAAAAATACACGATTTTCTTGAATATCATAGAATTTTGAGAGTCCGCTGTTTATATTTGTAGCATATATTGAAGTAAGGAGATTTTGATGAAAAAAGGTTTATGTGTATGTTTTATGGCGCTTGCTGTTACTATGCTGGCCCTTAGCTGCAAGGGTGGTCCGGCCGCCCGGCAAGATCCGAATACCCCGCCATGGTTTGATGAATTCGCTCCGGAGGGCCTAATTTGGGGAGTTGGCAGTGCCAAGCAGTCCTCGGAGCAGCTGGCCATGACGACCGCGGAAGCCCGCGCCCGGACCAGCGTCGCCCGGCAGCTCGGCGTCAAGGTGGACGCCATGTTCACCGACTATATGCGGGATGCGGGGACCGTGGACAGCCAGACCGCCCTTTCGCTCCAAGAAGATGTCAGCCGCCAGCTTACCTCCTTGCAGCTGAACGGCGTTCAGCCCAATGCACGGTGGAAGGCCCCGGACGGTACCTATTGGTACCGGGTGGAATACAAAATTTCGGATGCCAAAACAGCCCTCGCCCCGGTATTTACCAGCGAAGAAGCCAAATATGCGGAATTCAAGGCTCAAGAGGCCCTGCGGATGCTGGACGCCCAGCTTTCCAAAAATGAAAAGCCGATACCGGTATTCGAATGATAAAAAAGCCGGCAAGAGGGTTGTTGTTGTTTTTGCCCTGCTTTTTGTTATTCCTCTACGGTTGCGCCGGTACTCCGGCCGTTGATAGCAGCGAAGATGAGGCTATTAGGTCTGCCAACGCTTCCTTAGGGGCCATGAACGGGAGCAGCCTGGCGAACTCCTCCACAGGATCGGGCAGTTCCGGTAATAGTAAACCCGCGTGGGTTGATTCTCCGGATGTGGTTTATAACCGGAGCGCCTTTGTTACCGGAGTAGGCTCCGGCGGCAGCCGGGATCTGGCGGAGAAAAACGCCCTTGCCGCTTTATCCTCCGTTTTCCGCCAATTCCTTCAGGCGGATCAACGGATAACCACATCGTATCAAGAGGCGGTTAAAAACGGCGTAACCGCGGGCTGGACCGAAAATACCTTGGAGGAAAGCGCCATAAACACATCCACCGCCATGGAACTGGTAGGTGCGGAAATCAGGGATATCTGGTCTGACGGCAGAAACTTCTACGCTGTGGCGGTGATGGAAATACCAAAGACCACCCGGCTGTATACCCAAATGATTCGGGATAACCAGAAGATTATCGATACGCTGGTCGATATTCCCAGTTCCGATCGGAACAACATAGCTAGTCTTGCAAGATTTCAGCTTGCCGCAACCATTGCGGAGGTGAATAGGGTCTTTGCCAATGTACTATCCGTAATTGGCGCCGCCATACCGGACGGTATGAAAAATCCCGAGGATTACCGGCTGGAAGTTTCCGCCATTATAAAAACCATACCGGTAACGGTGACCATGGAAAATGACCGGGACGGCAGAATCCGTGGTGCTTTTATATCGGCGCTTTCCTCTATGGGCTTCAGAACCGGAGGGACTAATTCCCGGTATCAGCTGCAGGGGCGGCTCTCCTTTTTCGAGGTTCAGTTGCCCAACCAGAGGACGAACAAGTTCATCCGTTATCTAATAGACGTAGACTTCGTGGATACCTCCACCGGGGATATTCTGTTTCCCTATAGCATCAATGGCCGGGAGGGCCACATAAGCCTTCCGGAAGCGGAAATTCGGGCCCTGGGAGCGGCGGAGAAAAAAATAAGGGAAGATTACTTCGATGCCTTATCAACGTACCTTTATCGGCTAATACCTAAAAAATAGCGTTTTTTTAATTGCCCTAAAGTAATTTCCACCCCTACCCCCTCAAAAGGATATGGCGCGGAAATTTTATTTTTTCATATGGCTCTCCTTAACAGTTCTTTTGCTGCTCTGCCCTGCCTTGGACATCCTTCCCCTGGGTTTTGGAATACCGGAGCTTTTTTCCACGGATCTCCTCTGGACCGGATCCTGGACATACGAAGAAAACATGATCAACCGGGGGGATATTCGTTTGCGGGTTCACAAACCGGCTTTGACCCTGCGGGCGCAGGTGACGGACAAACGGCCGGCTCCGCCTTGGGATGGATTTGACCAGGGAAACACCGCTTTTTCAGGGGGACTCTACCATAATACCACAGGGTCCCGAATCCTCTGGGGTATCCTAGATGAAGGCGGGTTGCAGGCGCGGATCAAGAATGTCTGGAACCGGGGTATGCCTTTTACGGAACAGCACCGGAGCGTTATAAGCGATCTCATGACCGAACCGTCCTCAACGAAGGAGCCCGGAGCCTACCTCTGGTTAGGGAGCCCTTGGATGAAAGTACCTTGGATTGGTCCGGTACGGGGCTTTAGCTCAATTCGCCTGGACGCCGAAAACCAGGCTGCTTTTGACGGAGGCTTTGAAGCCCGGCTTATGAAAAAATCATCCCTGGGGATGGAAGGGTATTACACCCGCAACCATCTGCCGCCAAAAAACCCTTCGGTGTGGTTTTCCGAAGCCCCTCCCCTGCCGGAACGGGACTCGGAGGTTCTTGCGGGAACTATTTTCTTCACCCACCCCGTCTTCGCCGCCGCCGCGGATATAGCATGGTCCCAAACCTTTGCCTACGGGAAAGATCTGTATGGAAATCTGGCGTTCCGTATCGGGGACCGGCCCTGGCGGCTTTCCTTGGCGGCGGATGCGGCGGGGAGCCGTTATGTGGGCAGTGACGGCGGCGCCACCGGAGCGGGGTTCAGGGCGGCGGCCCGGCTTGAACGGCGGGGGAAAAGGAGCAGCCTGTTCCGGGTAAGCAGCACCGTCCGGACAGCCGGCATTGGGGACCGGTTTTACCGGGGCTCCGCTCTTTTCTATTATCATTTTCCAACGGCTCCCGCAAAATCCGTTCACCTCTTCTGGCCTTCCCGTGTTTCATTAACCCTAAACCGGGACGCGTCGGACCCGGAAAAAACGGCGGACAGTATTGATACCCTTGCGGGATTTCGGCTGTGGAAAATCCCGCTTGTTTTCCAAGGCGGCCTCGAAGGCATTTATACCGGGAAATATGAATATGAATTCGAATCCGCCAAGATCAGCGCCGATGCTTCTTATACCCTGAAGTTTCTTCAATTTGGAACAAAACTTGGTTATAAAATAAAAAAAAGCGGAGAATCCCAGGTGGAAACAAACGCATCGATCACCGCCCGGGGAAAATGGGGAAGGTTCACCGTGAAAACAGGTACCGCCGATTTTCCAAAAGACTGGGACCTTAGCGTTTCCTGGCGTACACAGTTATAATTACTTTGACACCGTTTCTGCCCGGACAGCCCGGCGTTTTTCGATAAATGCCCGGAATCGTTCCAGAGAACTGTTGATCACCAATTCCGGGGGGAAAGCCGCTTCTTTCAAAAGAGCTTTGGCCTTAGTAAAATTACCCACATCTTCCCAGTAATGGGCGTCACTGCCGCAGCTGAGGAGGCTTCCGTATTGTTTTGAAAACTGCGCCACCGCACGGCAGTTTTCCTCACTCCCCGGTCTGATCCGGAAAGAACTGTTGTTGATCTCCAGGGCCTTGCCGTATTTTACCGCCGCCTTTACTACTTCCTCTATGTCAATGGGAAATATTGGGTTTCCGGGATGGGAAATCCCATCAACCAGGGGATTAGCCAGGGCGGCAATTAAGGCTTTGGTATTCGCTTCCCTGCCCTGAGAACCAAAACATATCTCATGAAAACCGGCCATGACAAAGTCAAGGCGTTTACAGTATTTCGGATCAAGGTCGATACCGCCGTCACTATTCATGATATTGGTTTCCACACCCTTAAAGAAAAAAACCCCAAAGATTTTTTTTGGAATAACCCGCAGATTGGCAAAATGAAAGCGGCCCGGTCCTCCCGGCATGGCAGGGCCATGATCGGTTAAAACAAAACCCTTCAGCCTCCGTTTCCGGGCCCCCCGGGCAAGATCGTCAATGGTGGAATAGGCATGGCCGGAACTCACCGAATGGGTATGGGTATCAACACATATATTCATAGACCCCTTCATTATAGTATTCTTTGTATAAGCGTTACAATGAGGATCATAAGGATCTATGGCGGGAAATAGCAGCGGAACAGTATTTACGGTAACTACCTTCGGGGAATCCCACGGCCCCGGCTTGGGCTGTATTGTGGACGGCTGTCCGGCGGGCCTTTCCCTGGACATTGATGATATCAGCCGGGAACTTAGCCGGCGCCGGCCGGGCGGAGGAGGGCCATCCACTACCCGCTCCGAAGCGGACACCCCGGAAATTCTCTCCGGGGTTTTCCAGGGGAAAACCCTGGGAACTCCCATCGCCATACTGGTCCGAAACAACGACCAACGTTCCGGGGATTACGACGAGCTTAAGGACATTTACCGGCCCGGACACGCCGACTGGGCCTGGGAGGCAAAATACGGCTTCCGGGATCACCGGGGCGGCGGCCGGAGTTCCGCCCGGGAAACCCTGGGCCGGGTAGCGGCAGGGGCCATTGCCAAGGTATTCCTTAGGGACCAGGGCATCGTCATCCGGGGCTGGACTTCCTCCGCCGCGGGGATCAATGCTCCCGCATTCGAGTCACCGGGTTTTGATTTTGAGGAAGTTGAAAAGAATCCCCTGCGTTTCCCTAACCGGGAACTATCAAAGCTGGTTCTGAAAAAAACCGAACAGCTCCGGATCGAAGGTGACAGCGCCGGGGGTACCGTTTCCTGCCGGGTAACAGGCCTTAAACCGGGCCTGGGGGAACCGGTCTTCGGAAAGCTGGATGCCCGCCTTGCCGCCGCCATGCTTTCCCTGGGAGCCGCCAAGGGCATTGCGTTCGGCGCCGGTTTTGACGCTGCCCGCCAACAGGGCTCTGTTAGCAATGACCGCCCCATACCGCCCACGCCGGGCCGCGGGAGCCGACCCCTTCTTCCTCCGGGAGTACCGGATCTGGAATACGCGGCCAATAACGCGGGGGGAGTTCTTGGCGGCATATCCACGGGCATGCCCCTGGAATTCACCGTGACCTTCAAACCTGTTCCCTCGATTTCGAAAAAACAGGAAACCCTGGACCGTCAGGGAAACATCCGTGAACTGGTCATACGGGGCCGCCACGATGTGTGCGTCTGTCCCCGGGCGGTACCGGCGGTGGAAGCAATGACAGCCTTAACGTTGGCGGATCTGCTGCTGCTTAGCCGATTGGACAGAGGGTAGGTATACTGTTCCCCTTATTGTTATATTTATCTAATATCTATGGCAAATAAAAAAGCCGTTTCCGGCTTTGCATGTTGGGACCTTTGGTTCGACGAAAACTTCTGCCGAATAATACTATTATCGATTGATAAGCATGGTTACGGAGATAAAGGTAGTAATGATAGACAGGAGCGTGGTTATCACCGGCGCGTACTGGTTGAAGTAATACAGCCCCGCGTTGGTCCTCGCCGTTATC
>JAITBG010000200.1 GCA_031283725.1 Treponema sp. | reverse complement strand
GCTGTTATACTTTTTATCGTCCTTGCTATCTTCGTTGGACTGTATGTCGGCACTGACTGTACCAGAAAATGCACATGATCCCCTTCTGTACCTATCTCTAAATATTTTATCTCGTATCTTTTCTCTATCTCTTTACAGGTCTCTTTCAGAGTTTTATCCGCTTCTTCGCTACTTACTACTCGTCTATATCTTGCCGTGCATACTATATGATACATCAATACCGATACATTGTGTGCTTTGTGTATATATTCGCTCATTATTTCATCATATCATCTTTCACTTCCTTTTTAACCGCCGCAGAGCGGCGGGGAATTAAACCCCCGGAGATTAAAATGTTAAAAAATTGTGAAAAATTATCATCTCCCAGGGCCGCTTCCCAGGCCTATCCCTACATACCACCCTTGTTCTCCTATCATCTTTTCGCCGGGTTTCCTCACCCCGCGAACCAATCTGTTAAGCAAGCTTGTTTGCGCGGCTCTCCGGCCCCCTCGGACCAGACTGCCACCTCTTCCCAATAATTTAAATCATAGTATCTTCGTGGATTTAGAAAAGGTTATCCTCCCCTTTCCCGGTTTTTTTCTGTATGGTGATGGTCTCGGCGGGTGCCGCGGGTCTGTTGAGGGGCGGCCGCCCACGGCCCCGGGGGGCGCTTGGCGCTCCTGGGGGCGTTCCCAGGGTAATCCCCGCCGGGGGGGTCGCCGCCTGAACCGCTGCCGCCGCCGCGGCCAGACCGGAGCCCGGTGCGGCAGGGGCCGCCGCCGGAACGGGGACCGGTACGGCGGCTGCGGAAGGAACGCTTTCAGCGGGAACCTTAGCCGCGGCTGGAGCCGGTACGGCCGCGGGGTTTAGCTTTCCTTGGCCCTGGGCGGAGAAATCCCGGCCGGGGAACATAATTTTCCGCAGTTTCTGTTCCAGCTCCGCGGCAAAAGCGGGGTTTTCCTCCAGGTACGTTTTGGCGTTATCCCGGCCTTGACCGATTTTTTCTTCGCCGTATGAAAACCAGGCTCCCTTTTTCTCGATGATTTCGTACTTGACCGCGGCGTCCAGGAGGCTGGCAATGGCGGAAACGCCCTTGCCGAAGATTATTTCCAGTTCCGCCTTTCGGAACGGCGGCGCTACCTTGTTCTTTACCACCTTGACCCGGACCCGGTTCCCCACGGCATCTTCGTCGCTTTTTTCGATGGTCTCCACCTTACGCACGTCAAGCCGTACGGAGGCGTAGAATTTCAGGGCGTTGCCGCCGGTAGTTGTTTCGGGATTGCCGAACATGACCCCTATTTTCATACGGATCTGATTGATGAATATCAGAATGGTCCGGGACTTTCCGATGATGGCGGTAAGTTTCCGCAAGGCTTGGCTCATGAGCCGGGCCTGGAGACCCATGTGGGCATCCCCCATGTCGCCTTCAATTTCCGCCTGGGGCGTTAATGCCGCCACGGAGTCCACCACAATTACGTCCACCGCGCCGGAACGGACCAGGCTTTCGGTTATTTCCAGGGCCTGCTCTCCCGTATCGGGCTGGGAAATCCACAGTTCATCGGTGTTGACCCCCAGATTTTTCGCATAAACCGGGTCCAGCGCGTGTTCCGCATCCACAAAAGCCGCCACACCGCCCATTTTCTGGGCTTCCGCGACGACATGGAGCGCCAGGGTGGTCTTTCCTGAAGATTCAGGGCCGTAGATCTCGATGATCCGCCCTCGCGGAAAGCCGCCTATCCCCAAAGCTTCATCCAGGAGCATTGCCCCTGAGGGGATTACCTCGATGCCCGACGCGTTAATATGGGCGCCCAGCTTCATCAACGACCCGGCACCGAATTGCTTTTCAATCTGGAGCCGGGCCGCTTCCAGGGCCTTCTCTTTTTCTTCGTTTGAGGCCAAGGGATTTCCCCTGGTCTTTTCTATTTCATTCTTCGCCATGCTTTTCCCTCCCCTACTATACGGCGCTGCAGATGATTTTACTTTATATTGTAAAAAAAATACAGCAAGCCCGCAGGGTTTTTTCTCGTTTTTTCAAAGGAAGCTGTTCTAAAACTTCAGCTTTTGGAACAGCTTCATTAGGTTTAACAGAAAAACCGGGCCGGGCTTTAGTCCGATTTGACCGGTTTTTCGAAGAACCCGTTCCCTCGAACCGGAGGTTCGCACTAATCAAGTTTTGGAACAAGCTCAAGATATCGCCCTTACCTTAGCTTTCAACCCATCGGTCCAGCCCTTGGTTAAGGTGTTTTTATATGTATCAACCGCCGATGAGGGAACATATATACATTCCGGTTTATTGCCGGCAAATACGGCCTCCCCCAGTTCAGGGGGCGTTTCTCCCAGGATCAGACAGTCAAGACCGGTACAGCCCGCAAAGGCCTTGTCGCCAATGATAGTTACCTGGGGTATATAAACAACGGAAAGGGCGGTACAGGAATTGAAGGTCTTTTTCCCAATTTCCCTGGCCCTCGGCAGGAATACCGTACTAAGGGCAGTACATTTGTGAAAAGCCCCATTGGTGGTACTGCCGTCGTTTTTTATGGCTTCCAGGTTTTCCAAATATACGGTTTCAAGTTTTTCGCAGCCGCTGAACGCCCCTTGCATAATGGTGGTAACCCCGGGCATATCCGCCGAAACCAGGGCGGTACAGCCGACAAAGGCATTGGATTTAATCGTGTTTAGTTCATCCGGTAATATGAGGGCCAGTATATTAGCCTTATTTGGGGCAACCTTTGGGGTAAAACTCGGAAGGCTTTCCCCGAAGCAGCCGCGGAGGTCAAGCGCTACATACCGGTTTAAGGCCGTGTAAAAATTTTTTAAGGTATTTTCAGCGGCGCTGGTCTTGGTGCTTGCCAAATCAATCTCCCCTACCCTGATCAGATAGGGATCTGTTTCGGTATTTTGGGGCAGCCCCTCAAGGTAGTTCTGTAAATCCCCGGTTCCAGTAACTGATACCGGATTCTCAAATTCCGCGTCTTCAAAGCGATAGACCGGCGCGGCGGTCTCGGTTTCCGAATAAACAACTACATTTTCAGTCCTAACTATCCTGGGATAAAGGGAATTCAACCCCAGTTCCAGCCGATAGCGACCCGGGGGCAGGGTCATGGAACCGGTACCGGCAGTACCGGTATACGTTTCCCTGAGATCCAGAATTCGGCTTATTTGATATTGCCCGGTAGTTCCCTGTATAGACAGGGTCATCAGGGCGGACCGAACCAAATCGCCGGGGAATTCCACGGTGTAGGAAAGCGTTCCATTGGCGCCCTCCGCTTCGGGAAACGCTTCTTCACCGCCGTCCGTATCATCCCCGTTGGCCGGTTCCTCAGGATCCTCCGGGTTTTCACCATCCTCCTGATCCTCATCCTCCTGATCCCCCTTCTCCGGATCCTCATCCTCCTGATCCCCCTCCTCCTGATCCCCCTCCTCCGGATCATCTGAATCATCCGGATCGGCCGGTTCTTTCGGAGGGGTTTCTTCGCCGGGGCTCCCCTGGTAAGCAGGCTCATCCGTGACAGCGGGATTATCCGGGTTATTACAGGCCCCAAAAACCAATAAAAACGCGGATAGACAAACCATAGAAACAACATACGTTCTTTTCATAAAACCTCCTATAATACCCCTTGTTAGGGGAAAGAGGGAAAAATTGCTTTAGCCGGATTGGTTTTTTATCGAATAAACCAGGAAAAGATTGACTGGAAGAGCCCGATGAGCGCGCCCAGAATGGCGCCGAAAAGACTAATCCACATGAGCTGATTGGCCATTACATCCAGAACAATATGTTCCACCGAAAGCATGTCCAGGGAATTGATTCTGTCGGAAACCAGGACTCTGACATTGATGGTCTTCAATAGGGACGCGCTGTGTTCTTCCGCCAGGGCAAGAATTTGGTCACAGAGAACTGAATCAAAGCCGTCCTTTTTTTGAAGGAATTCTTCTATTATTTTTTTTTGTACAGCCTGGCCCTTAAGGGTTTCATCCATCTGCCGGATAAGATCATCAATAATCTCCGGCATCCGGTCATAGAGGTTTTTCTCAAATTGGCCTGCGGATAAAAAGAAGCGCTGAAACGCGGGCAGCTTCAGGACGGCGTTATTCAAAAGAACCCGGCCATGAATTTCCATAAGCCGGTGGATCTCCGGTTTTTTCATAAAGGCGATAAGGGACTCGGCTGCTTTGGGGTATATGCCCGAAACGGCGGTAGTCTGTGCACTGAGCCGTTCCGTGTACCCGGCTATAGTGTTTTTAAGATTGATCCGTACATCCTCCTGCCGCAGCCGGGCCATGAGTATTTCCGGAGTCAGAAGCTGTTGTTCCACAATGGCGCCGATATTGTCCGCCAGTTTATGCCGCTGCCGGGGCAGTATTCCCGGAGTAAAGGGCAGGCGGATACCAAAAATCCGTATCTCTTCTAAAGGCCGGAACAGCATTTTGATGGCCACCGCATTGGTTATGTAACCGATTACGGCCCCCACAAGGGGGGGAATAAGCCAAATCAGGATAGAGTTCATTGACTTAAGGACTCCGAAGCGGTTCTCGCCTGAGCTTCATTGGCATATATCTGTACAGCCTCTTCTCTAATCCAGCCCCGGTAGGGAGTATTTACCCGTATCCAGACTTCGGGGGCTCCGCGGGTAGTTATAATCCTGCGCTCCAGTATCGCCGTCACGGAACCACGGCGCAAATAACCCAGGGAAACCGAGTCCGGAGCGGGATCGCTCTGCACCTGGGTATAAGAACCGCTTATTACCCCGTACCCGATTACGGAACGGGTTAAGGGAGGGGTAACAGGCGGCGTAAACGGTATTTCATCGACCGCACGGCTACAGGCCCCCAGGATGAGCGCCGCCACGAGTACCAGGACTTGACCACAACGTGAAGATACACCTACCCTCATGATATGAAAAGTATATATGCCTTTACGTTTTTCGTCAGCATATACATCGGCGCTTTATTTCCTATGCTTGCCTATGGCCAGGATTCCTTCGATTTCGCCATTGCCAAAACGCCCTACCGGATTTCCCTGGCCGCCAGCGCCGGGGCGCTCATAGGAGAGGCCGAAGAAATCGTCTACAAATATGCCGGCAGGGACGATAAAATGAGCCAGCTTCTCTGGGACCTAAAACCCATGGCCTATCTGGGATCGGCCCTGTCTGTTTCCCGCGCCGATCCCCTCGCCGGCCTCGGAGCAACGGCGGATCTGTCGGTCAAATTCGGCCTCCCCCTGCCAAGCGGCTCTATGGAGGATCGGGACTGGGAAAACTCGGAAAATTTAACGCACTTTTCTACCCATGACGCTTATATCGAAGGAGGGACGCTGCTGTTTGATTTTGCCGGGGGAATTACCATACCCATACAACAGACCGTGGCTCTTAAAGCCCTGTTTGCCCTTTCGTATATGCAGTTTTCCTGGGCGGGCAAAGATGGTTATGGAAGCTATATGAGCGAGCATTGGGTAAAGCATGACTTCGAGGGAACCGTCATAACCTACGATCAGGCCTGGCTGATCTTTTCCCCGGGGATTGGGGTGTTTTGGCCCTTTCACCGGGCCGTGAGCCTGGATTTCCGTTTTTTTATCAGCCCCCTGATATACGCCAGGGCTGAGGATAATCATCTGGCGCGTGCATTACGGTTCAACGACTATATGCGGGGCGGGTTGTGCGTGGAACCGAGCCTGGATATAGTCTTTTCCCCCAACCGGTTTTTTTCCCTTGCCGCCCACGGCTCCTGGAGGCATATCGCCGGGTCCCGGGGGGACACCTCCCAGAGGGACACCTCCATAAACGACGCCGCTTGGCTTGTCGAAAACAAAGCCGGCGCCGGTTTTACGGCCCTTGACGCGGGGCTTTCCCTGAAATTCGCCCTGCCCCTGGGGAACAAGTAACAATCGGGCCCGTTCCAAAACCCGGCCTGTTTTATAACCGGCTTTGGAAGCGCCGCGCTCGCTGCGGCCCTCCCGTTATACGCCGCGGCTTTTGAATTATCCGCCACGGCTTTAGAATTATCCGCCATGGCTTTCAGGAAATCCGCCATGGCCTCTGCATTATCCGCCGCGGCTTCTTCGGCCATACGCCATGGCTTTAGAATTATACGCCGCGGCTTTCAGGAAATCCGCCAGGGCCTCTGCATTATCCGCCACGGCTTTTTGAACACCCGCCACGGCTTTTTTAGCCGCCCGCCCCGGGGCTTCCGCGTCAGCCGCTACGGGAAACGGCCCCTCCGGCACACAGGCCGGGCCGGAAGCCGCAGCCGGAAGTTTTGGAACAGGTTCAATTAACAATTAACAGGGGATAACGGGTAACAGGGCGCGGGTTCGTGTTCCGCATCTACCAGGGGCAGCGGGCAGATAGCAAACAACAAAACCTGCTGCTTGCTGCTTATTCCTCGTTATCTGCTGGCAAAAACCTGGTTTTTAAGGCCGGTACCAATTTGAGATCCGAATCGACAAAGTCCAGGCGCTCAATTTCCTCAAGGGCAGCCCAGCGCCATTGGGTATGCTCCGAAAGGGTAAAGTTGGTATTGGAAAGAAAGATACGATAGGCGTTTACCCGGCGCTCAATTCCCCGGTGCTTAAAGGCTGCGCTGCCTAAAAAAACCCCCACGGTAATATCCACCCCGAATTCCTCTTGGTATTCCCGTTTGAGGGCGGCTTCATCGGATTCCCCTTGGTCAACCTTGCCTCCGGGAAATTCCCACTTACCCCCCATGTCCCCGCCGCCGGCGCGGCGCGCTATGAAAAAGCGCCCCATATCCCAGGCGATTCCCGCGACTGAATTATACAAAGGGGGTCCTAAAGGAAAAGTACCGACGGAAAGAGAAAATGAAGTCCCGCCGCCACCAGGGCAAGCAAGCCTATCCATTTTTTATTGTGTACCAAAAGCGTCTCGATTTTTTCGGTATGCTCCGGTTCCAGGGTGGACCGGCTCCGGTAGTATTCAAATACCAGGGCAAACCCCGCAAGAAAACCCGCCAAGGCGGGAATGAGGTCCCCAATAACCGGCACATCCCCCTGAACCACGGAGAGGATTTTCAGGAACCCGATGACGATGGTCAGTATTCCCAGGATAAGACGGCACGTTTCGTTTTTAAATGACAAACGGAAACCGGTATCCAGGCCGGCATCCCCATCATCGGAATCCGTGATAAGAACATACCCTGAGAGGCCGTTCAAGAGTATGGACAAAAAATAAAATTGGATCATACCTTATCTCCGTATTTAACCATATACTGCCAACGCCTTTCGGTCAAGGAAGCGGATTGAGGGGGGGCTGTTCGGCTTTGACCCGGGCAGCGGCCTGCTGATCCCCTACTTGGAAAAGGAGCATATAATTTTCCCCGGTAAAGGGCAGGGCCAGGCGGTATTCTTCCTCCTGTTCCAGAGAAAAAAAGATCCGGGCGGTAAAGACGGGAATATCGGCGCGCTCTATTTTTTTTGATGACCGCAAAATTGGGGAAACCGCCACATATACCTCCCCTATATAGGGATTTTCTTCCTTTGCCGCGATGCTTTTATTGATAACGATAAAGGGCTCGTCCCCGGAACGGCCGGCGCTGATCCTCAGGGTATTGCCTGTCATGGTTAGGCTGCTGCGGGAGCCGCCGGAAAGGGCGGAAAAGGCCATGATCATTGCCATGATGATCAGTATGGAGATAAAGAGAAAGAGGTGGGGCTTTGTGGAGGTGAGGGAGCGGATAAACCCCTGCTTTACCGGAGGACCCTCCTCATTAAGAGCCCGTACCGCGGGGGACGCCCGTTCAAGGCGGCGCTCCCGGTTATAATAAAAGGTTACTTCCCGGTCCAGGTTTTCCAGGGAATCCCCCCTCCCCTTCCTTTCCGGTTCTTGTTCTGTATGTTCCATCAGCGGCTCCCTTCTTCCAGGAATTTGTCGGTACGCCACCAAACCAGTTTCACGTTGAAGCCCGTAGCAAGAAGAGCGGATAGGATACCTTCGGCGGAGATATTAAAAGCGTTGTATTGCAGCTCCTCGTCTTTTACCGGGATAAAACCCCGGCGCTGCTCATGAGGATCCGTGGAAACGATCATGATGGAATAGCCGCCCTCCACAGGAAAGGTAAGAAATACCCTGTCGTTTTCCACCGCCCCCAAAAGGGAATAGAAGATTCTTTCCGTGGCGCGGCGGTTATTTTCAGTAACCGCCTGCTCAAAGAAAGGCACCTCGATAGTCCCCGTATAAGTCCCGTTTTCCACGTTCATCAGCCAGATTACGGAACTATCCGGTTCGGGGCCTAGTTTGGTATTCGTGGATTCATCGAAGGTTTCCCGGTAATAATCAACCTTGATGAACAGCTTTCTGCTGTCCGGGGCGGCCGCAATGGTATCTATCGAAGGAAATACGGGCATACGGTCCGGGGGTATGGGGATAAGCTCATTTTTCAGGGGAAGAAAATACAGCAGGGTTCCCTCTACGTCGTACCAGTAGATATTCCAGCCGGTAGGTATACGGCAAATAACCGCGAGTTCATCCTGTATAGAGACGCTGATCCGTTCGATTTTCGGAACCGGGGAGCCCCCTATGCCTTCCTTCCCCAGATATTCCACAAACTGGCCGTTGGAGTCGAAATGAAGGACAATACTGTCCTCAAGTATCTTGTTTTCCGCGTCAAAATTCCGCCGTTCATAAGGAAGCCGGTCTTCTACATAGATATGTTTACGGGTATCCACCGCGATGTTCCCCGGTTCCCGCAGGGGATAGGGATACGCCCCATGGGTCCCCACCCTATCGTTTCCCGCATCGGTTCTGAGGGTCAGAGGCGGAGGGTTGGTCTCTTCGTTATAGATCATGAACAGGAGATCCCCGTAGGAGGTATAATGGACCACCTTTCCCCCATTGCTGTCGGCAATATAGAACAAGCCGTCCCGCATGGCCAGGGAAGTTTTGTGGTTACCCCGGCCCCCCCCCTCAAGATTATAGAGATCGATCTGATCCTCTAAACGCCCGATATCCAGGGTAAAATGATCCTCCCGGGCAACGGAAACGATATCCCGGCTGGAACAGCCTCCGAGGAATAGAAGGGAGACGCAAAGAAGACGGGACAACAATTTCATAAACGTATTTTACCACAGGGGGGAGTGAGGGGTGAAGAGTGAGGGGTGAAGAGTGGGGAGTGAGGGGTGGGATGGCAGGGAAAGAACCATGGGGGGGCGCCCTGGGGGCGCTCTTGCGTTATCCGCAAAATTCGCGCCATACTCAAAGGTACGGAGCACCTATGACCTTAACCGTTGACCTTATCGATTCGGGCGCGCTCAGCCTCTTACGGGACATGGAACGCCTCAACCTTATCCGGGTAACCTCCCCGGAAAAACCCGCCGCCGCACCGAAAGGCAGCCTCTCTGAACGTTTTGCCGGGGCGCTTCATCTTTCCGCCGAAAAATACGCCTCGTTTCAAACCGCCCTACAGGAAGGCCGGGCCAAATGGGAACGGGATACCTAGTAGATTCCAACGTCATCATCGGATACCTCGCCGGTACAATCCCCGTTCCGGGCATGACAATGGTTTCAGCCATCGTTGACGACGTACCCCATATTTCCGTCATTTCCCAAATCGAAGTCCTGCGTTTCAACGATACTCCGGAGAACGAACAGGTTCTCGCGGATTTTGTGAAAGCCTCGGTAATCCATCCGCTAAACGATCCGGTCATCCGCCGTACCATTGCGCTTTGCAAACAAAGCAGCATAAAACTTCCTGACGCCATTATTGCCGCCACCGCCTTAACTGAAAATTTTATCCTTGTCACCCGCAACATCAGTGATTTCAAAAACATCGCGGACCTCCAATTACTTAACCCCTGGGGATTACAGGCTGAAACATAATCCCCCGTTCCCGGTGTCGCGCGCAAAGCCACCCAGCCTGAAACAAAGCCCGCGAAATCGAGTAGGAGGCTACCCATTAACTGAGTAGCCGTCCTCTCACACCACCGTGCGTACCGTTCGGTACACGGCGGTTCAATAGGTAGGGATAAGGGCTTGTATCTTCAGCATCCGC
>JAITBG010000178.1 GCA_031283725.1 Treponema sp. | reverse complement strand
TGCGTGCTCTTTTTATGGCACTCGTGCTGTTGTTAGCATCGCTTGTCGCCTGTGATAATGGCGGCGCCCCGCTCGAAACTGGCAGAGAAGGCGCGGCGTATTCGGTCAAAGATGCGGATGAATTTACTGCCGCGCTCGGAGAAATAGCGGCGGACCAGTCACTTGCCGGAACAAATGACTGGTGCACAATAACCGTTACTGCCGATTTTTCTCTGGAAAGCCAAGTGTTGTCATACGGATTTGCCGGGAAAAACATCGTGTTGAAAGGCGATAACGGCGAACGTACCATTATGTTTAGCAAGACCGGCGATGCGGCCCTTTTTGAGATTGCCAACGGCAGCTTAACGTTAGACAGAAATATAACGTTACAAGGTGTTGATAAAACGGCAAATCATAAAAAAGCGCTTGTCGTTGTTCGTTATAACGGACAACTGGTAATAAATGACGGCGCGAAGATTACCGGTAATGTCAACCTTACCACAGGAGATCCCGACGGGGTTGGCTTTACCGGCGGCGGGGGCGTTCAGCTGGTAAACGGAGGGACGCTGGTCATGAACGGCGGTGAAATTTCAGGTAACTCCGCGACCCAAGGCTCTGGGGTAGGTATGTGGAGAGGCACTTTTATTATGAAAGGAGGCGTTATAAAAGACAATGGGACCTATCATTTTGATAGCAAGATAGCGTCAAGGGGCGGCGGCGTTCACATGAATTATCCGGAAGATTTTTTTACAATGAGCGGCGGAAACATCATTGGCAACAAAGCAACCCGTGGCGGCGGCGTATCTTTGTGCTGCGGAACGTTTACGATGAAGGGGGATTCCACACTCATTTCGGAAAATGTAGCCGGTTCTACAGGCGGCGGAGTGGGGATATGCTGCGAATGTCTCTTTAAAATGGAAGGAGGCGTTATCTCAAAAAACAGGGCCGGTGTCTTTGCGGCTACCGACACGCTGGATTCTGCAAGAAATCTACAGCGGTATGGCGGGGGCGTTGGCCGCTGGGGTTCAGGTACTTGGACTGGACGTATCCTGTGGGATTCCCCGGTTGAGTTTATTAAAACAGGCGGGATTATTTATGGCAGCGATGCCGGCGAAAACGCGAACATGGTAGAAAACGGCGGCGCAAGGGACCCGCAAACTCCCGATGAAACGGATCCCGGGAAGTTTGTAAAAGGCGATGCGATATATATGTTCCGTCCGGGTGATGATGGTTCTGTCGAGTACATAATTGATGGCGATGTTACGGGAAATTATGCGTACAAAGACAGCGCCGAGCCTTATGATAGGCCCGCTCCTACGGCTTAGCGTACCTCTGGAAAATCCCCGTTTGGTTTCTAGAGATTAACGTGGGTTCGATGAAAGGCTAAGCGGCTCGTATTCCGCATCCCATGCCGAGAGGGCGACTGCCTCGACATTTCCTGGAAGTTCCGTTGAAGCGGGGGAGCCTTATAGGGTTTTGCCCGTGCCTTCAGACGCCGGACGGGTGCCTGACATCGAAAGGGTGTCCGGCGCCGAATTTGTGGTCAAGGCGGAAAACCTGTTTTCCAAAGTGAACTACCTGTTTTCCAAGGCGGAAAACATGTTTTCCAAGACGGACTACCTGTTTTCCAAGGCGGAAAATATGTTTTCCAAGACGGACTACCTGTTTTCCAAGGCGGAAAACATGTTTTCTAAGGTGAACTACCTGTTTTCCAAGGCGGAAAACATGTTTTCTAAGGTGAACTACCTGTTTTCCAAGGCGAAAAACATGTTTTCTAAGACGGAAAACAGGTTTCCCAAAGCGGACTACCCGGCTGCCAAGGAACGGCAATACGGGCATTCCGAGACGAGCTGCCGGTAGTTCAAAGCGAACCGCCGGCAATATACCGCCGCAACGCGGCAAAAGGAGCATTCTATGACCCATTCTTGGCTGCCCTTATCCCGGACGGAACAGTTGGCCATGGCCAGAAACTGGATTTCCATCATTAACGCCCCGGTAAACCCGCCCAACTGGGGCATACCGGCCGCGCAGATCACGGCGTTCGTCACCGTCTTCGACACGGCCGACGCCGCCCTCCTCAAGGTCCAAAGCGACACCGGGCGCACCCCCGTGGCTACCGCCCAGTGCAACGCGGCGTTCAAGGCCCTGAGGGACACCATGCGGTTCATGAAGGCGCATTTTTTCCTCGTGCCCCCGCTTTCCGAAAGTGATTTGGTGTCCCTGGGGCTCAAGCCCGGCAACGCCGACCATACGCCCATCCCCCGGCCCAACGGCCAGGTAACGGCGGACCTGGGCTACCCCGCCGCCCACATGATTGAGCTCAGCAACTTCCGCGCCCTGGGGGCCCCTTCCAGCGACCCCCGGTCCGACTACGGCGTGGGCATCAAAATCGGCATCGTGGGCGGCGCCGCCCCCTACCACATCGACGCGCCTCCCGCCCCGGACGAAGGCCGCCTGCTGCCCTTCTACCTGTTCACCCGCCGCCGCCGGGAGCGCCTGGACCTTTCGGGCAATTCCGGAAAGACCATCTGCATCAGCCTGTCCTGGGAAAACGCCAAAGGCGAACCCGGCCCCTTCTGCCCCGTGATCACCGCGATCATCCCATAATCCCCCCCCTATGGCCCCTTATTGGGTTAGCGGGAACGCGCGGGAACGTGGTATGGGGTCCTGTCAGGGAAAAGAACCATGGGGCCCTCCTATGGTTCTTTTCCTCGAAGCCGCTTGCGCGGCATAGTAGAGACCCCCGATAACGTTTTCAGGCGCGTTCCCGAGCCGCTTGGAAGGGCCCATAGAGGCCTCTGTCCGCGTAGCCGGTGTGTCATGCCGGGCGGGCGGAGCAGGCAGACTGCGCCCCCCCAGCGTGAAACCAAGCCCCCCCAGCGTGAAACACCGGCTGCGAACAGAGGTGGAGCCATGCGCCCTTCCGCAGCACGGAAGCGCACCCACAAACCGCCAGCGCGGGGTGGCAGGGAACACACGCGGGGAGGACCCCCAGGGGGGGCCCCGTGTGCGTTCCCTGCCAGGCCCCCCTAACCCGTTCGTGCGCTTCCGCAAACCCCATAAAGGGTGCATGGCTCCACCGTCCGCACTTGCGGAATTTTTATATCCCCGGTATTATGTATCGAATCTTTTGAGGAGAAATACATGGGTTTGAATATCATCGTATTGGTTAAGCAGGTTCCGGATACTCAAAATATCACCGGTCAGGCTATGAAGGAAGATGGCACGGTTAACCGCGCCGCCCTGCCGGCGATTTTTAACCCCGAGGATCTTTACGGCCTTGAGGCGGCGCTGCTGCTCAAGGATCAATTCCCGGGGTCGAAGGTAAACGTGATCTCCATGGGTCCCCCGGCGGCGGCGGCGGTCCTGAAGGAATGCCTCTACCGGGGCGCTGATTTTTCCGCCCTGGTGTCGGACCGGGGTTTTGCCGGGGCGGATACCCTGGCCACATCCTACGCGCTTAAATGCGCCATCGAAAAGATCGGAAACTACGATATGGTGTTCTGCGGCAGGCAAGCCATAGACGGGGATACCGCCCAGGTGGGCCCCCAGACCGCGGAAAAGCTGGGAATCAACCAGATTACCTGTGTTTCCAAGGTTGGGCAGGTGGACCCCGCTAAGAAAGAAATCACCGCGGTACGCTCCATCGAAGGAGGCTGGGAAAAGGTGAAGGCGAAGTTACCGGTACTGGTTACCTTTACCGGTGAAGGGGAGGCCCCCCGGCCGGCTTCGGCTAAGCGGCTCATGGCCCACAAAAACGCGGCCCCGGCGGCGGGCGGCACGGCCCTGGCTCTCTGGGATATCCCGGCGATCAACGCGGACCCCAATCAGTGCGGCCTTGCCGGTTCCCCCACTAAAGTGAAGAACATCAACTCGGTAGTTCTTACCGCGGGGGAAATCAAATTTATCGATCCCGGCGAGCGGGGGATTACGGAGCTGGTCCACGAACTTATTGCGGACCATACCCTGGGTTAAAGTAACCCCGCTAAACAGGAGTACTGTGTTACTTCGTAACACTTCCGGTTAACGCGGCTGCAAACGCAGCCTTTTTATAGGAGTATACATGAGCAATGATTTAAGCGTAATGGTATATATCCAGCAGGACAGCGGGAAACTGGCGGAGGTGAGCCTGGAACTGGTTTCCAAAGCCCGGGAGCTGGCGGATAAGCTGGGGGTCAAGGCCAGCGCGGCCCTCTTCGGGGAGCAGGTTGCCCAGGAGGTCCCCCGCCTGGCGAGCCTCGGGGCGGATACGGTCTACCTCTACGAAGAGCCCAGGCTCAAACACTATACCCCTATCCCCTATACAAAGCTGATGATCCAGGTTATCACGGACTACAAACCTCAGATCGTCCTTTACGGCGCAACCACTACCGGCCGGGATCTGGCCCCCCGGGTGGCGTCCTACCTCAAGGTGGGGCTCACCGCGGACTGTACGGATCTGCAAATTGGCGGCCACACACAGGGGGAGACGGAATACAAAAACATCCTCTACCAGATCCGGCCCGCATTCGGCGGCAACATTATCGCTACCATCGTGTGCCCGGAAAAGAAGCCCCAGATGTCCACGGTCCGGGAAGGGGTGATGCGGATGAACACCCCGGATGCTTCCCGAAAGGCCGGCATCGTTACAGTTCCCGCAAGCCTCGCTGCCGCCGATTTTCCCTCGGAGATCATCGACCGGGTATTGCAGGAAAAGACCGTCAACCTTAAAGGCGCCAATATCATTGTGTCCGGCGGCTTCGGTGTGGGGAGCAGGGAAAACTTCCACTTTATTCAGGAACTGGCGGAAACTATCGGCGCGGAGGTGGGCGCGTCCCGGGCCGCGGTAGACGCGGGCTTTATCGGCAAGGACCACCAGGTAGGGCAGACGGGCACAACCGTGCGGCCCAAGCTCTACGTGGCCTGCGGTATTTCCGGGGCTATCCAGCACCGGGCGGGTATGGACGGTTCGGCGCGGATCATCGCCATCAACACCGATCCTGAAGCGCCGATTTTCGGCATTGCCCAGTACGGTATAGTGGGGGACCTTTTCGAGGTGATCCCCCGGATGATCAAGGCTTATAAGGCCCGGGTATAAGAGGAGTAGATATATGGAAAACTTTTTGAACGATAACGAAGATATTCTCTTTCACCTGGAACACCTGGACCTGGACCGGATCATCCGCTTCAAGGAAGAGGAATTTACCCAGGCTGAACAATTTCCCTTCGCCCCCAAGGATGTTGCGGACGCCAGGGATTCCTACAGGAAGGTTCTGGAGATCATCGGGGAAATCTGCGGCGAGTTTATCGCCCCCAACGCACCTAAGGTTGACGAGGAAGGCCCCCAGCTGGACCTGTCGAAAAATCAGGTAACCCTGAACCCCGCCACCCAAAAAGCCATGGACATGTTTGCCCAGGCGGATCTCATGGGTTTCTGTATCCCCCGCCGCTACGGCGGCCTCAATATGCCCTCAACGATACTGTGCATCGCTTCGGAGCTCATCTCCCGGGCGGACGCTTCGTGCCTCAACTTCGGCCTCCAGCAGGATATCGCCGAGACCATCAACAAGTTTGCTTCCGAGGAACAGAAACAGGCGGTGCTGCCCCGGCTCTGTTCCGGCGAATGGGACTCTTCAATGATACTAACCGAACCCGATGCGGGAAGCGATCTCCAGGCGGTGAGCCTCAAGGCGGTTCAGGGTGAAGACGGCAAGTGGTACCTCAGCGGGGTCAAGCGGTTTATTACCAACGGCTGCGGAACCATCGGCCTGGTTCTGGCCCGCAGCGAAGAGAAGGGTAAGGGCGCCCGGGGTCTTTCGTTCTTCCTCTACAAGCGGGACGACAGGATGATCATCCGCCGCCTGGAACACAAACTGGGTATCCACGGCTCCCCGACCTGCGAGCTGCAGTTCAATAAGGCCCCCGCGGAATTGGTGGGCGATCGTCAGCGGGGACTCACCAAGTACACCATGTGGCTCATGAACAACGCCCGGCTCGGTATTGCCGCCCAGGCGGTGGGCATAGCCGAAGCCGCTTACCGGGAGGCGGATCTTTACGCCGCCAAGCGTATCCAGTTTGACACTCCGGTACGGACCCTGCCTCCGGTGTTCGAGATGCTCACTGAGATGAAGGTTGCTGTGGAAGCGGGCCGTTCCCTGCTTTACGAAACCGCCCGGTTTGTGGACCTCAAGGAGGCGCTGGAAGATTTCTCCGAAGCCCATCCCGATCAGAAAGGCGGCGTCATTGATGACAAGAAGAAGTATGCAAAACTTGCGGGCTTCTTTACCCCCATGGTCAAGGCCTGCGCCACGGAGATGGCAAACAAAGTTGCTTACGATGCCATTCAGATCCACGGCGGTACCGGTTATATGAAGGAATTCAACGCCGAACGCCATTATCGTGACGCCCGGATCACCAACATTTATGAAGGAACAACCCAGCTCCAGATAGTAGCCGCCATCGGCCCGGTAACTTCCGGCATAGCCCAGTCCATCCTGGACGAGTACGACCAAGCGGACTATTCCTATGCGGCGGAACTCCTGGCCAAGGTCCGCGCCGCCCGGAAGATATTCGACCAAACCCTGGACTACGTGAAAGCCTACCAGGGGGAAGGCCATGAGCAGTTTGCCACCTATCATTCCCGGCGTCTTGTGGAAATGGCTACGGACCTGGTGATCTGTTACCTGCTCCTCCGGGATGCGGCCCACAGTGATCGGAAACTCAAAGTGGCGGCCATATTTATAGCCAAGGCGCCTTCCCGGATTGAAGCCGGCTACAGTTTTATTACCGGGGATAACGCAGTGTTGCTGCAGTATTATAAAGAAGTCATCACGTAATGTCCGGTAAAAATGGATAGCTATGGAAACCCAAAGGCTCTATTACCAGGCGCCTTCCGCCGAACCCTTTGCCGCGCATATTTTGGAAACCCGGCCCTATGGCGATAATGCGGCGGTGATCCTGGATGCCACAGTTTTCTACCCCGAGGGAGGCGGACAGCCCGGTGACCGGGGGACCATCAACGGGGTCGGCGTATTGGACGTTCAGGAAAAAAACGGCGAAATCTTCCATATAGTAAACGGTGACCATTGGCAGGAATTGAGCCCCGGGCCGGCGGAACTGATACTTGACCGGCGCCGGCGCAGGGATTTTACGGCGCTCCATACCGCCCAGCATCTTCTTTCGGGGACCATACTCCGCATGACCGGGGCGCCCACGGTTTCCATGCACTTAGGGGACGATATTTGTACCATCGACGTGGATACCGGAGAAATGCCCGGAGAAACCTTGATCGCCGTGGAAGAGGCGGCGGCGGATGCCGTGGAGGGGAATCATCCGGTGATCATCCACCTCTGTCCTCCGGAAAGGGTTGAGGATTTTCCCCTGCGGAAGGTTCCGCCAAAAGGCGAGGACGTGATCCGGGTGGTGGAGATTCAAGGGAATGATTTTTCGCCCTGTTGCGGAACCCACCTGCATACCACCGGCGAGATTGGGATGCTCCGTATCCTGGGAACGGAAAAGTATAAGGGCGGTAACCGGATAAGCTTTATCGCCGGGCGGCGGGTGCTCCGGGACAGCCGGGCTTTGCGGCGTAACGGGGAGATCATTTCACGGGCCCTCAAGGTTCCGGTGGCGGAAACCGGCGCCGGGGTGCTGGCCCTGCTGGAAAGGACCGCTCTCATGGAACGGAAGCTGAAGACCCTGGAAGAGGAGGCCGCCCTCCGCCGCGCCGAAGCCCTGATCGCCGGGAAGCCCGGGATGGAAACTCAAAGCGGGGCGGGGAAGGTTCTGGTAGTATGTTTAGACCATACGGATATGGATGAGGTTCTGCGCATAGGCCGGGCCGCCCAAAGGCTCAGCGCCGCAGTATTGGTGTTTGCCTCTTCCAGAGATCTGAAGTTTGCCGGTCTCTGTTCGGTTAAATCCCTGGACATCCGGCCTTTGTTAAAGGGCGTAATGGAAAAGCACGGTGGAAAGGGCGGCGGGGGAGCCTCTTTCTTCCAAGGCCAGTTTTCCCGTGCGGAGGATTTGGCGGCGTTTCTACAATCAAGAGAGTTGTTCAGAAACTGAAGTTTCTGAACAACTCCCGCTGAAAACAGCAAACACAGTGAGGTAAAGGGCATGAGTATTTCCACCGGCCTTGGCGATGACGGCGGCACGGAACTTTTTTCAGGGAAATTTGTCCCCAAGGATCATCCCCAGGTTGAATTTATCGGTGTTCTTGATGAGCTTAACTCTTTTTTAGGGGATGCCAAGGCCGCCGTGCACTTGGAAGGGACCAGAACGCTCATCGAATCGGTCCAGCGGGACCTCTTCACGGCCCCCGGGTTGCTGTCTTCCAAAGCGGACCAGGCCGGCGGCATAGACCCGGAACGGCTTACGGCGTTGATCCACGGAATCGAAGAACGGCGCCCCATGCGGGGTTTCATCATCCCCGGGAAAAACCCGGCCTCGGCGAAACTCGATATTGCCAGAACCGTATGCCGCCGGGCGGAACGGCGGCTGGTTACGCTTAACCGGCAGGAGCCCGTATCGCCCCGGCTGCTCCGCTACCTGAACCGCCTGTCGGATTTGCTCTTCATGCTCGCCCGCTCGGAAGAAGGCGAACATGAGGACTAATAATGGAATCCAATCCCGATTCCTACCTCGATAACGTCCTTTTTGTA
>JAITBG010000077.1 GCA_031283725.1 Treponema sp. | reverse complement strand
CCTCTTGTCGTTAAAACAATTTTCAAAATTGATTATCCCCATGGCCTTTCCCTCCCTTCTTTGAGTATACCTTACGTTATGCTTTATCAAAACCTCCACAAGATATGTATAAACGGTAGGGGATAAGGGTATGCGGGGCTTTGCCGTGTTCCATGGAATTGATAGGGAAACATTACCTTTCGAGTCTGGCGGAACGTTCCTCAGGGCGCTCCTCAAAGTACGCCGACCACGCTTTCGTCACACTGCTTAACTCCGTTTCCCGGTTCAGCAAGTTTTTCACATAGGTCCCCCATTTCAGGTTATCGCAGAAATAGTTGAAGAACCGCCGCGCCCGGCTGATATAAAACTCCGGGGGCTGGTATTTAGACAAAAACTCCAGGAACCGCAGCCCGACATCCTCCAAATCTATGTCGCCGGACGCCCCTTTGGCCACGGCGAAAAGCCAGGGAGCCCGCACCGCCGCCCGGCCCGCCATGACGGCGTCACAGCAGCCGGATTCGGCGCGGTGGACCAGATCTTCCGGGCAGGCTATGTCACCGTTGCCTGCCACGGGGATACCCAGCTCCGAGCGCAACCGGGAAACGTAGTCCCAGCGGGCCTTGCCCCTGAACTTTTCCCGGCCGGTCCGGGGGTGTAGGGTGATAAGCTCCACCCCCTCGGCTTCCAGGCGGCGGCAAAACTCAACCAGGTAGTCGAAGTTGTCCTCCATGCCGGTGCGGAGCTTTACACTGAGCCGCTTTTGGGTAGCAGCGCGGACCCGGGCAATCATAGCGGCGGCCTTATCCGGTGAGACCATCCATCTGACCCCGGCGCCGGTGCGGGTAATAGCCGGAGCGGAGCAACCCATATTTATGTCGATGCCCAGACATTCCAGCCGGTCCAGAATGGCGGCAGCGGCGGCCAAATGACCGGGATCAGAGGCCACCAGCTGGTAGACCAGTTTTTCAGGGCAGGGGCCGCCGTCGATATAAAAGGACTCGAAGGGACCGCTTCCCACCAGAGCTCCGGCGCTGATCATTTCGGTGAAATACTCATCACAGCCCCCAAAACCCTCTATCAACTCACGGAGGGGGCGATGGCTTAATTCGGCCATAGGAGCTAGCATAAACGGAACGATCATGATAATATTGTGCAAAAGTATTTTGTTTATACAAGTAGCCGGTTTTTCCGAAGTAAAGGAATTAGCCTCTTGACTAGTAATCTGCTATAACATAAAGTATTAAGAAGAGGAGCGTACCCATGATAGCAAAAGGTGATATGCCCAGTATGAATGAGAAAGCTCCCGAGGGACAAAAACCCGAGGGTGGATCTTACCGGGTTCTTATTGTCGATGACTCCATGTTTATTGCAAAGCAATTAGGTCAGATTTTTACGTCCGAGGGCTTTGAAGTTGCAGGAACCGCCGCAGATGGCGCTCAGGGTGTTGAAAAGTATAAAGAAATGCACCCAAATATTGATTTAGTTACCATGGACATCACAATGCCGGTGATGGACGGTGTTTCCGCCCTGGAGAAAATACTGGAATTTGATAAAAACGCCTGTGTAATAATGGTTAGTGCCCTAGGAAAAGAGGATGTTGTTAAAAAATCCTTGCTTATGGGTGCAAAAAGTTACATTGTTAAACCCCTGGACCGGAAAAAGGTTCTGGAACGGGTCATTTCAGTCTTAAAACATTAGTTGTGCGGGCCGTTTTTCGGCCTTATATACCGGGCAAAACCGTATTTACTCCTTTTCTCCATGACGTTTTTACTCCAAAGGGATAGGGGGTGTTTTTTACATAGAAATTAGGAAGAGAAACCTATGAAAGCACATACAATTTCGGATTCTGTTTATTGTCTCCACGCGGACATTACAGCATCCGACCTTTTTGAAGGAATTTGGCCCATTCCCCAGGGCGTTTCCCTGAATTCATACATCGTAAAAGGTGAAAAAATTGCCCTTATTGACCTTATCCGCGACTGGGGCAGCGCCCCAACGCAGTTTGAGGATGCCCTGAAGGATACGGGCATCAATTTTGATCAGGTTGATTACCTTATCCTAAACCATCTGGAACCGGATCATACGGGCTGGCTCCGGGAATTCCGGCAAAAAAGCCCCAAGGCGGAGATTGTTTCCACCTCTAAAGGGATAAATCTGGTCAAATCCTTCTATAAGGCGGAGGATGGTCTCCGGGTGGTAAAAGACGGGGAAACCCTGGATCTTGGTAAGGGGAAGATCCTTACTTTCCGGGAAACGCCGAATATCCACTGGCCGGAAACCATGGTCACCTGGGATAGCGAATCCGGAACTCTCTTTACCTGCGACGCCTTCGGATCCTACGGCATCCTGGGGGACCGGATTTTTGATGACCAATTCTCCCAGGCGGAACACATTGCCTATGAAAAGGAATGCCTCCGTTATTACGCCAATATTGTGTCGTCCTTTTCGGCCTTTGTGGAAAAGGCGGTGGAAAAGGTGTCCGGTCTGGATATCAAATGTATCGCCCCCAGCCACGGCATAGTCTGGCGCAGCGATCCGAAAAAGATAATTACCCGTTACCTCAAATACGCATCCTATGCTAAAGGTCCCTCGAACCCCGGAGGTTCGGCAGAAAAGGAAATCGCCGTCATCTGGGGTTCCATGTACGGAAACACCAAACAAGGGGTTGATGCGGTAATCCGGGGTATCGTAAGCGAGGGGGTTCCCTACTCCATCCACCGGGTCCCGGATGAAAATGTATCCTGGGTTCTCATGGATGTTTACAAGAGCGCCGGCCTGGTTATCGCCATGCCCACCTACGAGTATGCCATGTTCCCCCCAATGGCCAATATATTAGACATCTTTCGGCGCAAACATATTACCGGGAAAACCGTTTTACGAATCGGGTCCTGGGGCTGGGTTGGGGGCGCCAAAAAAGAATACGAGGCCGCCATTGAGCCGCTCAAATGGACCAGCCTTGAGAGCCTGGAATGGGCAGGGGCGCCTGGAGAAGATGTGCTGAAGGGTCTGGAAGAAAAGGGCCGGGAGCTGGCCAGGGCGGTACTGGCTGGCAAATAGAGTACAGGAAATAATCATGGAAAAGATAAAGTTGAATCTGAAAAATTTGGGCAAATTTAAAGCACCGGTACTGCTTCCCCCCTATACAAAGGACAATCTCAAGACAGCAATAGTGCACCTGGGGATGGGATATTTCCACCGCGCTCATCAGGCGTTATTTCTGGACAGGCTTATCGCAAGCGGGGTATCCCGTTCCGGGGTGTTTGAAATCAATCTGGTACCGGACCCCTATCCTCTGTCGAAAATTACCGCGGAACAGGATTACTACTATACTCTGCTCTCCAGGGGAAAAGACGGGGAAGAAGAAGTCCGGATTATCGGATCCATTCTGGGGTACATTAACTCCGCCGAAAATAAGGAAGAGGCGATTAAGCGGGTAGCTTCGGAAGAAACCGCCCTGATCACCATAACGGTTACCGAAAAGGGTTACTGTTATAATAATGCCGCCGGGGATATTAATTGGAAAGATCCCTTCCTGGTCCATGACCGCCAACACCCGGAGAATCCCAAATCACTGATCGGCTTCCTTGTGGCGGCCCTGGAGGAACGGTCTAAAACCAATAAAAGGCCCCTGACCATTGCTTCCTGCGACAATTTTCCTTCCAACGGGAAGATCCTCAAAAAAAGCCTGCTCTCTTTCTGCCGGGAAATGCAGCCGGGATTAATCCCCTGGATTGAGGACAATGCCGCCTTTCCCTGTTCCATGGTGGACCGCATCACCCCTAACACTTCGCCGGAAACCACTGAGTACCTTGAAGAAAAATACGGCATCATCGACCGCTGGGCGGTGGCTTGCGAGGATTTTCTCCAATGGGTTTTGGAGGAGGATTTTAAGCAGGTTCCGGGTTCCGGGATTGATCCCCGGGATTATGCCGAAGCCGGGGTTCAGCTTGTTAAAAATGTGGAACCCTACGAGTTGATGAAGATGCGGCTCCTCAACGGAAGCCACTCCGCCCTTTCCTATCCGGCTTACCTTATGGGTTATACCGCCGTGGACGAGGCCATAGCAGATCCGGTTATTCAGCAATATATCCGAAACTTCTATATGGAAGAGGTTACCCCCACCCTCGCCCCGGTAACGGGTATCGATCTAGGCGTTTATAAAGACACCCTTGTTACCCGGTTCTCCAACAAGAACATCGCCGATACGGTTCTGCGTCTCTGCGAAGACGGCTCCACGAAGATCCCCAACTTCATTATCAACCCCTTGGTCGACATAATTCATTCCGGCGGGAAACACGAGGCCGTCACGGCGGCTCTGGCCGGTTGGGCGCGGTTCCTATCCGGTGTTGGGGAAGATCATAAGCCTATACCCATTAAGGACGGCGCCGGACAGGCGGCAATCAACGCCGCAAAAACCGCACGGAATAACCCGGAGAATTTTCTACGGGTTATCGGCGTTCACGGTTTAAGTGAAAAAGAAATCGCTAAACTTGCCGGGGTATTCAGGGAGTATCTGGAAAGCTTCCATACCCGGGGCGCCCGGAAAACCCTTAAGGGGATCATCACGGGCCGCTAAGTACAGAATTAGGAGAGCACTCCGTATTTCGGCTTTCCCATTGTGGTTTCGCCGAGCTTTTTCACTTCAAAGCCGTTTTTCTTGAACTCCTCGTAATCGAAGGCGTCCAGCTCATCAACGGCGAGTTTATGGAACTCGTAGAACCCTTCCCAGTCCTCATAGCCATCGCCAAAGTTGCTTTCCAGATATGCATCGGCTATATCCATCCCCATCTGGGGAGCTACATAAAAAGCGCCCATGGAGAGGACATTGACCCGGTTCCCAGTTATGGCCCTGCGCGCCGAGGGCACGCTCTCTACTACGCCGCAGTGTACCCGGGGACATTTGCTTGCTCCGATATGAATCCCCATACCGGTACCGCAGAAGATAAGCGCCCGTTCAAATTCGCCTTCGGAAATTTTTGAGCCGACCTTAATGCCGATGCGGTGGAACATCTCCGGATTCTTCTCGTCCGCAGAACGTACACCGATGTCCGTTACCGTCCATCCTTTAGCTTTTAAGTGCCCCACCACCGCTTCTTTAAGGGGAAACCCCGCAAAATCCGCGGCAACCAGAATCTGTTTGTCCTTTACCGTTTTCATTTTGTCCATCCTTATATATTCGCATTATCCGAGGAAATATCCCCGATGTATTGCAACGCTTCCCGTATGACCGGAGCATATTTACCCCGGGCACCGGCGACATGGTGTATGTATGGGCCCTTAACAAATTTGCGCTCCCACTTAGGCCAGTTATCCACTTCAATCCAGAGATAGGTTCCGTTTGTTTTAGGCCCTTCGGTGCTTTTGCATTCATCAATAAAAACCGAATAACGGCCGGCGGATAAGCCCCACCGTACGAGGGTGATATCCCCCCCCTGAATTTCAAACTGCCCCTTACAGTCGATAACCGCGGGATTAGATTCCGGTTTTGCCAGAGAATAGGGGAAGGGGCCGCAATGCCACAGAAGTTCTGCGTTATCGTTGGTTGGATGCCGTATGGTAATATCCGCAAAGAAAGGAGCCGTTTCTCCCCGCGCGGCCCCAGCCAGCATTAAGGACCCAAGGACGCCAAGAACATCGGTTTCGCAGATGGTGGGAATACCCTCGTCTGTAAGAGCCCCCCATATAAAACAGGCAAATATCCCCAGTTCATTTTGCAGCATGGTCCAACATTCTCCAGCAACAGCGGTACAGCCGTTTTCATCCACCAGGCGCTTGATACCAATAACGGAAGCCGCAAGCTTTCGGGTCTGGTCTTCGGGCATTTGAGAAAAATCCAAATGCTTTTTCCAGGATACGACTTTTTCATCAATGGCCTCGGCATCATTCTGCAATACGTCCTTAATACAGGCTATGATAATCGACGTTTCCAATGGCACCACTTCTACGCCGAATTTTTCCTGTAATTCCAATTCATTATACCGTACACTGAGGAATTGTTTAGGACGCACACTGAGCTGTAAAATTCTCGCCCCCTTAACAGCACGAACCGTACAAACGGTCCTGATAAAATCGTCAAACCCCTTCTCAAGAATATTGCTGTCAAGGGCACAATTCTCAATGTAGGTAAAAGGCGCGCCATAGCTTAATAAAGCCTTACCGGTGGCAAAGAGACCGCATTGAACATCGAAGGGACGATCTTCAAGGGCGATCACGGCGCCCTTTGGCGCAGGGTCGCGGGGCCCCCAGATTAAGGCCGGCTTACCCAGAGCGGCGCAAAGTTTTGCGACCGCCTCTTCCTGACCGAAATTCGCATGGGGAATGAAAACGCCGTCGACGCCCTTGTCGAGAAATTTCCGGATAATCTTCGGTATATTTTCATTTTTGATTAGCAATCCTTCGCCGGTAACATCGTCAATATCGACAATCCCCACATCAAATTTTTTCGCCAGCTCCTTTATGCGTTTATTAATTTCATCTTTACGATTTCCCGGAAAAACATCCCGGCGGGTAGATGCCAGCCCGATAGTACACTTGCGATAATCGACCATAAAATTTTCCTCCTGAATTCAACTTTTCCACAGTTTTCGTACATCGTGGTTTTCGCCGGTAATACCAATATGCGCACCGCCGTTAATTTCGGCTCTTGCCTCCGAATGGACAAGCAGCCATTTATTAGCGCCAAAAAGGAGCTTATCCTCTCCGTTCTTTATTTTTATATCAGGTTTTGCTTCATTGGTTCCCCTGGGAAGCGCCACCGATACCTGAAAGCCGGTTTCGTCAGCCGACGCTGGCGCATAGTGTAACGTGGTGGCATACAACTCTACCGCAGTTCCCGCGGGTACAAAAAAAGCCCGTACTTTTGACGAAGGAATACTCCAATCGACGACACTTATATCACTTTGCTTTGCAAGCAGTAAGATTACGTCGCCCACAGTAATGTTAATTTCAGAATCCCTATGATATTCAAGACCGTTCAGTTTGGTGTTGTGCCCGTTGCAATAACCAATTTGAATTGGCATACCGCCATAATAATTATTTTTAATATCCTGAAAAACGGGTAGCGCTTCCAAGACCGGTTCACTGGGCACATACACAACGCTATCGGCGGGACGCGGGGTCTTTTCCTTGAGGGCTCTTAGGAATCCGGAAAAATCGTAACCCTCCACAACCTGACCATATTCACGAAACCCCATATCTTTAATAGATTCCAGTTTCATAATTAGTCTCCTCTCGAATAAAATATCTGCCGTTGATGAATTGTACCATGGCTTAGTATATGTGTCAATAATTTTGTTTTTTGCCTATTTTTCAAGCTCCTTCCGAAGCGCCGTAATCTGCCGTCGTACTTCCTCCGGGGCGGGGCCGCCGGGCAGATTCCGGGCCGCCACGCACGATACGGGAGTAATGGCGTCATAAAGGTCCGCATCAAAAAGTTCCGACCGGGTCTTAAGCTCAGCCAGGCTGCGGTCGGCGATACGGGTTTGACCGGCGGCTACGCAATCCCGGACCACCAAGGCAACGCTCTCGTGGGCTTTGCGGAAAGGGAGGCCCTTGCGGACCAGATATTCCGCAGCGTCGGTGGCTTCCAGAAACCCCCCCACACAGGCCGCCTCCATGCGCTCCCTGTTGAAAGCAGCGGTGGTCATCATGCCCCGGAACATACGGAGGCAGCCGCGGACCGTATCCAGGCTGTCAAAGAGGCTTTCCTTATCCTCCTGGAGATCCTTATCGTAGGCGTAGGGCAGGCCCTTGAGAAGGGCAAACAGGGTTACTACGTTTCCGATTGCGCGGGCGGATTTACCCCGGATGAGTTCGGCAAAGTCAGGGTTTTTTTTCTGGGGCATGATTGAGGAGCCGGTGCTCCAGGATTCAGAGAGGCTGATGAACTTATATTCTTCGCTGGCCCAGAGAATTACATCCTCGCAGAACCGGGACAGGTGGGTCATGGTAACAGCGCAGGCTCCGCTCAGCTCCAGGACAAAGTCCCGATCCGCCACGGAGTCCATGGAATTGACGGTAGGCCGGACAAAACCCAGGGCCTTCGCTACGGCATCCCGATCCAGGGGCAGTCCCGATCCGGCCAGGGCGCCGGAACCCAGGGGACATTCGTCCAGCCTGTTCAGTGCGTCGGTAAAACGGGATCGGTCCCGAACCAGGCCGGCGCACCAAGCCGTGAGGTGATGCCCCAGAGTTACCGGCTGAGCCCGCTGGAGGTGGGTATAGCCGGGCATGAGACTTTCGGTATGCTCCTCCGCTTTGTCCAGAAGGGCACGAATAGTACCGGTGAGTTCCGCCATAAGTTCAGGCACGGTACGCTTTAAGTAGAGCCTTAAATCAAGGGCTACCTGATCGTTCCGGCTGCGCCCGGCGTGCACCGCCCGGCCCAGGTCCCCAAGGCGCTCGGTTAATATACCTTCAATAAATGAATGGATATCCTCGGCGTCCCCATCAACAGCGATCTTCCCCGATTCCAGTTCCTCCGCAATGCGCCCAAGCTCGGCATCCAGTTTAGCCGCAGTATCCCTGAAGATGATGCCCTGTTCTCCCAGCATAGCCACGTGGGCCCTGCTGCCCCGGATATCATCCCGGGCAAGCCGCTGATCCACGGAGATGGATGCCTGGAAAGCAAAGGCTTCCGCTTCCGGCTTTTCTTCAAGCCGCCCTGTCCAGAGGACTCTGGGAGCCGGGTTTTTTTCTTTTTCCGCCATATAAAACCTATATTAAAAATTCCGCATTAAATTTGCGGTATCACCTTCGTTAGCAAATTTGTTACTTTTGCCGCGTTTTCCGCAAAGACCCTGGATATGGCTTCCCAGGTTACCGGCTCCTCACCGGCTTTCCAGGAATCGTAGTCGGTACTCATGGCAACTGCCGCATAGGGAATGCCTATTTCGTTGGCCAGAACTGTTTCGGTGGCAATAGACATATTGATGATGTCCGCCCCCCAAGCCCGGAACATATAGGATTCAGCGCGGGTAGAAAACCGGGGTCCTTCGATGGTAACCACCGTCCCCTTTTCATGGCAGGGATACTGCAGGCGCTTACACTCACGGATCAAAATATCCCGAAGGTTTTTGTCGTAGGGCTCCGCCATGGGGCAGTGCACGGGATTGTGGGGTTCAAAGGTTTCATGGTAACTCATCTTTCGCTGTTTGGTAAAATCGATAAACTGATCGATCACCACTAAATCTCCCCGGCGGATATCATCCCGCAGGGAGCCTACCGCGGTGGATGCCAAAATATGGGTACATCCGGCAGCTTTAAGGGCCGCAATATTCGCCCGGTAATTTATCTGGGTGGGAGGAATAGTGTGATCTCGTCCGTGACGGCCCAACAGAACCACCTGAACGCCGCCGATGTTCCCGTGTTTTAGGGGAGCTGAAGGTTTCCCATAACCGGTACTTACCTCTTCATCCCGGGAGTTCGAAAAAATATCCGGATTGTCCAGGCCGCTTCCGCCAATAATGCCAACAATCGCCATAGGCTCCTCCTTACTATAATTACCGATGTTCCGGGTACAAGCTAAGTATCCCCTGCTCCGAAGCGGCGCAGATTCCACGCTCGCTTATCAAGCCGGTGATATACCGCGCCGGAGTAACGTCAAACCCCCAGTTACGCCCAGGGGTAGTATCGGGACAGATCTGCACCGTTTCTATTATACCGTCCCTGGTCTTGCCGCTTACGTACCGTACTTCCGAACTTTCCCGCTCCTCAATGGGGATCTCCTTAATGCCGTCCCTCATGGTAAAATCGAAGGTCGATGAAGGAAGGGCCACATAAAAGGGCACGCCGTTTTCCTTTGCCGCCACGGCCTTGAGGTACGTACCGATTTTATTTGCCGTGTCACCCCAGCGTGTCACCCGGTCCGCGCCGGTGATCACCATATCTACCATGCCGTGCTGCATCAAATGGCCTCCGGCGTTGTCCGAAATCAGATCGTGGGGCGTCCCGTGCTGCCCAAGTTCCCAGGCGGTA
>JAITBG010000063.1 GCA_031283725.1 Treponema sp. | reverse complement strand
CTTATATTCGTCAATCTGTTTATGTTTATTCAGGGTAAATATTTAACAAAACTGTTTGCAAAAATTATTCTGATCCCAAAAGCGGTTCTTACACCCATAATAGTTATTTTCTGTTTTGCCGGGGCATATACGGTAAACATCTCCATATTTGACATAGGTATAACACTGGTATTTACCGCCCTAGCTTACCTTCTTACAAAACTGGATTTTTCCATTGTACCTATACTGCTGGGTCTTGTGTTGGGCAGCATGACGGAGCAAAATTTCCGCAGATCACTTATTTTGTCTGACGGAAGCCCGAAAATATTTGTTCAGTCACCTATCAGTATCGCTTTTCTTGTGATTATCGGAGTCACACTGGTTCTTATAATAAAAGAAAAAAATTCAGAAACAAAACCGCATGGAGACTATGTTGAATAGACCTAATATCGTTTTTTATTTTACCGATCAGCAGCGGGCAGACACCTGTCATTGTTATGGCCAGAAATTACCGACAACCCCCGCCCTGGATAAACTTGCTGGAGAAGGCGTCCGTTTTGATATGGCTTTTACGCCCCAGCCTGTCTGCGGGCCCGCCAGAGTTATTATGCAGACAGACAAATATCCGACAGAAACCGGGTGTTTCCGCAATAACATCATGCTTCCCAGGAGTATTAAAACCCTGGCGAATTATCTTGAAGAGGCGGATTACGAAACCGCCTATATCGGCAAATGGCATCTGGCGTCCCAGGGTGAGCTTGAGCAGCCTCCGGCGATCGATTATCAAACCCGGGCTATCCCTCCGGAATTCCGCGGCGGGTACAGCGGATTTTGGCGGGCTGCGGATGTTCTTGAGTTTACTTCCGACGGCTACGGCGGTTATATTTTTGATGAAAACATGAACCGCCGGGATTTTAAAGGGTACCGCGCCGACTGTATAACGGATTTTGGGCTTGATTTTTTTAAGGAGCGCCGTTTTAAAAACAAACCTTTTTTTATGACAATTTCGCATATTGAGCCGCATCACCAAAACAGCGCCAATGCGTATCAGGGACCCCGGGGTTCAAAAGAAAAGTACGCGGTCCATGATTTATTTACCAGGCGATCTTGCAGGTCTGGATGGCGATTACCGGGAGATGTACCCTGATTACCTCGGCGCTTGGCTTGCGCCAGTCTGGACTGGAATCTTGGCCGTATAATTGATATTCTTAAAAAACAAAATCTCTATGAAAATACGGTAATAATCTTCGCCTCTGACCACGGTTCCCATTTCCGTACCCGGAATAAGGATGGTCATCTTAATGGCTATGATGACTATAAAAGGACCTGTCACGATGCCGCTCTCAGGGTTCCCTTGGTAATAAGGGGCGGTCCGTTTACCGGCGGCAAGGTAATAAAAGACCTTGTAAGCACCGCGGGTATTCCAAAAACAATCCTTTCCCTGGCCGGTGTTGATCCGGGAAACGCTCTTATCGGCGAAAACTTTCTTGATGCGGTGAATAACGAAAAAGGCCGGCTTAACGAAGTATTTGCCCAAATTTCTGAAAGCCGTGTCGGTCGGTGCGTCAGAACTCCGGATTTTAAATACTCCGTTTACGCACCGGGTAAAAACGGCGGCATGTATATGGACAGTCTTGAATATGCGGATGATTTTCTTTATGATCTTCAAAAGGATCCTTTTGAGCTTAAAAACCTGATTAAGGAACCCACGTACCGGGATATCAAACTGCAGTTAAAGGAACGACTGCTTTACTGGATTGAAAAAGAGGAACATAAAAAACCGGTTATTCATGATTGAATGGATAAAAAAAATACGAACAGGTCTATGGTTATATCCGCACTTTTATTGATGTAAATAAATTCACCAAAAGTATAAGAATACCATCTGAATATTTCTTATGTCGGCATTTTTCGGTAAGCCGTCAGACCGTCAGAGCGGCCATTAAAAAACTCAAGGATGAGGGAATTATTTATACCATCAAGGGAAGCGGGACATATTTTAACAAGATCATGGCCCTGCTCAGCGTGGAGCAGAAAATAACCAACCGGAAAAAGATCGGACTGATTATACAGGGGCAGGATGTTAATGCCAATCAGAAATTAATTGAAGGTATTAAACAGAGTCTTGATCTGGAAACAGTGGAACTTAAAATACTGCTGACGGACAATAAATTTGCCTATGAGCGAAAATGCCTCTTATCAATTACGGAAAATTTTGATGCCCTGATTATTGACGGCGTAAAAGCCAGCATTATGAATCCGAACCTTGATTGTTATTTACGATTCTATCAACAAGGCATGCGGGTTATATTTTATAATAATTATTACCGAGACATACCGTTCCCGAAGATCATAAACAATGATCACCTTTGCGCCGATAAGCTCATAGAGATACTTACAAAAAACGGGCATAGTCATATTGCGGATATTTTTTTATTTGACAATTATCAGGGAATCGAAAAGTATAAAGGTTATGTTTCTTCGCTGCTGAAATATCGCGCCCACTTTGAGGATAAGTACGTCAAATGGTGCATCTCTGATGATACAACGGATAAAAACCCCTTTTCCCGCACCCTTATTAAATTTTTAAAATCATTTCCCCATTGTACGGCTATTGTGTGCTGTAACTATATGCTTTTGCAGCTTGTATACGAATTGCTGACGCAAATAGGCAAAAAAGTGCCTGATGACTATTCTGTTGTATGTTTTGATTATTCAAATTCTGACTGGCGGGAAAGGAGTGTGACTTCTTCAATTCATCCGGGTTTTGAAATGGGGCTTGAGATAGGAAAACGAATTATTCGGATGATAGAAGACAAGGATTATAAGAAACACGATTATTCTTATACTTTTCAACCTTTTATTTTTGAAGGAAGTTCCGTTAAAAATATGAATTCAAAGTAGCAAAAGCCTTTTGAATTATTGGGCTTGTTCAATAACCCGGTTGGTTATCGAACAGGTCCTTGCAAAATGCTCCGCATTTTGCTGTTTTTTAGTGGTTGTTGTTCAGAAACTGAAGTTTCTGAACAACTCTATTATATACACGGCTTTAAACCCTTTGCCACTACGGTCATTTCCACCCCATGGCCGGTTCGGAGGTAGAAAAGAAAAATACGGCATTCCTTATCATGAGCATTTCCCAGGAGATCCATGGCCGCTCGATAATAGAAGGACATCTGGGCAGCGTGTTCCCCGGGCTCTTCAAGGCTGTCTGTTTTAAAGTCAACTACATAGGCCGTCTTGTCGTCTTCAAAAATCAAATCTATGGTTCCATTGATAAAGATATCCCGATAGAGACTGCGGAACCGGTATTCGCTCTTCCTGAATAGGGCGTTTTGCGCCGCCCTCCCCAGAGGGGATTCCAGGAACCGGTTTGCCAGCTCAATGCCCGCAGAAAGCAGGACATCCGCTTCCTTGGGAGTAAGACGACCGGCAAGGTTTGAGGGGATGTCCGCCTTTTCGCCTTTTATCAGGGATTCCACACAACTGTGGGCAATGGTCCCGAAGTCAGCCGGAGTAAATAATGCGTCTGCCCAAGGATCGGTGCCTGAGGGATCCTCCCTCACAGCAAAGCGATTGAGGATACTGTCTACTTTATTGAATATTTCCGCAGCTCCCTGCCCGGAATATTTTTCATCCACAGTATAACTAACAGTAATTAATCCGGACTTCGCCGATTTCTTAAAGGATGTCGGAGTCCGATGATTATTTTCAATTTTTGGGGTAGTAATAATATTTTTCGCATCACTTTTTTCATAATAGGGCGCCGCTTTTTTAAGAAAACCCGCAAGCCCCTCGCGATCGTTGGAGAATTGCACGTTCCGCTGTTCACGGCTATATGCCGGATCATCCGCATACACCGGAATGGATTCCAGGGCAAAAAAGGATGGTTTTGCCTTAAGTTCCGCTGCGGGGATATGGTCCGCAATCGCCGGCAGAAACAGGCCGAAAAAAGTATCGTTGTCTATGATGGTATCACCGGTAATACGATCAGCAGAATTGCTGTTCATTCTTTTTTCTTCAATATAGGACTTCAATCGACGAGAAAGGTCTTCGCTGCTTCTATCGCCTCCTTCACCCTCATCTGTCCCAAGATCGAGGCTTCCGGTGATATACAATTCTTTCTCCGCCCTGGTCATGGCCACATAAAGAAGCCTCCGCAGTTCAGCGGTTTTTTTCCGTTTTTCCTCACGGGAAGATTGCTCGTAGAAAAAATTTCTCTTAACATCCCGTAAACGGGAACATTCCGGGGGCATGGGAGGATTAAAGGATATGCCCCTCGACCCGGTATCGTACACATCGGCGTAACCGCCACCCCTTTTGCCATGACTGCCGCAGCAACAGAGAAACACTACAGGAAATTCAAGCCCCTTACTCTTATGGATAGTCATAAGACGCACCGCCCCGGACCGTTCCAGGGGAATATCAATTTCCTCCAGGCCACCGCCGTCTTCCCGCAGGACCTGTATCGAATCCGTAAAAGCGGCAAGCCCCAGCCCATCGTCGTCGGCCTTGACTGCCAGATGGAACAGGTAGTCATACAATTCCCGGTATACTACGGTTTGGGGATTCCATTCAGTCTCGTACCGGTATCCTTCGGCGTACCACAACTCACTGACCAGCTCAGCCAGAGTTTTCTCCGAAGCCTTGTCTCTGATACGCTCATACAAAAAACGGCCCTGAAGGAACCGCTGCTGCTCTGATTTTGGGAGCCGCATAAGGGCTTCATCGGAAAAAAGCAATAGGGAATCGGCTCCCGCATAATCACTGGTGGGACGCTTAAAAACCGAAAGACAGATTACGAGACTCTGCAGGGAAAGTCCCACGAAAGGCGAGCGAAGCATTATCGCATAGGCTTCAGTATCCAAAGGATAAGCAACAAGACGGAGTACTGATATTATATCATTGACAGGACCACCATAAAAAAACCCATTGATAGCTTCGCTGGTGTAGGGAATGTTACGCAGTCGTAAGTGTTTCTCAAATAAATGCTGAGGACTATGGGTGCGGAAAAGGATAACAATATCATCGGGTTTATATTTGGTCAAGAGCTGCTGTATACGCTCCGCAGTAAAGCGGGCTTCGTTTTCAAGAGAACTAAGCTGATCCATATCACCGGTATCATCTTCCGGCACATCACCGGTGTTGAGAATACAAAAACTAAGCTTCCCCTCATTGACTTTTCCTGCTCGAAGGAGACTGTAAGAGGCTTCATAAAGCGGTAAGTCTGAATTCGAGATAAAGACCGAGGCAAATTGCCCCAAGGTCTTTTCGCCCTGGGGATCGAATTGACTGCCGCCAAAGATAGCGTTAAAGGCCCCAATAAGTTCCGGCGATGAACGATAGTTGATTCTAAGGGGAAGATCCTCTGTGACCAGTTCATCCTTTAATTTCCTGAATACCGAAACATCGGCTCCCCGGAAACGGTAAATAGATTGTTTTTCATCCCCTACAAAAAATAATTTTCCACTCTCAAGTTCATCCGGAACAGGAATGTTTGTATCCATCCGATCTGGATGTTCCGCAAGAAGGAAGAGCAGCTCTTTCTGCAGCTCATTGTTGTCCTGAAATTCATCGATCATAATTGCCTCAAAGGCTTTCTTCTCGCTTTGCCTAATATCAGGATGATCCCTCAGTATAGTTCTTGCCAGACGGGCGATGTCGGTAAAGGTGAGAACGCCCTCGGATCGTTTTTTATCAAGGTACAGTTTTTGCAAATCCGTTAAAAGGGACATCACGGAAAGGATAAATCCAGCCTGCATGCAAAAAACTACGATGGATGAAAAAACACCAAACAGGACTTCCCGGAACCGCTTGATTGCCTCCTTAGCGGGATTATCGCTCCGTTTTCCCCTTCGAAGATCAACTGCGTTCAATTCGCTTATATATGTAAGGAACTCCAGTACCGCAGCCCTGATCGGATGGGATTCTGCTTTGGCTATATATTCTGTTTCCCCGGCAGCAAGCAAAGAATCAAAATAACTGCGGATATCGCCTTCTTCGGGGAATTTAATTCTACTGGATGTATATTGAGAGACCAGTGGGACCAAATCGGGCAGCAATTTGTCTCCTCTTTCTCCAGAAAGGATCCTCTCAAGATTCTTCAGTTCTTCTGTTATTTCGGCGGTCAGCCTACTCCACTCCTCACAAATTACACTGAATTGTTTTTTGACGTCCTCCTTAAAATCATGAGGTTCATCAATATAACTGTAATTAAAAATCGCTTCAGCAAATATATCACTGGCAATGACCGAAGGGCTTTTTTGTGGATATAGCCTTTCTACAGCGGGATGGTGACGGTGGGCGATTAAAAAAGGAAGAGCGGCTTCTTGCGCGATAGCATGGCACCGGTCGTTGTCATTAGTAAAGTCCGGGCGTATACCGTACCGGGATGCTGCCTGTTTGACAATAGAAACAGCATAGGAATCCAGGGTCTGTATCCTGGCACGAATAAAGTTTTTTATACCTTCCCGTGCTCTTTCCCCCTTGAAGCCCGTTTCATTTGCGGCAATTTCCCCCAGAGTATTGTAAATACGCTGGTACATTTCCGCTGCGGCTTTTTTAGTAAAGGTAAGGGTAAGTATCTGATCGACACGGTACCCTTTCTCGGTTATGAGATACGCAAAACGGCTTGCCAGTACCGAGGTCTTCCCCGACCCGGCTCCGGCGGCAACCACGGCGTTTTTTTCACAATAGGCTGCCGCCCGCTGTTCAGCGTTAAGTTCCGGCCTAGTTTTCGCATTACCCATTGGTAGCGTCCCGATTTAACAAATTCGCTTCCCTGTCTACGATATACGTCGTACGGCACACAGAATGATAATCACAGTCTGCGCATTTCTTAAAATTATTACTGATGGTAGAAAAATTGCCGGTACTGATTTCCGCAACATATTGTTCCGCCTTTCTCCGGAATTCGTCCATTACTAATTGCAATTGTTCTTCCGGCAAGGGTTCCTTTGGCTGGGATTTTCCGGTTTCCCTGTTCTCAATCATACCAAATATTATCTGCGGCCTTGCCTGCAGAATGCTGAAAAAAAGCGCTGTGTCAACCGGTTTCCCACCCTGTTCTTCCATCAGGGTCATATATAGAGGCAGCTGAAAATTCGTAAGCCCCTCATGTCCCGATGCGGTACAGGAATTCCAATCCGGCATATAATACAGCTTAAAATCCACAATTACTGTGTCAGAATTTTTTCCTACACTCTCAAGCATACAATCCACTTTGCCATTAAGATAATAGGATTCTCTATTCAGCTTCCAGGAAGTTTCGCTTCCCATAACGCGGTATCCCGCAAAGTAGGCAAGAAATGCAGTAAGAAACGCTTCAAGCTTTTCCCGGATATTTTTACTCTCCGCCCTGATAAGCCGTACCGTAAGGGCGCTCATCTCCGGCTTTTTCTCCGGCAGCAACGCAGGAAGCCCTTCCAATATGGTTCCAACACATTCCATAAGCAGATCAGAATACTCCCAGGGCAGAATCCCATTTTGCAACGGGGAGAGTACCCTTCCCGTTTTTTTTACCGCTATAAAAAACCAATTCAGTATTGCGTGATATACGGAGCCTATAATGTTTTCAGACATTAAATTCGTTTCAAGACGGATGTTTTCAAGGCGGAGAATCCGCTGGAAAAGCCATTGCAAGGCGCAGTTATAGTACGGTTCCAAGGCTGATGCGGACACGCTGAATTTCCCCGGAAATTCCTCGTTGTGACAATACCGTGCTTTGATTATATCCAGCAGCGATTGATCCGGCTTCCATTTTTCCCCATCATCACCCCTGTTTTTTCGGGCAGCCCATGCGTTAAATCCCCGAAACTGTCCTTCATGGATCCGCGGTGGAAAATACGGGGATTCCGCAGGAACTTGCAGAGACCGGTAAAATTTCTGTTCAACCGCAAAAAAATCGCCGGCATCAGACATCCGATCTGCGGTTTCTACCGGAACGCCGGTCTTATCATTTCCGTAGCGCATACGGGGTTTTTCCGCAGCGTTAAGGAGACTATGGGGAATAGCATAACCGGAGAAAGTTTCTTGAGCGCAAAAGAATGTTGCGGGAAGACGAGAATTCAACTTATGAAGATTTATAAATACCTCGGAAGCATCCTCATCCTGCAGATTGAGTTCTTCCCGTTTTGCCCGGGACAAAAATCCAAGCCGTGAAATAACCACAGAAAGACTGTTCTGGGTTGAACCAAGAATGATGTGACACTCGAAGGGCACCGGCGCTGCAGTCCGGTAGGGAAGAACGGTAACTCCGGAAGAATACTGTTGGGGAAGATAGTTTTTCTCCAGGAGATATTCGGTAAAAAATGTATAGGGGTCCGAAACGATAATACTTGGAAATGATTTTTCGATTTCTATAAGAAAAAGCAGTTCCGATACACACCGGGATAGTATCAAATCTGTTTCAGGAAAACATTCATCCATATTGAGAAATTTTTCCCGAAAGGCGAAGTAATGTTTCCGTATACCTGCAAAGGAATTGGCACTACACAGTTTCTCTATATCTCCCTTGAGGATTTCATAAAATGACCGGGCCCGCTCTTCCTTGTTTCCCATAGAGGATTTGAAAGCATCCTCCCAAACATGGATTTCCTTTCCCATGCTTCCATCTTCATTTATCTCTTTCCAGGAAGTGATACAGTTATTCCTGATTCCAAATTCTATAAGTTGATTAATAACTTTGCTATCCTTCCATGGCAGATGGGTATTCAACAGGAGTCCGGCAAGCGCATCAAAGGCAAAATCCCGGGAAACGCAATTTGCAATGGCTGTAAAGAGTTGGCCCGCAGGGTAGGATGCCAGGGGTTTCCCCTGCCGACGTACAAAAGGAATATTACGATTGGTAAATTCCCGGAGCACATAGGGTTCGTAATTTGATTCGTCGGGGATGCTCACCACTATAGATTCAAAGGAAACGCCTTGATTTTCATGGAGCGCCCTGATATACAGGGCAGCTTCGGTAATTTCACTGCGGGAATTAGTATAGAAGAAGGTGTGACAGGGTTTAGCCGCCACACTGACAGCGGAAATCCGTACCGGTGTAACACGACCAGTGCTTTCCAGCAGTTCCGCATATTCACTATAATCCATCAGAGATTCGGGAAAAAAGATAAAGCACCTCTTCCCCGTATCGTCAAAAGGCGATTTTTCCCAGGCAGGTTCAAAGAGGCCGTACTCATCAAGAAACTGCTTGTACCGGGAAGCTAGTGTATAAAGGTCCCTATCGTCATTCTCCAAAAGTCCCCCGGCAAGGATGCCGTTTTTTTCGTTAATAAGTGACATCGGAACGCCGGTGGTTTTTTCAAACCACGAACCAAGCTGGGGCAATATCCCCGTAAACCAGGAAACAAAGGACGCCCCGGTATAGGCATATTCGGCGGGTATAAGAGAACTGAACAGGGGTATTTTTTCGGATCGGCAATTTTTTGTGTTTTCTTGAATCAAACGACTCACAAATATCTTCCGTAAAACTGCGGGCACACTTTTCTTACCCTGCTTCTGCGCTCGGATGGATTCCTGTTTGAAAGTATCCCAGGCTATAAAACGGTCCATAGCGAGTGTTCCGCCTCCCCGAAGGACCAAGAGCCGGTCTGCCCAGTGATTCACCGCTATATCTGTGGGGAATACAAAAAGCGCATCGGGCTTATCGATATTTTCGAGGAGTATGGTTTCTATGGGGTTGTATTGGATATCAGACATAACCGTCATTATGTATCTACAACAACTACCTTATAGGCTCGGTATCGGAGAGCATCTTCTTTTTTGGTTCTTTCCAGATCCTCTTCAATATAATATTTTACCTTCATTCCCAGTTCAAGTTCTTCAAAGTCGATATTAGTAAGGGTGCTATAATGAAAAAATATATTATTATTCCGTTCGTCCTTTATAAAACCAAAACCGTCCCGAAGGCTGCAAATTGTTGAGTATTGCCCTTCGTCTACACTTTTCGGCAGTGCTGTTTGTTGGTCACTTTTTACTATACTCTGCGGTGGTGAAACTATTTTTTCTGACACGAATAAACTATCAATTATTTCGCTGTTATTCTTATTGATATATTCGTGCATTGATAGGGGATAAAAAACTTCTTCTAATAATTGCCGGGATGTTTTTGTTTCTGTAACAACGCCATTTTCATTGTTGTAGGAAAAGTCCCAACTAATCAGCATTACCTGTGTTCCAAGGGTAGTAAGTTTGCGTACCAGAGGTATGTAATCACCATCGCCGGCCACTAGTACCAGGATGTCAAATTTTTTATATATTGCCAGTTCATAGGCTTCCAGGGCAAGCCATACATCAATCCCTTTTTCCTGCATAGCGTTATTATCGCTGTTATACCGGAGGGGTAAATAATGGCTTACGACATTTTCACGCATGAGTATATCGTCAAATATCCGCTCACTTTGTACCTTTTCACCTAAATCCTTGGCGTAAGAACGGCCTTTAAAATAATGGGCATCGATAATTTGACAAAAGCGCTTATCACCTAATCCGGTAAGTTTGGCAATCTCACTCCGGATAAATTCATGTAATCCGGTTATGCTTATCCGGGACTTTCTTTCATGCTCATATTTGTAATAATTACTTACTTTATAAAAATAATAACCATCATAAAATATGCCTACTCTGATAAATGCTTTTAAACTACTATTCATTTGTTTCCTATATTTAGACGGTACAACCCTAATAACATTTTATCACAGATTGAGGTTTTATACAACTGAAATTATATTTGGCCGCATACCCAAAAGCCCCGGATTTGATCATAGACAAAATCCTGCTTAAAATATATAAATGTTTCTCGACCGTTCTGTGAAATACCTATGGCGTTAAAAACATTGTGGGCGCTCAGATAATATCTATGAGGGACTGCAACACCGGGGGCGACAGAGGTGTTCATTTTAATTTCACGATCATATACTACAGCAAATATTTCATCCAGGTCTAATTCAGGGCGAATATCCACTATAGCATCAATAAGTTCCGTAAAAACAGCTTCCTTAGTTTTACTTTCAAGGTTCAGTTTTATAGACTGTTGATCGAAAACATCCTTTAAAAGCATAACAATACTCCTTTCTAACGCAGTGGTACTAAGATGAGAAAAAATTAATACCGGGCGAACAAACAAATGTCATATTCAGAGTTTTAAAAGAATAGTGTTTTTTATATTAAGATATTTTGCTTTTTCGATTACCCGTAGAAATGATTGCGAAAAAACAGTTCTGGCATCCTTTGCCCCCGGAGATATCGTGATACGCAGAGAACTATTATGTAATGAGGAAAAGGAATGCCCATTGGCCTTACCCTGTATAATCGCGTTTTCGGACAGGCAGTCGGTGGTATGGTCTATTAAGGTAAAAAACCCGCCAGCTCCTCCCATTTTAGCTTTCCAAAAATCATCGGACTGGAGGGGTCCTATCACTGCAAAGGTGAATATCTCTATTACAGCAAGGACAAAATACGCCATTAAAATGAGACAAAACCATTTTTTCCCTAAAAGCAAAGCCATAAGACCGGTATAGCCCAGGTTAAGATTTTATTCATGTGGAGGAATCATGGCCCGCACATATTCATAGACATACTTCCCCGCATTCAGGCCATGTTCCGCTATAATCTTAACAATGGCGCTTCCTACGATAATCCCATCGGCGATCTTCCCAATCTCCGCCGCCTGGGCAGGGGTGTGTATGCCAAAACCCACCGCCGCCGGGACATTGGTAACATCCCTGACCGCGGCGACAATAGAGTCCAGGTCCGTCCGGATTTCACTGCGTACCCCGGTAACGCCCATGGAGGATACCAGGTAGATAAAACCCGCGGCGGACTTGGCAATTTCCCGTATCCTCGCCTGAGAAGTAGGGGCAATAAGGGAAATGAGGTCTATTCCGTACCCGGCTGCGATATTCCGGACTTCGGCCTGTTCCTCAAAGGGAAGGTCGGGAATGATGATACCATCCAGACCAACATCCCTGCTCCGCTTGAAAAAGGCGTCGTAGCCGTAATGGAAAACCGGATTCAAATAGGTGAGAAACACTAAAGGAACCCTGGTTTTAGTTCGAAGGCTTTTTACTAAATCAAATAGTTTTTCTACGGTGGCTCCCGCGGAAAGGGCGCGTATATTGGCCTCCTGAATTACCGGGCCTTCGGCAATGGGGTCTGAAAAGGGAATGCCGATTTCCACGAGGTTCGCGCCGGCCCGGATCATTTCCAGAACAAACTCTTCGGACTTTTCGATACTGGGATCGCCGCCGGTAATAAACCCGATAAAAGCAGGCTTGCTTTGAAACGCCTGGTTGATATTACTCATGGATCTCCTCTCCGCGATATTTTGCGATTGCCGACACATCCTTGTCCCCCCGTCCGGAAAGACAGATAATGATGCTTTCGTCCTTAGGGATCGCCGGCGCCAGGACCCTGGCATGGGCCACCGCGTGGGCGCTCTCGATAGCGCAGATGATCCCTTCGGTACGGGCCAGATATTCAAAAGCGGATACCGCCTCTTCGTCGCTTACCGGAACGTATTGGGCCCGGCCGGTATCATGGAGGTTCGCATGCTCCGGTCCAATGCCGGGGTAATCCAGTCCGGCGGAAATAGAATAGACCGGGGCGATTTGCCCTTCGTCATTCTGGCAGAAATAGGACTTCATACCGTGAAATATTCCTACGCTCCCCCTGGCAATGGTGGCGGCGTGTTTTTCCGTATTCACCCCCAAACCGGCGGCTTCACAGCCTATCAGTTTTACTGTTTTATCGGGAATAAAATGGTAGAACATGCCTATGGCATTGCTACCCCCGCCCACGCAGGCGACCACCGCGGCGGGAAGCCTTCCCTCCTGTTTCAGGATCTGCTCCCGCCCTTCCCTGCTGATAACGCTTTGGAAATCCCGCACTATCGTCGGAAAGGGGTGAGGTCCCATGACGGAACCCAGAACGTAGTGTGTATCGTGAACTCGGCTGACCCATTCCCGCATGGTCTCGTTCACCGCGTCCTTCAGGGTTTGGGTACCGGATGTGACCGCGTTGACCTTTGATCCAAGGAGTTCCATGCGGTACACATTAAAGGCCTGCCGCTCCGTATCTTCCCTGCCCATGAAGATCTCGCACTCCAAGCCCAGGAGGGCAGCGGCGGTGGCAGCGGCAACCCCATGCTGGCCCGCGCCGGTTTCGGCAATGATCCGCGTCTTGCCCATCTTCTTTGCCAGCAGGGCCTGCCCAAGAACGTTATTGATCTTGTGGGACCCGGTATGGTTCAGATCCTCCCGCTTCAGATAGATCTTCGCCCCTCCCAAATCGGCGCTCATCTTCTCTGCGTAGTATAATAACGAAGGCCGTCCCGCATAGTTATTCAACAGATCCGTAAGCTCCGCATTAAACTCCGGATCATCCTTATAGTGGTTGTAAGCCTTTTCCAGATTGATGATCTCGTTCATCAATGTCTCGGGAATATACTGTCCGCCGTAACCGCCAAATCTGCCTTTGCTCATATATGGCTCCTCACAATTTCTACCAGCCGGATCATCTTATCCCGATCCTTGACGCCTCCGGTTTCCGCGCCGCTGGAAATATCAATTCCGAAGGGATTAAATCCAAGGGCTTCTTCGATATTATATCCGTCAATGCCCCCCGCTAGAAAGCAGGGGACGGGTAATCTGCCAAAAAAATCGCCGATTTTTAACAAAGTCCAATCAAAGGATTTCCCGGTTCCCCCTGCCCCATGATCCAGCAGAAGGTAATCGGCGCCGCTTGCCGCCGCCAGGATATCCTCCCGGCTATTCACCCGTACCGCCTTAATCACCGGAACCGGGTTGGAAACACCTGCTGCGGTACATTGTTTTAGGGCTGAAATGTATGTACCATCCTCATCCCCGTGGAGCTGGGCAATACCGATAACCCCATCCCGGTACAGGGTTACGATATCATCCAGAGATGCGTTCACAAAGACTCCAACCGGTACAATATTGTCCCTTAACCGCTCCCTTAGTTTTGCTGCCCGTGCCGGGGATACCTGCCGCTTGCTTTCGGCAAACACAAAGCCGGTATAATCCGGCCCTGCATCGTTAGCAAAACTAATATCATCATCCCGGAAAAGCCCGCAAATTTTTATCCTGCTCATTCCTTGTTTCCCGCGGCCCGCAGTTCCCGCAGATACTCCTTCTTGTCCGCCGCCCGCATGAGGGCCTCTCCAACCAGTACCGCATCGATGCCCTGGTCTGCGATCAAAGCCCGTACATCCTCCGGCCCCCGGATACCGCTTTCGGATACCGTAAGTATGCCCGGGGGGATCAGTTTTCGAAGCCGGCCGGTAACCGCCAGATCCACCTTAAAGGTTTTGAGGTCCCGGTTATTAATCCCAATTACCCGCGCGCCGGCATCCAGGGCGGACCGGACTTCATCTTCGCTGTGGGTTTCCACCAGGGAAGCCATGCCCAAAGAATCCGCCAGCCTGATATAATCACCGAGGATTTTGGTATCCAGGAGAGCGCAGATCAACAATATTGCGGAGGCGCCAAGAAGTTTGGCTTCGTAGATCTGATACGTATCAATAATAAAATCTTTACGTAGAATCGGGACCCGCACTGTCCCGGCGATTTCCCGGAGATACTGGTCATTGCCTAAAAAATAGTCCGGCTCGGTGAGTACTGAAATAGCCGAAGCGCCGGCAGCTTCATAATCCCCGGCGATTTCGAGGTAGGGGAAGAACGGAACGCCGGGTTTATCCTCGTAGATACGTCCCTTGGAAGGGGAAGCCTTCTTGACTTCGCAGATAAAGGACAAACCCGGCGCGGATAAAGCCTGTTCAAAGGCCAGCCGGTATCTCGCAGTATCACTGTCACTTGAGCGTTGTCCGGAACTCAACCCCAGGCTTGCCTGAGTCAGGGCGGCATCCCGTACCGCCTCCGCTGACCTCGCTGTCTTCGCTTTTTCCACCCGTACCTGGGTACTTGCGGCAATGTCATCCAATATCATGAACTAAGCCCCCGCCGCGGCAGAAACTTTAGAAAGACTGATAAACCGCTCCAACTGCTTTAGGGCCCTGCCGCTGTCGATAGTATCTTTAGCAATATCGATGGCATCGGCTATGGAAAACTCCGGTTTGGCAATGTGGATGGCCGCAGCGGAATTGAGGAGTACCGCATCACGCTTTGGCCCCTTTTCTCCGGAAAGTATAGCCCGGCTTATGACGGCGTTTTCCGCCGGAGTTCCCCCCAGCAGATCCTCTTTTTTACAGAGCTTAAAACCGAATTGCCCGGGTTCGATGACATAGGACTTGAATATTCCGTTTCGCACCTCGCAGACCGAGGTGGGAGCGCTCATGGAAATTTCATCCAGCCCGTCCTGGCCGTACACTACTAGTGCGCTTTTTACTCCCAGGTTCGAAAGCACCCGGGCCATGGGTTCCGTAAGATCCTCATCGTAGACCCCCAAGAGTTCCATGTTCGCCCCCGCCGGATTAACCAGAGGGCCAAGGATATTAAAAATTGTTCTGATGCCCAGTTCTTTCCGTACCGGAGCGACGTACTTCATGGAGAGATGGTAGTTTTGGGCAAAGAGGAAACAGAGACCGATGGTCTTGAGTAAATGAAGGCTCAGGTCCGGGGAAATGGTGATATCCACCCCCAGGGCTTCAAGTACATCCGCCGACCCGGATTTGCTGGATGCCGCCCGGTTACCGTGCTTTGCCACGGGGATTCCCGCAGCGGAAATTACCAGTGAAGATGTGGTAGAAATATTGAAGGAATGGGACCGATCCCCGCCGGTACCCACGATTTCAAGGACATCCATATCGTGAAGGATACGGATACAGTGTTTCCTCATGCCCGCGGCAGAGGCGGTGATCTCTTCGATAGTTTCCCCCTTCACCGCCATGGCAGTAAGAAAAGCCGCCATCTGGATATCACTTGCCTTGCCTCCCATGATCTCGTCCATTACTACTTCGGCCATTCCGTAATCCAGATTTTCCCGGGCAGCGGCCTTTATGATAGCTTCTTTAATCATTATGAACTCCTAAGAAGTTGATTAGTATTTGTTTCCCCTGGGGGGTCAAAATAGATTCAGGATGGAACTGTACACCATAGACCGGATGCTCCCGGTGCTCCACCGCCATAACTTCTCCGTCGTCGGCGGTGGCGATAACCTTGAGCTGCACAGGAATAGTGTTGGAAAGGGCAGCCAGGGAATGGTAACGGGCGCCCTGTACAATTCCACTCATGCCTGCGAAAAGAGGGCTGCCGGTATCCACTTTGATCATCGAAGACTTTCCGTGCATCAGCGTCTTGGCGTAGGCCACAGTGGCGCCAAAAACTTCGCAGACAGCCTGATGACCCAGGCATACCCCCAGTATAGGTATCCGCCCCGCCAGAGCGGCGATTAGTTTTTCGCAGATACCGGCGTTGGCGGGCCGACCCGGGCCCGGGGAAATTACGATGTGGCTTGGGCGTAGGACCACAATATCTGCCACGGTCATCTCGTCATTACGGATTACCCGGGCATCGGGGTTAAGGCTCCCGATAAGCTGGTAGAGGTTGTAGGAAAAACTGTCGTAATTGTCAATAAGTAATATCATTTTTATGTCACCTTGTTACATCGGCCATTGACTGGGCTTCTATCAGAGAGTTCAGTACCCCCCGCATTTTGTTTTCGCACTCCTGGTATTCCTTTTCAGGGACACTGTCCGCCACGATACCGGCGCCGGACCGGACAAAGACCTTGCTGTTTTTCTTAAAGGCGATCCGTATGGCGATACAGGTATCCATATCGCCGTTAAAAGCCAGGTAACCGATGGCCCCGCCGTAGATACCCCGCTTGTTGTTTTCCAACTCGTTGATAATTTCGCAGGCCCGGATTTTTGGAGCCCCCGACAGTGTCCCTGCGGGAAGTACCGCCTCGACAGCATCGGTTCCGGTCTTATCCTCCCGGATGACACTCCGTACGGTGGAACCCAGGTGCATCACGTGGGAGAATTTTTCCACCGAAAGGTATCGTTCCAGCATCACCGAACCGAAGCGGCTGATCTTCCCCAGGTCGTTCCGTCCCAGGTCCACCAGCATATTGTGTTCCGCCAGTTCCTTGGGATCAGTCAGGAGTTCCCGCTCTAATGCGGTATCGTCGCTTTCGGTCTTGCCGCGAGGACGGGTACCCGCCAGGGGAAAGGTGAGGAGCTCGCCCTTAAGCAGTTTTACTAAGGTTTCCGGGGAAGCCCCGGCAATTTCAATATCGTCGCTGGAGAAGTAGAACATATACGGCGAGGGGTTCCGTTCCCGGAGTATCCGATAGGCATCGAAAAGACTACCTTCCACATCCGCCTCCAAACGGTTGGAAAGCACCACTTGGAAGATATCCCCTTCTTTGATATAGTCCTTGGCTCGCTTGACCATGGAACAATACTGCGCCTCGTCAAAGAGGGGCCGGAATGGGGAAGTAATCCTGAGGGGTTTCATCTCCGCAGGGGTCCCGCCCTCAATGATACGGGCCAGTTTTTCCAGTTCCGTTACCGCCCGGTTGTAGTTTTCCTTCACCGCATCAGCTTTGGTATTCACCATAAGGATAATTTTTTCTTCCAAGTGATCGTAGGCCACAACCTTGTCGAAGAGCATAAGGTCCACGTCCTTAAAATGTTCCTGGTCGTCGGCGTTAAGGTTCAGTCCCGGCTCACTGTACTTGATATAGTCATAGGAAAAGTACCCCACCAGGCCTCCGGTAAAGGGAGGGAGATAGGGGAATTCTGGGCTCCGGTTTTCTTCAATTATTTGATTAATATTCACCCCGGGATTTTTAACGGTCATATTTATATGGGTCCCGTTTTTTATGCTGAGGGAGCCGTTGGTACAGGAGATCTCCAGCTTAGGGTCATAGCCCAGAAAAGTATAACGGCCATGCCGGTTGGGGTCCTCAAGGCTTTCGAGGATAAAGCACTGGCGGCTTAGATTCTTGAGGATTCTGAAGGTTTCCACCGGGGTATGTCCCCCCACGGGCAACGTCAGAGATACCGGGATGGTCTTAAAATCCCTGGCAAGCGAGGCGGCTTCTTCCGGGCCGGGTCGATAGGTCATAGGGTCTCCTT